>VGSZ01000010.1 GCA_016874845.1 Deltaproteobacteria bacterium
GAAGCGCTGCGCCTCGGCGATGACGGCGGCCTCGACGTAGACGAGGTTGTCGAGCTCTTTGCAGGCGATGCACCACTCGGCGCCGAAGTCGATCATCACCGGCTTGCAGTCGCGCCTGGCCTGCGCCACCGCGCGGTCGAACTCGACGAGCGCAGTGGGCTGCGCGCCGACCTTCAGCCAGGTGATCGCCGGCGCCGTCGTCGCGGGGAGCCCCGTCGTCGACGAAGGCGCGACGGCGGCCTCGGCCGCTTGCGCCGGCGCGTTCGTCCAGGCGAGGAAGGCGACGAGCCCGGTGGTGGCCAGCGCGACGCCGCCGCCCTTGCGTAGCTTCTCGACCGGGGACGTGTACTTGAAGCTCAGGTGCAGCGCGCCGAGCACGACGCCGACGATGATGAGCAGCGGGCCGAGCAGCAGGCCGTGGGCACCAAGCGGCGCGAACAGCGACGCCACCGCCGGCAGTCCGATCTGCAGGTAGTACAGGCCGGCGCCGAGCATCAGCAGGCCGAAGACGCTCTTGACCGTCTCCATCCAGCGGCCGGACTTCGGCAGGCGCGCGATGATCTGGGAGAACGTGCCCAGCACGAGGAACGGCAGGCCCATTCCCAGCGCATAGAAGAACATCAGGACTGCGCCCTTCAATACATCGTGTTCACGCGCAATCAGCGTGAGGATGAAAGACAACACCGGCCCGGTGCACGGCGCCGCGATGATCCCGGCGACGAGGCCCATGACGAAGGCGCCCTTGAAGCCGCCGCCGCCGGCCTGCGACAGCCGCGTCTGCAACGCCGACGGCAGCACCAGCTCGAAGGCGCCAAACATGCTCGCCGCCATCACGATGCAGAAGGCCGCGACGCCGATGGTGACCCACGGCGACTGCAGCGCCGACCCGGCGAGCATGCCCGCCGACGCGAACGACACGCCGAGGGCCGTGTACAGGACGACCATCCCGGCGACGTAGGTCGCCGCGAGGAAGAAGCCCTTGCGCGGGCTGCCGGCCTGGCGCGCGCCGAGGATCGACAGCGTGATCGGGATGAGCGGATAGACGCATGGCGACAGCGCCGTCAGCAGACCACCGAGGAGCACGAGCAAGATCGCGAACGACAGGTTCCCCGCCGACAGCGCCCCCCGCAGGCGCGCCTGCAGCGAGCCGTCGTCGGACGCGGCGGCGGTCGTCATCGCCGCGGGGACGTCGGTGCAGCCCGCCCGCGCGCTCGGCGACGTCACGGACGCTGCCGGGGGCGCCGGCGCCGCGCCTTCGACGCCAGCGACAGCGGCCGTCTCGCCGGCAACGACGGCTGGCGGAGGCGGGAGCGCGACGTCGGCCACGGCAGGCACGGCGAACGCAGCAAGGGCGAAGACGAAGACGAGCAGTGGAAGTCGAAGCAACGACATGGGCCTTCCAGGCGGGAGTCCGAGAGAGTGTTGCCGTTCGGGGCCACGACGCCAAGCGGCGATCAAGCGCGGTGAGCATGGCGTCGGTGGTGTAGCGTTTCCTCATGCCCGACGCTCCCGCCTTCGCCGCCCTGCCCGCCGTGCCGCGCAGCACCGGCGAGGTCATCACCGACGCCGTCGACGCCCTGCGGCGCTCGTTCCTCGTCGTGTTCTCCTTCTGCGTCCCGTTCTGCGCCGTCGACCTGCTGTTGCGCGAGGTCACGCAGCACCTGTTGCTGCGGGTGTCGGCGCAGCTGGCCGACGCCGGATCGCCGGATTGGGCCCTGCTGTCGACCGTCGCGTCGAGCTTCCTCGCCGCCGTCGGCGCCGGGCTCGGCTCGTTCGTCGTGCAGCAGCTGCTGTCGACAGGGGTGATTGGCGTGGGCGAGCGGCTGGCCGCCGGACAGCCGGTGAGCGTCGGCGACGCCCTGCGACGGGCCGTGGACCGCGGCGCCACGGTGGTGCTGACCGGCGTGCTCTTCCTGCTCGGCGCCCTGTTCGTCCCGGCGATCACCGCGGCGGTCCCGATCGGCGCCGGCGTCGTCGTCGCCGTCGCCGCCGAGCAGCCGCTGCTGGTGCTGCCCGCGGCGGTCCTCGGCGCGCTGCTGGCGCTCGCCGGCGTGATCGTCGTGACGCTGCGCTGGTCGCTGTACGCCGCCGTCGCCGTCACCGAGGGTCGCTCTGGGTTCGCGGCCCTTCGTCGCTCGGCGGCGCTGACGGCGCCGCGCGGGCTCCCGTTCAGCGAGACGCCGCGGTTCCGTCTGAGCGTGCTGTTCTTGATTGGCCTCGCTCTCGCAAGCACGTTGCAGAGCCTCTTTCTCGTCCCCCGTCTCGCGATCGCCGCGGTCACCGGCTGGTCCTTCGCCGACGGCGCGCTGCCGGGGCTCGCGGCGCTGCCGGTGTGGTTCATGGTGCCTTTGGGCCTGCTCGAGGTGGCCACCAACGCCGCCGTGCTGCCCTTCTCGGCGTTCCTGCTGTGCTTCTTCGCCCTGGACCTGCGCGTGCGCTTCGAGGGCTACGACCTCGGTCGGACGCTGTCGCCGGCCCCGTAACCTGACTCGACGCCGTGACCGGCCCCGCGCTCATCCTGACGCTGCACCTCGTGGCGACGCCGCCGGAGTGGTGCGGCGGCGCGCTGGCCCACCTGGCCGCGTTCGACGGCAGCGACGTCCCCCGCGATCCGGGCCACGGCGGTGCGCTCGAGGCGCTGCTGGCTGCGCTGCCACCGGCCGTCGCACAGCGCGCGCGCGATGATCAAGGCCGCGACGGACGACGCGGCGCCGCCTTCGACGCGGCGCGGACGGCGGTGCACTTCGCGTGCGCAGCGTCCGGCGTCGCCGATGCCCGCGCCGACATCCGTCGGCTCCTCGCCGACCCCCGGTTCGCCGGCGTCCGCGCCGACGAAGACGCGCTCGACCGCCTGCTCGACCGCCTGTGGCGCTTCCTCGAAGAGCTGCTCGAGAGCGAGGTGATGCAGTCCTTCGCCCACAACACCCGGACGCTCTACCTCGCTGCGTTGGCGACGGTGGCAGCTGTCGTCGGCGTGCGGCTGGCGCGTCGCCAGCGGCGCGCCGGCTCTTCGGCGGGGCGCGTCGACGTCGTGCGCGTCGAACGCGAGCGCGCACGCGCGTTCGACAGCTGGCGCACCGAGGCGCTGCAGACGCTCGAGGTCGATCCGCGCCGGGCCGCGCTGCTGCTGCGCGCAGCGCTGCTCGCTCGCGTGGGCGAGGTCGACGCCGAGGCCGTCCGTCCATCACGGACATCATCCGAGATCCTCGCGCGCCTGCGCCCGCGCGTCGCCCCGGCCGTGGCCCCCGCCATCGCCACGGCGCTCGCGCTCTTCGACGCGCTCTTCTACGGGGGCGACGTCGACGGCGCGGCTACCCGCCGTCTGCTGGCCGCCGTCGACGACGCCGTCACGCGGATCGACGGCGCCGCCCGTCCATCGATCGACGGCGCGGCATGAGCACGCCGGTCATCCCCGCCGCCGCCCCCCTCGGGCGCGCGCTGCTCGTCGCGGCGCTCGTCATCGTCGTCGGCGGCGTCGCGCTGCGCGGCGCCGGCGCCGCCGGGCGCGGCGACCCCACCGCCAGCATCGACAACGGCGCCCCGCGCGGCCTGCTCGCCGCGCGCCTGCTCCTCGAGCACGACGGCGTCGCGGTCCGCGCCGCGCGCGTCCTCGGCCCCCTCGCGAGCGCCACCGCCAGCCTCGCCGGCGGCAGCGCCGCGCTGCTCGTGCTCGTACCGCCGCCGGAGCAGGACGGCCTGGCCCCCGACGAGGTCGACGAGCTCCTCACGCTGGCCGGCGGCGGCGCCCGCCTCGTCGTACTGTGCGACGGCGAGCGCCGCCGCACGAAGCGGCTCAAGCCTCTCCTGGCGCGCGTGGGCGTCGACTGTGTCATCGACGACGACGCCGCCACCGTGACGACGGCGCTGCCGCTGGTGCCCGGCCTGCCCGTCGGCGTCCGCCTGCGTGACCGCGCGCGCCTCGCGCTGACCGATGAGCCTGGGCTCGTGCCCCTCGCCGCCGTCGACGGAGTCCCCGTGGTCGTCACGCGCGCCCTCGGTCGCGGCGACGTCGTCGTCCTCGCGAGCGCGAGCAGCCTCGCCAACGACGGCCTCGCCGACGGCGACGGTGCGTCGTGGTTGCGCTGGCTGGCGCAGGGTCGCGCGGTGCTGGTGGACGAGCGGCACCACACCGGCCGGGGCCGCGCCCTCGCCCGGCGGGCGCTGCTCGAGGGCCCCGGCCCGGTGGCCGCGCTCGTCGCCGCCGTGCTGCTCGTGCTCGGCTCGCTGCTGGCGCTGGCCCCGCGCGCCGGCGATCCGCCCGACGACGATGACGTGCTGCCGGTCCCCACCACGAAGACGCGGGTACGCGGGCTCGCCGCCGTGCTGGCGCGCGCGCGGCGCGACGGGCGCCCGGCGGCCCGCGCCCCCTCCACCCACGCCCCGCCGCCCCCTTCGCGCCGAGGACACCGATGAACACACCGACACCGCCCCCGACCCAAGACGATGTCCGCGCCGCCGCCACCACCATCGAGCGATTGCGGGGCGCCCTGCGCGCCACCGTGATCGGACAGGAGCAGGCCCTCGACGACGTGCTCACGGCGCTGCTGGCCGAGGGGCACGTGCTGCTCGAGGGCGTGCCCGGCGTCGCCAAGACGCTGCTGGCGCGCGCGGTCGCCGCCGCCACCGGCCTGCAATTCGCCCGGGTGCAGTTCACTCCCGACCTGATGCCCGCCGACCTGTGCGGCACGCGGGTCTACTCGCCCGAGACCCGCACGTGGGAGGTCCACAAGGGCCCCGTGTTCTGCGAGGTGCTGCTCGCTGACGAGATCAACCGCACGCCGCCCAAGACGCAGGCGGCCCTGCTCGAGGCGATGGAGGAGCGACAGGTCACCCTCGACGGCACGCGGCACGATCTCGGCGCAGCGTTCTTCGTCGTCGCCACGCAGAACCCGCTGGAGTTCGAGGGCACCTATCCGCTGCCCGAGGCCCAGACCGACCGCTTCCTGCTGAAGATCGTCGTCGGCTACCCCGCTCCCGAGGCCGAGCTGGCGCTGCTCGCCGGCGGCGCGCGCCACCGCGCGACGCTGCCCGCCGCCGTCGTCGACCGCGAGACGCTGCGTGCCCTGCAAGGCAGCGCCGCCGCCGTGCGGGTCGACGACAGCGTGCGCCGCTACGTGCTCGACCTGCTGCACGGCACCCGCGCGTCGAACTCGCTACGCCTCGGCGCGTCGCCGCGGGCGGGCCTGATGCTGGTGCGCGCCGCGCAGGCCCGGGCGCTGATGCAGGGGCGCAGCTACGTGCTGCCCGACGACGTCAAGGCGGTCGCGGTGCCGGTGCTGCGCCACCGCCTGGCGCTGTCCACCGACGCCGAACTCGACGGGCTCGACGTCGTGCGCGTGCTGCAGGCGCTGCTCGAAAAGACCGCGGTGCTCGGCGCCGCAGCGACAGCGACGGCGGCGTGACCAGCGCATGATCGAGCCTACCGAACGCACGCTGTGGCTGCTCGCCGGCATCGGCGTCGTCGGGGCGCTGGGTGTCGCCGCGCCGGCGGTGGGGCTGGCGGCGCCGTTCGCCCTCGCCGGGCTGTCGGTCTTCTTCGTGGTCGACGTCGTCCTCGCCCGGACGCCGCGGCTCGTCGACGTCCGGCGACGGCTGCCCGAGCGCTGCACCGAGGGCCGCCCCGCCGAGGTCAGCCTGGTCGTCTCCGCGCCGCGACGGGTGGACCTCCTTGTGACCGACACGCTGCCCGGCGCGTCGGAGCCGTGGTTCGGGGGCCGGGTCGTCGTCGACGCCGGCGACGACGCCGCGCTGTACGCCACACGGACCTTTCCGCGGCGCGGGCGACACGCCGCCGGGCGGATCGCGGTGCGGACCCACGGCCCGCTTGGCCTGGCTCGACGCCGTGAGCGCCGCGTCGTCGACGACGTAGTCGACGTCACGGTGGATCTCGCCTCGGTCGTCGCGCGCGCCGAGCGGCTGGTGCGCGGCGCCGACAGCGAGGGTGCGCGCCGCAAGCGCGCCGTCGAGCGCGGGCGCGAGCTGGACTCGCTGCGCGAGTACCGTCGCGGTGACGACGTCCGGCTCGTGGACTGGAAGGCGACGGCCCGGCGCGGCGGCCTCGTCGTCAAGGAGCTGGTGCCCGAGACCCGGCAGGACATCGTGATCGTGCTCGACGCCGGGCGGCAGCTGTGCGGCCGTCAGGAGCCCGACCCGGGCGGCAGCCACGGCAATGGCGTCGCGGAGGGCGACGGCGAGGGGATCGACCGCTTCGTCCTCGCCGAGCAGGCCGCGCTCGTGCTTGCCGCGGCCGCGCTGCACAAGGGCGACCGCGCGGGCTTGCTGGCGCTGGCCGACGACGTGCTCGCCTTCGTGCCACCCCTCGAAGGCCGCGCGCAGCTGAAGCGCATCGCCGACGCCACCGCCGGACTGCAGGCCGTCGCCGTCGAGCCCGCGTACCAGCAGCTGCCGGCCTTCCTCGGCGCGCGCCTGAAGCGGCGTGGGATGGTGTGCGTGGTCACTGACGTCGTCGACGAGGCCGCCGCGCGCGCGCTGGCGCAGGGTCTGGCTGGCCTGCGCGGCCGCCATATCGTCGTCGTCGTGGCGCTGGCCGATCCGGCGCTGCCGCGGCTGGCCCATGGCGCGCCCGACCCTGCCGATCCCCTCGGCGCGCTCGTGCCGGAGGCCGCCGAGCGCCTGCTCGGACACCGTCGGCGGGCCCTGGCGGCGCTCGAGGCGGTCGGAGCCGTCGTCGTCGATGCCCCCGGCGCCCGAGCCGCCGCCGCCGCCGTCGACGCCTATCTGGCGCTGAAGGCCCAGGGGCGCCTGTAGCCGCGCCTCGCGGTCCCCGGTGGTCTGCTGGGGTCCTGTGAGGTCGCTCCCGCCGGCCCGGCGACGGCGACCTGACGGCGTCTCGCAACTTGCGCGCCGGGTGGCGGCGGGGCAGAAACTTTCCGAACCCGTTCACAGGAGAACTCCATGAAGAAGATGTCCCGCCTGCTCGCCGTCGCCGCCGTCTCGACCCTTGCCGCCCTCACCGCCGCCGCCGACTGCCTCGGTGGTGGTGGCGAGATCCTCGAGTGCGTCACCGCGAACGATTGCTCCGACGAAGCCGTGAACACCGCGTGCGACACGTCCTCCGACCCTGGCCTCTGTGTCGAGCCGACCTGCGCCGAGACCGTCGACTGCCAGCTGTCCGACACGTCGACCGACTCGCCGATCGTCGCCTCGGGGGGTGACGGCTGCGACGACGGCGAGGTCGAGTTCGAGGGCTTCGTCGCCGACGAGACCTTCTGCGGCGTCTCGCCGGAGCCCGGCGTGTTCGAGTGCTCGGAGATCGACGCCATCGAGGCCGATGCCACCGGCGCCGACGGCAGCGCCGTCACCGTGTGCGTCATCGAAAGCTCGGACTGCATCGAGGGCGTGTGCGGCGCCGCCGAGTGAGCCTGCGTCGTCCCCACTGAGGACGACGACGAAGGGCCCCGCGAGGGGCCCTTCGTCTTGACGGTCCGGCGCTCGGCGCCGGCCTCCCGTGCGCCCGCAGGAGCTCACAGGCTGTGGTGAAAACGCCGGCGGCGTTTGACCCCAGCCTGCTCTCCCTCTGGCAGGTCTGTTCCAGACCCGCCCCCCGTCGAGCAAAGCTCGACGGGGCCCGCAAGACGCAGCCCTCGCCGAAAGCGGCCTTCGGCCATCTTCACCGCAGGCTGCTAAGCGCCCTCGCCGACGAAGACGCCGACGAGGCTGGCGTCCTGGCGGATCCAGCCCGGCGTACCGGGCATGCCGGTGAACAGGTCGCCGCGACCGCCGACGTACAGGTCGAACAACGGCAGGCGGTAGCGCACCTCGCCAGAGAACAGGACATCGGGCTGCAGCAGGCCGGCCTCGCCGCGCACCCGCCACTTCACCCGCTCGTCGAACAGCAGGCCGCCCAGCGCGCCGCCGACGGCGAGGCGATGGACACGCCGGGTGGGCCCGACGCTCTCGTTCGTCGACCGCGGCTCTTGCAGCAGGGGCTCGACACCCCACAGGCGGGCGCCGGTGGGCACGCCGTCCCAGGCGACGTCGAAGAGCTCGAGGCTGCCGTCGATGGCGGGGCCGAGCTGGCCCTCGACCGCGAGCGCGGCCTGCCACAGGTCCAGCGGCAGCGAACGCAGGCCGCCCTGGTCGACGATCAGGGCGGTCTTGCCACCCTGCCCGGCGAGGCGCGGCCACAGCACCGCCTCGGCGCGGACGACGACGAGCCCGAGCCCCCACGACGCATCCACGCCGAACGTCGTCGTCCGCGCGTAGGAGAGCGCCCCGCGACCGCCGACGCAGGACAGCGCCACCTCGCCGGGGCACGGCGACGGCGGCGGCGTCGGGGCGAAGCCGGCGATCACCATCGCCTCGCCGGCGAGCGCCTGCGCGACGGCGGGCGACAACGAAAGCGTCGGCGTCTCGTCGAACTGCCAGGCGACGCTGCCGGTGATGTCCACGTCGCCGACGCGACGCCACGCGCGCGCGGCGAGGGTGGCCGCCCCGAGCACGGCCTTGCCCCGCAGCCGGCTGGTGTCGTCGTCGCCGAGCAGGCCGTGGGCGGCGCCCGGCGCCCGCACCAGCGCCGTCTGGTAGCGCCCCAGGCGCAGCCCGCCCTGGTTGATGGCGGCCAGCGAGCCCTCGGTCGGGTCGTAGGAGACGAACGCGACGCCCTCGACGCCGAGCTCGCCGAGCGCGCCCTTCACCTGGGCGCCGAGCTGCGGTTGGCGCTGCCGGGCGGCGTCGGGAAACGGCGGCCCGCGGCGCAGATCGGGGGGCTGCAGGCGGTCACCAAACGCCGTCCCCAGCGTCCGGCCCCACGGCACCACCATGCGGCCGAGGTTGACGGTGGCGCGATCGACGTTGATGCGCGCGTACAGCTCGTAGAGGTCGGCGTAGATCCACGCCCGCCCCGTCGGCGTGGCGTCGACGCCCGCCCTCGCCAGCGCCGTGCCGTAGAACCGCAGGTTCGGCTGGGGCAACAGCCAGCTCTCGAGCGCGACGCCGCCCTGCAGGCGCCACGGGCCGTCTTCCGGGTCGGTCAGCTGCACTGCGGCGAAGACGTCGCTGTCGGTGGCGACGTGCCAGGTCTCCCAGAGACGGCCGAGCGGGCCCGTCACCGTCGGCGCCACCGGCAACGGCGCGGCGCTGTCGTCGACGATCACGATGGGCTCGTCGTCGTCGTCGCCGGCGGGGCCCGCCGTCGACCTGCTGTCGCTGTCGGCCTCGTCGGCGGCGGCCGTGCCGAAGCGGACGACGCCGTCGGCTCCCACCGGCGCGGCCTCGTCGACGATGATCAGCGCGTCGTCGTCATCGGCGGCCTGCGCGCCGACCGCCGCGCCGAGCCACGTCACACCGGCGAAGGCCCAGGCGGCCGCGGTCCCTCGCCAGCGAGCCGGTTGGATCGCCCAAGTGACAGAGGCCCCGACGCTGCCGGCTTTCCCACCGCCGATGGCGGTGCGGGAAGACGGACACGCGTTCGAGGCCACGGCCACGTCGACGCGAGGACTGAGGGGGCTCAGACCCCGGTGTTCAGCAGCAGGCGCTTCTCGCGCTTGCGGGCGCGCGCTTCGGCGGCGCGGGCCTTCAGCTTCGCCTTGACCGACGGCTTCAGGTAGTGCTCGCGCTTGCGAACTTCCTTCAGGATGCCGGCCTGCTCGACCTTGCGCTTGAAGCGCTTGATCGCGCGGTCCGCGGTTTCGCCTTCGCGAACGGTCACCTTCGTCACCGGGTACTCCTTCTACGATCCCGGAGTGTGCGGGATCCATGGTGAGGCTCAGCGCAGTAGTGCCCGCGCAGCGGGGTGTCAACGACGGCCGGCGTCGCCGCCGCCGGCCTTCAGCCCATCTTCAGCCCTCGACGAGCTTCTTGACGTCCTCGGCCCGGGCCCGCGGGACGACCAGCGTGCGCTTGCCAGCCCGGACGACGACGACGTCGGACAGCCCGATCACCGCGATCTCCTCGTCGGCGTCCTCGGCCCACAGCACGTTGCCGCGCGCGTCGAGGACGCGGGGCCGGCCGCGAAAGGCGTTGCCGTGGGCGTCCTTCGGCAGGTGATCGGCCAGCGCCGGAAAGCTGCCGACGTCGGACCAGCCGAAGCGGGCCGCACGCAGCGCACAATCGTCGTGCTGCTCCATGACGCCCTTGTCGATCGAGATCTTCTTCAACTCCGCAAACGCCGCCACGAGGGCGCTGTCGTCGACCTGACCGCGGGCGCCGACGGCGGGACGGAGCGCCGGCAGGTGACCGGGCAGGTGCGCCTCGAGCGCGCGGGCCATGGCGGCGGCGGCGAAGACGAACATCCCCGAGTTCCACAGGAAGCGGCCCGACTGCACGTAGCCCGTCGCCGTGGCCAGGTCGGGCTTCTCGACGAAGCGCCGCACCGGGCGGGCGTCGTCACCGACGGCGTCGTCGACCTCGAGGTAGCCGTAGCCCGTCGCCGGGTACGAAGGCACGACGCCGAAGGTGACGATGGCGTGCGGGCGCGCCTGCGTGGCGGCGACGGCGGCGCGGACGGCGGCGGCGAAGGTCGTCACCGGCGCGATCAGGTGGTCGGCGGTCAGGATCGCTACGCACGCGCCGGCACCGCCGCGCGCCTCGACAACGACGATGGCGAGGGCGACGGCGGCGGCGGTGTCGCGGCGCACCGGCTCGGCGATCACGTTGCCATCGGGCAGCTCGGGCAGCTGCGCGCGGCAGGCGTCGGCGAGCGCGGCGTTGGTGATCACGAGGACACGCTCGGCGGGCACCAGCGCGCGCGCGCGGTCCACCGACAGCTGTAGCAACGATCGATCACCGACGAGCGTCAGGAGCTGCTTGGGCTTTGCCTCGGTGGACGCCGGCCAGAAGCGGGTGCCGGCCCCGCCCGCCATGACGACGCACCACAGGTCACGCATGTTGGCGTTGCTCATCGGCACCCCGCTCGCGGTGATCACCACCGTCACAGCCATCGCTTCCGGCGCATGTAGACGAACATGGCGACCGCGACGGCGAGCATCAGCCCGAGGCACGCCGCATAGCCCCAGCGCGCGTGCAGCTCGGGCATATGATCGAAGTTCATGCCGTAGAGGCCGGCGATGAACGTGACCGGCATGAAGATCGTCGAGATCACGGTCAGGATGCGCATGACCTCGTTCAGCCGCGTGCTCTGCTGCGAGTGGTAGACCTCGAGCATCGACACCAGCATCTCGCGCAGCGTCTCGAGCGACTCGTGGACCTGCAGCACGTGGTCGTGGACGTCGCGAAAGTAGACATCGACGGTGTCGCTGACGAGGTCGTCGCCGTGGTCGTGGCGGGCGAGCTGCCCGATCACCTCGCGGGCCGGCCCCACGTTGCGCCGCAGGAACAGCACCTCGCGCTTCAGCGTGAAGACCTCGGCGGGCTGCACGCCGCTGTCTGCCTGCTGCAGCCGGAGCTCCAGATCCTCGACGAGCGCGTTCATCGTGTCGACGGCGACGAAGTAGTGATCGACGATGGCGTCGATGAGCGCGTAGGCGAGGTAATCGGCCCCGTTCTTGCGGAGCTTGCCCTTTGCGGTGCGCAGCCGCTCGCGGACGCCGTCGAAGACGTCGCCGTCGCGCTCCTGGAACGTCAAGACGAAGCCCCGGCCGATCACCACGGCGACCTGCTCCACGAGCACCCGCGGGTTATCGTGGTCGACATCCAGCATCTTCAACACGCAGAACAGGTGGTCTTCGTACTCTTCGAGCTTGGGGCGCTGCGCGACGTTCATCACGTCCTCGAGCAGCAGGGCGTGCAGGCCGAAGTGCCGCCCGAGCTCGTCGATGAAAGACGCCTCGTGCACACCGTCGACGTTGACCCAGACCACCGTGTCGCGCTCAGCGTGCTGGCGACACCGCGACGGAACGTCCTTCATGTCGGCGAACTCGCGCTCGACCAGCACGGTGTCGTCGTACTCGAAGACGCGGATGCGCGGCCGATCCATCCGGCGCTCGCCGACGTGCACCAGCGTGCCCGGCGACAAGCCGGCGGTAGGTCCCTGACGGTGCGCGATGTGCGGCGCCTTCACGCGACCAACCTACTGCGGGCGCGGGCCGTTGCCCACGTGCCTGCCCCCCGACGCTGTGGATACGCGGGCCGCCCGGCTTCCGCTCGTCGACGGTCTGTGCCATCGACGGCGGCATGCGTGGACGGCCCCTGCTTGCTGGCGTGCTCGCCCTGACCGTCGCGACGTCGTGTCCGCGCGGCGATGGCACCGCCGCCAAGGGTGGGGGGGCACCGGCGGCTCCCGGGGTCGCGATGCCGGGCGCGGCGCCGGTCGCGGTCGCCGCGAGCCGCCCGCCCCACCCGACGATGGCCTCGGCGCTGTGGGGCGAACAGGTCGCCGCCGACCTCGGCCGTACCGTCGCCGGTGAGCCCGCGGCCAGCGCCGCCGAGTCCCGCCCGCTGCTGACGCAGGCCGTGGTGTCGCTGCACACGCTGCAGCCCGGCGATGAGGCGCGCGCGCGGAGACTGGCGACGCGGGCGTGGCAGGCGGCGCCCGACGACGCGACCCGCAGCACCGCGCTGGCGGTGGCCGCGCTGGCGATGGTGCTCGACCCCGCCGTCGAGGGTTACACCGAGCGGCTGACCGACGCCTTCGGGCTCGCAGCCTGGGCCGGCACCCTGGACGCCGGCGATGGCGCGGGCCAGGCCGCGCGGGCCGTCGTCGGCGCCGCGGCGGGCGCCGTGCGGCAGGCGCGGGCGCTCATCGATCTGTTGGCGGCGACGCCGAAGCTGCCCGACGATACGCGGGGCCTGCTCGCGCTGGCGCGCGACGGTGTCCGCGACCGCTCCGACGCCCTGCACGACGACCTCGAAGCCGGCCTGCGCGCGCGCCCCGACAGCGCGCGGCTGAGGGCGATCAGGGGCGAGCGCCTGCTCGAGCTTGGCCTCGTCGACGACGCGCTGGCCCTCGTGAAGGACGCGCGCGAGCCCGCGCTGGTCATCCTGGCGGGGCGGGCGCTCGTGCTCGCCGATCGCCCCGCCGACGCTGTCGCCCGCCTGCAGCCGCTGGTCGAGCCGCTGGCCGGCGTCGATGAGCCACGCCGCGCCGAGGCGATGGCGTGGCTCGGGCTCGCCCAGGCCCGCGACGCGAGCCGCGACCCGGAGGCCGCCGCCGCCGCGCGCGCCACTCAGACCGCGCTGTCGCCGCGGCCCGGCTGGGCCAGAGAGGCCGCGCTGATCGAGGCGACCGTGCTGCTGGGCGCCGGCGATCTTGAGGCCGGCCGGCGGACGCTGACCCCGCTCGCCCAGGGCACGCCGACGTCGACCTTGCTGGTCGAACGCGTGCTGACCGGCGCGCTGCTCGACACCTGCGGCGCCCTGGGCGACGCGCCCTGCGTCGAGCGCGCGGCGCGGCGGCTGCGGCTGCTCGACGTCGACGACGCGCGGGTCCTGCGCGCGCGCGCCGCGGTGGTCGCGGGAGACGCCGGCGCCGCGCGGCCCGCCGACGCTCCCGCCACCGACGCTGGCGCGATCTCCGCCGACGCCGGCTCGCCCGACGCCGGCGCGACGAGCACCGACGCCGGTGCTCCGGCGCTGCAGCAGGAGGCCGACCGGCTCGCCCCGGGCACCCCCGCGCAGCAGGCCCGCCTGCTCGCGGTGCGGCGCGCGCGCGTGGCCCGATGTCTGGAGCGCGCGCGCTCGACGTTGGACACCCTGCTCGCCGAGCCCGAGCTGCGCGTCGCCCGCGCCCTTGCCGTGCCGTTCCGGTCCGATCCCCTCGCCCGCGCGAAGCAGGCCGCCGCCGCCGTCGGCGGTCGCGGCGCCCCGCTGGCCGAGGACGACCTCGTGGACGTCATCGACGCCCTCGGCGGCGCCCGGCTCAAGGACAGCGAGGCGCTGTTCTCCACGCTCGGCGCCGACCCGCGTCCACGCATCCGCCGGGCCGTGGCCCGCGCGCGCGACGAGTTGAAGGATCCCGAGGCGCGCCGCCGCCGCCTGACCTCGGACGACGATCGCGACCCCGGGCACGACGAACACGGCGACCACGGCGACGGCGTCCGCGGCGGCCCGGCCCTGCCCGGCGACGCCCCGGTGCCTCGGAGCCCGCGTTGAGCCCGCCGCGCCGGTTTGGCCATGGCACGTCCGCCCCGTGTGCGCGGGCGTTCGTCGTTACCGTCGTCGTCTTCGCCGGGCCGCTGGTGCTCGTGGGTGCCCCCGCGCTCCAGGCGGCCCCGCCCGCCGACGCCCGCCCTGCCGCGAAGGCGTCGGCGCGGTTCGGGCCCTTCGACGCCGGCGCGGTGCGGCCGGTGGCGCGCCAGGGCGAGCGGGGCCGCGCACGGCGCCCGCACCCCGTCGTCGGCGCCGTCGGCCACATCCCCGGTCAGGGTCCGCCGCCGCCGCCGCTGCGCGTGGACCCGTACGTGCCCGAGGCGGCGCTCGACGCCGTCAACGTCGTCGGCGGTGGACTGTCGGCGAACCCGTTGTTCCTCGCGAGCCTGTTCTACGCGAACTTCCTGACCCGGATGGACGGGCCGCGCTGCCAGCACCTGCCGACATGCTCGCGCTTCGCCAGCCAGGCGGTGGCGCGCCACGGCGCGCTCGGCATCGCGATGGGGCTCGACCGCCTGATCCAGACGCCGTCATCTTCGTCGCTGCGGCTGCTGCCCGAGGTCGAGTGGAGCGGCGGCGTCCGCCAATACGACCCCGTCGACAACTACGAGTTCTGGCGCGCCGCGCGGTTCACCGGCCTGCCGCCCCTCGTGCCCGAAGAGCCGCTGGCGCCGCCGTCGCCGCCGGTGCCCCCCCCCGCCGCCCCGACGTCGCCGACGCCCCCGGAGTCGCCATGATGCTCCCCCACCTGCTGCTCGCCCTCGTCGCCGCCACCGCCGGCGAAGCCCCGCGGCATGCCGCCGCCGGCCCTGCTGCCGATGGCGGTGCGCCGACGGTGGCCACGCCGACGACAGCGACGCCGACGACAGCGACGCCGACGCCCCCACCGTCGATCACCGGCCCCGCTGCGGCGGCACCGGTCACGGCGGCGGCGAGCGCCGACGACGACGAGCACGAGCCGGCGGGGGCGACGTCGCTGGCCGAGCCGGGCCTGACCCTGCGCTTCGCCGACCACCTGTTCGCCGACGGCGACTACTACCGCGCGATCAGCGAGTACCGGCGGTTCCTCTTCCTGACCCGCGGCAGCGGTGCCGACGCGCCGCGCGCGGCGATGGCCGTCGGTGAGGCGCTGCTGCGTGGCGAACAGTGGGACGCCGCCGGCCGCCAGTTCGACGGCGTCGCCACGCGCACCGACGATCTCGTCCTTCGCCGTGGCGCCCTGTTCGGCGCCGCCCGGGCCTACCTCGAGGACGGGCGTCCGGAGCTGGCGAAGCCGCGCTTCCGTCTGCTCGCGCAGGACGACGACGCCGAGGCGTCCCTGCGGGCGCACAGCCGCTGGCTGCTCGCCTGGGGCCACTTCGACGCCGGCGAGCTCGAGAAGGCCCGTGAGCTGTTTGACACCATCGCCCGCAGCGACGCTCCGCGGGCAGCCTCGGCCCGCGGCGTCGTCGACGCCATCGACCGCAAGGGCGAGCTGCCGATGCGCGACCCGCTCGTCGCCGCGCTGCTGTCGGTTGTCCCCGGAGGTGGCCACTTCTACCTGGGGCAGTGGGCCACGGGCGTCACGTCGCTCGGGTGGAACGCGCTGTTCATCTTTGCGGCTGTGTCGGCGTGGTTGACGGGCGACTGGGGGATCGCGACCGTCCTGACCTTCGCCGAGCTCGGCTGGTATTCAGGCAGCATGTTCGGCGCCATCGCCGGCGCCTACCGCCACAACCGCGACGCCGTGCGCAACTGGCACGACGACGTCCTCGCCACCCACGGCGCGGAGCGCGCCCTGCCCGAGTTGCACACCGTCGCGGACGAGCCGCCGGGCTCGCTGCTGCGGCTGCGGGGCACCTTCTGAAAGGCGCGGCGCGGACCGCGATCTTCCTCTCCTTTTCTTTGTCTTCGACGTCGTCGTCGTCGGCCGCCGCGCCGCGAACTCCCCTTGCGCCCCCGGTTTCATCTGCTAGGGATTCCCGCGGTCGGAGGCCTGTAGCTCAGTTGGTTAGAGCGCACGCCTGATAAGCGTGAGGTCGGCAGTTCAAATCTGCCCAGGCCTACCAGCGACGAAGCGGTCCCCGGACGATGTTCGGGGACCGCTTCGGCCGTTCGGGCCCGCCGGCGATTGTTCGGGCCCGCCGACAACTGCTCGGGCCCACCGACGACGGATGGCGCCGTCGTTCCCCCGGTGAACCGGACATCGGGGCCGTGTAGGGTGCGCCGTCATGCGTCGCCTGTCGTCTGTTCCCGTCGCGCTCGTCCTCGCCGCCGCCGCCGCCTGCGCGACGGCCACCGCCGCCGGCGACGGTCAGGCATCGACGCGCACCGTCTTGCAGGCTGGCGTCGCCCGCCCCGCCGAGGACGTGGCCTCGGACCTGTTGCTGCGCGCCACGGCGCTGGCCGGCGCCGGCGACGCGGCCGGTGCAAAGACGCTGCTGCGGCGGGTCGTCGACGAGTTTGCCGACACGCGCAGCCGCGGCGCGGCCACGGTGAAGCTGGCCGAGCTGCTCGGGGCGGATGGAGCGGCCGCGGCTCGTGACGAGGCGCGACGGGCGCTCGAGCGTTACCTGCTCGAGGAGCCGGCCGGCGACGTGGCCCCCGCGGCGCGGGCGCGGCTGGCGTCGCTCGGCGCGCCCGCACCGGCGGCGGGCGGCGCCTCGAAGACGACCAGCGCCACGATCGATGACGTCGTCGCCAAGACGCCCGCCGGCGAGCGCGGCCCGGCACTCGTGAAGCTCGGGCGCGAGCTGGTGTCGCGCGGCGACGCCCGGCAGGGACTGCTGGCGCTTTTGACGGCGCTGCCCTTGCTGCCGGCCACCGAGCGCAAGGACAGCGAGGCCGACATCATCTTCGCCCTCGACCAGGGCGCGGCGCGGGGCGGGGTGGCGCTGCACGAGGTGCCGGCGCTGCGCGAGCGCTTCGCCCGCACCGACGCGTTCGCGGAGCAGGTGCTGACGTGGAAGCAGGCTCGCGCCGCGCTGCATGGTCACGACGACGTCACGGCAGCGCAGCTCGCGAAGGACCTGCTGGCGGCGCACCCGCAGTCGCGCTTCGCGAAGGACGCCGCCGCGCTGGTGGACCGCCTGCGCGCGCGGGTGCAGACCGACGCCCGCGCCCTCGGCGTGATCCTGCCGCTGTCGGGCGAGTACGCCGCCTACGGGAAGCGAGCCCTCGTCGCCATCCGCCTCGCCTTCGGCATACCCGTCGTCGAGGACAAGCCCGCCGAGCCGCAGCTCAATCCGGCGACGGGCGAGGCGCTGCCGCCGAAGAAGAAGGACGAGACGCTGACCGGTACGCTGACGACGCCGCAGGGCTTCAGCCTGATCGTCAAGGACTCGGCGGGGCGCGCCGAGACGGCGCAGCGGGCGGTGCGCGAGCTGGTCGAGAAGGACCACGTCATCGCGGTGCTCGGCGACATCCTCGTCGACACCAGCCTGCCCATCGCGCTGTCGTGCGAAGAGTTCGGTGTGCCGCTGTTGTCGCTGTCGCGCCGCGAGGGAGTGCCCGAGGCCGGGCCGTGGTCATTCCGTCTGGCGTTGACGCCGAAGAAGCAGGCGCAGGCGCTGGTCGAGCTCGCCGTCGACGGACTGCAGATGAAGCGCTTCGGCGTGATGTACCCGAAGAAGGCCTTCAGCATCGAGCTGATGAACGAGTTCTGGAACGCTCTGGACGCGCGGCAGGCCGAGATCACCGCGGTCGAATCCTATGCCCACGACCAGACAACGTTCACCGACGATGCCAAGAGCCTCGTGGGCCGCGGCATCGGGGGTGGTGGTCGGGCGGTGGCCGAGTGCCGCGAGCAGGCGCAGGGCATCGACAACGACTACCGCCGCAAGAAGGCGCTCGAGGCGTGCAACGACAAGGCACGCCCGACCATCGACTTCGAGGCGCTTTTCGTGCCCGACGGCAGCCGGGGCGTCAGCTTCGTCGTGCCGGCCCTCGTCGCCGAGGATGTCCTGCTGACGAACCAGCGCAGCGCCGTCGAGGCGTACAAGAAGGCGACGGGCAACGACAAGGTGCGGCCCGTGCTGCTGCTCGGGCCATCGACATGGAACGACCCCGACATCGCCACGCGCCTGGGGCGGCAGGTCGACGGCGCGGTCTTCGTCGACGGCTTCGACCCCGACGATCAGACGCGGCTCGTTCAGGGGTTCGTCGAGAGCTTCCAGCGGGCGACGCGGTCGCGCCCGGTGCTCGTCGAGGCGCAGGCCTTCGACGGCGCGCGCCTGCTCGGGGCGCTGCTGCAGGGTGAGCCAACCAGCGCGTCTGGCGCCGCTCCTGCGAAGCCGACCACGCGCGCCGAGCTGCGCCGGGCCCTCGGCGCGGTGAGCGGCTTCGTCGGCGTCACCGGGCCTCTCCGCTTCGATGACGGCGGCGACAGCCAGACGCCGCTGCTGTTCTTCCGCATCGAGCGCGAGAAGGTCGAGCGCGTCGACCGGGAAGACCTCGTCAAGGGAGCCGGCTGATGGGCATCGACGCGTCGGTGGTCTTTCAGTGTCGCGCCTGCCGCGCGCTGGTCGTCGCCGACGAGCTGGCGCGCGCCACCGACGGCGTCCGGGCGGGGCTTGCCTGCTCGGCCTGCGGGGTCACGACGTGGCTGCCGCTGGTCGGCAGCAGCCGGAGCGCCGCTCGGGGCTACCCTTCGTCGTCGACGCTCGCGCCGCCCGACGGCGTCGACGCGGGGTCGTCGAGCGGGGACGGTGGTCTGCTCGCGCCGCTGTCGTCCATCGATCGTCGCGACGAGGCGAGCGGCGCGCTGCCGTCGCCTGCGGCCCTGCCACCAGCGACCGAGCCGACGGCTGCCACGCGGGAGCCGCTCGCCGCGCCGACCGAGACGACGGCGCCGACGACAGCGCCGGCAGCGACGAGCGCGCCGACCGTGGCGACGGCGTCGACCGTGACGACAGGTTCGACCGAGACGGTGACGAGGGCGTCGACCGCCGCGCCGCCCGGAGCGCCGACCGCCGCGGCGCTGGGCGTGGCACCACCCGCGGGGCCATGGTCGGAGCAGCTGCGCGCGCGCGTCCTCGCGCGTTGGGGCTCGCTCGGCGAGGTCAGCGCCGCGCAGAGCGGCCTTGCGGCCCGCCTCGATCGCCTCGCCCGCGGCCCGTGGAACGAAGAGGCCGAGCACAAGGCGCTGCTGGAAACAGCGTCGATGACCGGCGAGCTGGCGTTCGTCGGGGCCCGCTACCGCGCGGTGCTCGACGTCGTGCGTGATGACCCGCGCGCCCGCGCCGGCCAGCAGGAGCTGCTCAAGCTCGCGCTGGCGACGATGAAGAACGCGCCGGATCTTGCCTCGACGAACCCGGAACGGCGCGGCGGCGTCTACGCCGCGCTGGTGATCTTCGCCGCGCTGCTGCTCGTCGGCGGCGCCAGCTACTTCGTGATGCTCCTCGCGCGCACGCTCGAGGACGTCGGCAACCTGTGAGCGCCGCCGCCGCCGCCGAGGCCGGCCGGGCGCTGCTCGACGCCCTAGCCGGCCGCGCATCGCCCCCATCGTCGTTGCCGCCGGTGCCCGAGCTCATTGAGCGCGCCGAGGGCGGCGAGGACGTGATCGCGCTCGCCGTCGCCCACGCGCACCGCGCGTGCCTCCATGACCGCGTCGCCGCCGCCCTCGCCGCCGACCACGCGGCGGTCACGCTCGCCGACGGCTCGACGTGGACCGTGGCGCTGGCGGAGCGCCAGCTCGCCCAGAAGGAAGAGCGGCGCGTGTACCCGCCGCTGCGCGCGCCCCTCGAGCGCGCGACGGCAGGTGCGCTGCAGCCCATCGCGACGCTGCAGGCCCTCCAGCGCGCGCTGCCCATCGCTGTCGACGAGGGCGCCGGCGGCGATCACCTCGCGCGGCTGCGGCGCTTCGTCGATGGGACCACCGCGGCCGCCGCGGCCGCGCGCGAGCACCTAGAGCGCGCGGGCGGGGCGCCGCTCGACGGCGAGGTGGCCCTGCGCCGCGGCCTCGACCTGCCCGCGCCGGCCACGTGGTCGGCCGACGGCGTCGTCGCCGCCGTGCGGCTCGCGCTGTCACACGGCGCCGTCGCTCGCGCGCCGGCGCGCGTCGTCGGTCCGCGCGCGCTGTGCGGCCACGTCGTCGACGACGGCGGCGCGCCGCGCCTGCTCGTGGCGCCCTGCCTGTCGGCGGGCCGCCACGCCGCGCTGGCCCAGGGCGCCGGCCTGGCGGTCGCGGCCGCTGTCGGGGCGCCAGCGCACGCCGACGGGCTCGGCCTCGCGCTCGTCGATGCCGCGACGCGCCGGGCGCTGGGGCAGCCGCGCGACGAGGCCGCGGCGGCGTTTCGCACGACGGTGGCGACCTCGCTGCTGTGGGCCAGCGCGCGCGCCGCCGTCGCGGTGGCGCGCGCGCCGGTGTCGACGGACGACGACGCGCTCGAAGAGCTGCGCGAGGTGACGCGCGGGGCGTGTCGCGCGGCGCTGCAGGGCGACGCTGGCGGCCTCTTCGTCGAAGCGCTGCTCGCGCCGCCGTGGCCCGATGGCCGTCGGCTGTCGCTGCCTGCGGTCGCCGCCGTCGACGACGCCCTGCACGCCGCGCGCGCGGCGGTCTCGTGGCTGCAGCTGCGTGAGGCGCTCGACGAGGGCTTCGTCGCCCGCGCGCACGGGCTCCGCGCGCTCGTCGAGCTGCCGCCCGCAGCGCCCGACGACGACGGCGGCGCCCGGGCGTGGAACGCGCTGGCGGGCGAGGTCCTTTGACTGCCGCGAACAAATGCCGACCGCAGCGATGCGCCAACAACGCTTACCCAGCATCCAATAAGTCCAACCAAATGCTCCATTTCAAACACCGAGTAACATTGCCTGTATGCCGAGAAAACAAGCGGCATTCCGCCGCGTAACACGGTGCCGGATCCGCGCCGCAGCGGGCCAGATCTGCGGGCGTGCGGTTGACACGAGCGATCGCGATCTCGGACGACGAAGAGTGAGCTTTGCCCTCGACCAATCGAACGCCCCCCGCGCCCGCAGCGTGCAGTCGTTTGACGTGGCCGCGGTCGTCGTCATTTCGTCCGTCGTCGCGATTCGCGACGAGGTGCGGTAGCGGCGAGCCAACACTCCCCGACCCGCCCCTCGACGCGAAGGAAGGGGCGGGCCGAGAGCAACACACCCCCGAGCAGCGAGCGAGGACGGGTCCTGAAAGGACCGTCCGACCTTGTTGCCAGTCACGCAGCCCCCCACCCGCCTCGACGACGCAGCCTGCGTCGTCGAGGGGCCGCGCTGCCCGCTCTCGAGGAGTCCCTGCCATGTTGGATGCCCGCGTCTGGAGCGATGGTGACCTGCTCCCGCTCTCGGCTGCTTCCTGCTCGCCGCTGGCCCACGGGCTCCACTGCGGAACCGGGGTCTTCGAGGGCATCCGCAGCTACGGCACGGCGCAGGGGCCGCGGGTGCTCCGGCTGACCGAGCACCTGCAGCGGATGAAGCAGGGGGCAGACATCCTTGGCATGCCTTTTTCACTCGAGACCTTCTACAAGAGTGTGATCTCTAAGATGAAGACCAACAATCACAATGTTTTCTACGTCAGGCCGCTCGCTTATTACCACAGCGGTGGCCTGTCGCTGGACGTCGATGCGCTGCGGCCGCGGGGCGTGATCGCCACGCGGCAGTGGAAGTCGCACCTGGGCGCCGATGCGAGCACGAAGGTCGTATCGCTGCGGACGTCGGGGTGGCGGCGTACGCCGGCGACGTCGCTGCCGCCGTTGAAGCTGTGCGGGAACTACGTGAGCTCGATCATCGCCAAGCGCGAGGCAGCGCTGGCTGGCGCGCAGGTGGCGCTGTTCGCCGACGACCGCGGCTTCGTCTGCGAGCGCACCAGCGAGAACGTCTTCGTGGTGCGCGGCGGGCGAGTCACGGCGGTAGAGCACCCCGACGCGCTGCCGGGGGGCACCCGCGACACCGTGATCGCGCTGACGAACGCGACGGGGCGGCCAGTGACCCGCGCCGAGCTGCTCGAGGCCGACGAGATCTACCTGACCCGCACGTCAGCGGAGCTCGCCGCGGTGTCGTCCTTCGACGGCCGCGACCTGGTGCTCGTCGCTGATGGCGTCACCTGCTCCGACCTCGGCGAGTGTGCGTTCAACAACGGCGGCTGCGCGCAGCGCTGCGCGAACAGCGTGGGCTCGTTCTCGTGCGCGTGCGACGACGCTTACGTGCTGGCCGCCGATGGCCGGGCCTGCAACGACGTCGACGAGTGCGCGCTGAACACCGACAGCTGCGCGCAGGTGCGCGAAGACACCAACGGGGGCTTCGCCGGTGGCTGCCTGGCCGGCTACGTGCTCGACGCCGACGGCCGCTCCTGCAGCGACGTCGACGGGTGCCCCCTGAACACCGACGGTTGCGTCCAGCTCTGCACGAACACCGCGGGCTCGTTCACCTGCGGCTGCAACGCCGGCTTCACGCCAAACCCCGACGGCCGCACGTGCGACGATGTCAACGAGTGGCTGACGAACAACGGCGGCTGTGGCAGCGCGGCGTCGTTCACCTGCACCAACAATGACTCGGCGTGGGTGACCTGCACGCCGCGCAGCAGCGCGACGGCCACGGTGACCGGCTCGATCTCCGGCAGTGAGCCGACGTTCGTGCGGACGCTCAGCGATTGCGTCTCGGGCTCGGGCTCGCCGGTCCCGTTCGACAAGGTCACGATCACGAGCACCAGCGCGGCAAGTCAGGTGATCGAGGCCGAGTTCACGACGTTGGGCAACACGACCACGTGCCCGTTCGACTCGTTCCTGGCGACCTACACGAGCTTCAACCCCGCGTCGCCGCGAACGACCTGCCTCGAGTCCGACAACGACAGCGGCATCGACCTGACGGGGCCGAGCGGCCCGAACACGCCCGAAGCCAGCAGCCTCGGCGCCTGCAGCCCGCTCGACGGCACACGCGCGGTGACGGTGCCCGCCGGCGGCTCCGTCACGTTCGTGATCTCGGTGTTCTCCGGCTCCGTCGTGGCCGGCGGCTGGCAGCTGAACCTTCGCTCCACGACCGCCGGCGGAACCTTCACCGTCGGCCCGTGACGCCGGGGCGACGCGCGGCGGGGCGCGGCGGGGCGCGTCAGTGCGCGTCGGCCCACGAGCGCCCGAAGTGGCCGTCGACCACCAGCGGGACATCGAGGTGCACGGCGCCCTGCATGGCGGCGCGGCCGACCTCGAGGGCGCGCGGCGCGTCAGCCTCGGGCACCTCGATGACCAGCTCGTCGTGCACCTGCAGCAGGATGCGCGCGGAGGGAACGTGCTGCGCGAGGGCGCGGTCGGCGTCGATCATCGCGCGCTTCATGATGTCGGCGGCGCTGCCCTGGATGGGCGTGTTGATAGCGAGGCGCTCGGCGCGCGCGCGCTCGCCGGGGTTCTTGCTGTCGAGCCCGGGCAGCTTGCGGCGACGACCGAGCAGCGTGCGCACCTCGCGCTCGACGTGGGCGCGCTCGAGCGCCGCGGCGTGCCAGCTGCGGATGCCCTGCAGCCGCTCGAAGTAGCGGTCGAGGTACTCCTTCGCCTCGGCGCGCTTCAGCCCGAGCTCGCGGGCCAGCCGCACGACGCCCATGCCGTAGAGCAGGCCGAAGTTGATCGACTTGGCCGCCGTGCGCTGGTCGCGAGTGACGGCGTCGGCGGCGACGCCGAAGATCTCGGCGGCGGTGCGGCGGTGCACGTCCTCGTTCTTCAGGAAGGTGTCGACGAGCACGGGATCCTTCGAGACGTGGGCCAGGATGCGCAGCTCGATCTGGCTGTAGTCGAGGCTGACGAGCACGCAGCCGTCCTTGGCGACGAAGGCGTCGCGGATGCGACGACCCAGCGGCGTGCGGATGGGGATGTTCTGCAGGTTCGGGTCTGACGACGACAGGCGGCCGGTGGCCGCCACTGCCTGGTTGTAGTGCGTGTGCACGCGCTGCTCGGCGTCGACCAGCTGCGGCAGCACGTCGAGATAGGTGTTCTTCAGCTTGGTCAGCGTGCGGTGCTCGAGGATCAGGGCCGGCACGTCGTGGCGATCCGCCAACGCCTCGAGCACGTGCACATCGGTGGACGGCCCGGTCTTCGTGCGCTTGATGACCGGCAGCGCCAGCTCGGTGAACAACAGCTCGGCCACCTGCTGCGGAGACGTCAGCAGGAACGGTCGCCCCGCCGCCGCGTGCGCCTTCTGCTCGAGCGCGGCGATCTCGTCGACGAAGCTGTCGGACAAGCCCTTGAGCCGGTCGATGTCGATGCGCACGCCGGCGCGCTCCATCTTGCCGAGCAGGTCCTCGAGCGGCAGCTCGAGGTCACGGTACAGCGGCAGCAGCCCGTCGGCTTCGATGCGCGGCAGCAGCGCGTCGTGCACCCGCAGCGTGCAGTCGACGGCCTCGCCGACGTAGGCGGCGGCGCGCTCCAAGGGCACGGCGTCGAAGGCCACGGCGCTCTTGCCCGCGCCGGTGACGTCGGCGGGGTCGATCATCGCGTGGCCGAGGAAGCGGCGCGACAGGTTCATCAGCCCGTGGCTCTCGGCGTCGGCGTCGAGCAGGTAGCTCATCAGCATCGGGTCGCCCGCGAGGCGCCACGACGGAAAGCCGGCCGACAGCAGCGCGTTGGCGTCGGTCTTGCCGTCGTGGGCCACCAGCGCCTTGTCGACGTCGCCGAGCACCGACGCGAGCGCCGTGCGCAGCGCGTCGAGCCCGAGCTCGCGCACCGGCAGCCACGCCGCCTCGCCCGGCGCCCACGCGACGCCCAGCCCGACGAGCCTCGCCCCCGCCGTACCCGGCCGGTCGACCTCGGTGCGCAGCGCGACGCGCGGCGCGGCGCGCAGGACCGCCACGACGTCGGCAAGGCTGGAGGCGTCGACGACGGCGCGGTAGCGCCCGAGGTCGATGGGCGTCGTCGGCGCCGCCGCCACCGCCGCGAGCGCAGCCGGCTCGTCCGCCGCCGCCGGCGCGCCGAACAGGTCGCCCTGCCCCGCCTTCGCCGACGCGGACTCCTTGCGGTTGCCCTTGCCACGCGACGATGACGCGGCGGCCGCCCCCGCGCCTGCCGCGGCCTCCGCGCCTGCCGCGGCGTCCGCGGTCGTCGTGGCGACGCTGTCGTCGCGCAGCAGCGGGTCGCTCTCGAGGCGACGAAACTCGAGCTCGTGGATGAAGGCGCGAGCCGCGGCCTTGTCGATGCCCGCGTAGCGCAGCTCGTCGAGGGCAACCGGCACGTCGACGTCGCGCCTGACCACGACGAGCTGCTTCGACAGGCGCGCGCGGTCGGCCTGCGCCAGCAGCTTGTCGCGCCGGCCGGCGGCCTTCAGCTCGTGGGCGTGGGCGAGCACGGCCTCGACGTCGCCGTACTGCTGCACCAGCTCGGTGGCGGTCTTCGGCCCGATGCCCTCGACGCCGGGGACGTTGTCGCTGGCGTCGCCGGCCAGCGCCAGCACGTCGGCGACGCGCTCGGGCGACACGCCGAAGCGCTCGAGCACCTGCGCGGGCCCGATGCGCGTGCCCTCATGGCCGCGGCTCAGGCGCATCTCATCGAGCAGCGTGACGTGGTCGTCGACCAGCTGCATCAGGTCCTTGTCGCCGGTGACGATCACGACCTCGAAGCCCGCCGCCTTCGCCCGCGCCGCCATCGTCGCCAGCACGTCGTCGGCCTCGACGCCCTTTACCAGCAGCTTGGGGATGCGGAACGTGTCGACGAGGCGGTGGATGAGCGGGATCTGCGGCGGCAGGTCCTCGGGCGGCGCTGAGCGGTGCGCCTTGTACTCGTCGAACATCTCGTGCCGGAAGGTCTTGCCGCCGACATCGAAGGCGATGCCGAGGTACTTCGGGTCGTGATCCTTCAAGATGCGCAGCAGCATCGTCGCGAAGTTGAACACCGCGTTGGTGGGCACGCCCGTCGACGTCGAGAGCCGCCGCAACGCGTAGTACGCGCGAAAGATGTAGCCCGAGCCGTCGATCAGGTAGACCGTGTCCGCCATGGCGGCGCGGTAGGCATTCCCTTCGCCCGACGCAACCGCCGCGCGCCGCCCCGGTCGATGACGGTCGCACCCGAACCATCTTGGCCGTCCCCCGCGACGCTGCTACGCCCCGTGGCATGCTCCTCGCCGCCCGTCTCGTCGTCGTCTCCGCCACCTTCGTCGTGCTCAGCGCCGCGCTCACCGGGTGCAACCAGCCCGCGGGCGGCGGCAAGGGCACGACGACGACCGCCGCGACGAAGGGCGGCACGCCGGTCGCGCGCGTGGGCGACACGGTGGTCACCGTCGATGACCTGCAGAAGAAGCTCGACGAGCAGTCGCCGTTCATCCGCGCGCGCTACGCCGAGCCCGAGAAGCGCAAGGAGCTGCTTGACGCGCAGGTGCGCTTCGAGGTGCTGGCCGCCGAGGCCGCGGCGCGCGGCTACGCCGCCGACCCCGAGGTGCAGGAGGCGCTGAAGAAGCTGCTGGTGCAGCGGCTGACGCGCGAGGAGTTCGACGGCCGCGTGCAGCTGAAGGACGTCGCCGACGCCGAGCTGCAGAAGTACTTCGACGAGCACCGCGCCGAGTACGACAAGCCCGAGATGGTGCGCGCCAGCGTGATCACCGTGGTGGCGACGACGCCAGGCGCGAAGGCGAAGGCCGACGAGGCGCAGCGGCTGGCGGCCGACCCGACCAAGAAGGATGACCGCATCTTCTTCAAGGACCTCGTGGCGAAGTACTCCACCGACGAGGCCACGCGCCCCGCCGGCGGCGACGTCCGCTACGTGGCGCGCGACGAGGCGATGAGTCGCTTCGGCAAGGACGCCGCCGACTGGCTGTTCTCCAGCGACGAGGCGAACGCGGTGTCGCCGGTGGTGTCGTCGACGACGGCGGCCGGGCAGGCGTTCCACGTGTTCAAGCGCACCGGCCAGCGCAAGGCGCTGTCGCGCTCGTTCGATCAGGTGAAGAACCAGATCAAGAACGTCGTGTACCGCGAGAAGCGCACCGCCGCGTTCAACACCTTCGTAGACGAGCTGAAGACGAAGCACGGCGCGGTGACCTTCCCCGACAAGCTCGACCAGCTGAAGGTGCCGGCGCTGCCCGCCGACGCCCACGGCCTGCTGCCCGGCGTGATGCCGGGGGGGCCGGACGGCGCCGCCGACCACGACGACGACGGCCACGGCAAAGACGCGCCGGCGCCCGCCGCGCCGACGCCGGCGACCGGGGCCACGCCGTGACGGCGCTTCGGGCCGCGCTGACGCGGCCGGCCGCGGGCCCGGCCCGGCCCGGACAGCGCGGCGTCGGCGCGATCGGCTTGTCACTGCGGGGCCCGGCGCTGAGCTCTGTGCCGCGCACCGTGGTGGGCGCCGTGCTGTGCGCCGTGCTGTGCGCCGTGCTGGGGGCGGGCTGCCCGGCGGACCCGCGAGCGCCCCGGCTTGCGCCAGTGGCGGTCGTGGGGCCGACGAAGATCGACGAGGGGCGGGTGTTGGCGGTGCTCGCCCAGCGTGGCGTGGCCCGGGTGGGTGACCCGGCCGCGCGCAAGATCGTGACCCGGCGGATCGTCGACGACCTCGTCGACGAAGAGCTGCTGCTGCTGGCCGCCGCCGCCGAAGACATTGGCGTGACGCCCGAGGCGGTGGAGCGCGAGGTCCGCGCCCGCGCCGAGGGCTTTCCACCCGGCACGTTCCAGCGCGTGCTGGCGACGGAGCAGCTGACCATCGACGCGTTCCGCGAGGGCGTGCGCCGTCGTCTGGTGGCCGACGCCCTGCTGCGACGACGCTTCGCGACGCTGCCCACCGTCATCGACGACGACGTCACCGCGCGCTACCAGGCCGAGCTGCCGCGGCTGCAGCGCCCCGCCGAGGTGCGGGCGCGGCAGGTGCTCGTGCGCACGCAAGAAGAGGCACGCCACCTGCTCGACGAGATCCGCGCCCGGCGCCTGACGGTCGAGCAGGCCGCGCAGCGCTTCTCCACCGGCCTCGAGGCCGAGCAGGGCGGCGACCTCGGCTGGTTCGCGCGCGGCGAGATGCCCGACGCCTTCGACGTCTGCTTCGCCCTCGACAAGGGCGCCGTCAGCGACGTGGTCGCCTCGGACTACGGCTTCCACATCCTGCAGGTCATCGACGTGCGCGAGGCGCGCACCGAGGAGCTTACGGCGGTGCGCGAGCGCCTCGTCGAGGAGCTCGTCCGAGAGCGGCAGTCGGCGACCGCCGACGCGCTCGTCGCCGACCTGCGCCGTCGCACCCCGGTGGTGGTCGACGACGCCGTCATCGACCGCCTCGTCGCGCTGCTGCCGCCGGCCCCCGTCACCCCCACCGAGGTCATCGAGCAGGGCGGCCGGGCGCTGGACTCCCACGGCGACGGCACCGATCCCGTCCCGCCCCTTCGCCGCGAGTGAACCCCATGCTGCGCCTCCTGTCCGCGTCCTCGTTGTCCCTCGCGCTCGTCGCGCCGGGTGCAGTCCTCGCCGCCGACGCCCCGACGACGCCCGCCGCTGCCCCCGCTGCCGACAGCGGCGGCGAGATGGTGGTCATCGAGCGCATCGTCGCCGTCGTCGATGACCAGGTCGTGCTGTCGTCCGAGGTCGATGGCGTCGTCGAGCAGATGCTGCAGGCGCAGCCGCCGCCCGAGGGCATCGATCGCCCGGCGCTGGTGCGGCAGCGGCGTGAGCAGGTGCTCGACTCGCTGATCGCCGAGCGGCTGCTCGACGCCGAGGTCAAGAAGCTGCGGGTCGACGTCACCGACGCCGAGGTCGACCGCGTCGTGCAGGGCACGATGCAGGAGAACAACCTGACCGATGAGACCCTGAAGATGGCGCTCGGCCGGCAGGGCATGACGCTGGCCGAATATAAGGAACAGCTGAAGAAGCAGCTGACCAAGATGAAGATCGTCCAGCTGAAGGTGAAGAGCCGGGTCAGCGTCAGCGACGAGGACGTGAAGACCGCTGCGCGGCAGGCCGAGAAGGCCACCGCCCAGGCCGGCTTCAGCCGCGTGCGCGCGCGCCACATCCTGTGGCTCGTCCCCCCCGGCGGCGACGGCGAGACGCAGAAGCGGAAGTCGCTGGCGGCGCGCGGGCGGCTCGCTGCCGGCGAGGACTTCGCCGCGCTGGCCACCGCCGAGAGCGAAGACCCCGGCAGCAAGGGACGCGGCGGCGACCTCGGCTCCTTTGGCCGCGGCGAGATGGTGCCGGAGTTCGAGCGCGCGGCCTTCGCCGCGCCGCTGGGCGTCGTCGTCGGCCCGGTGCGCTCGCCGTTTGGCTGGCACCTGATCCGCGTCGACGAGCAGCTCGCCGGCGAGGCCGTCGACCCCGAGGCTGCCGCCGCCGGGCTGCGACAGAGGCTCTACGAAAAAGAGGTCGAGACGCAGTTTCAGCAATACATCGAAGAGCTGAAGCGCGACGCCTTCATCGAGAAGCGGCTGTGACCGGCTCGCCCCTGCCACCCAACGTCGATGCGCCGCGCGTCGACGACGTGGGCGTCGGCGACGTCGTCGTCACCTTCACCATCCTCGTCATCGGCGCGGCCGGCGAGGCGCCGCGGGTCAGCGTAAGAGCCGCAGGCGGCGACGGTGTCGTCGACGTGCTCGGTGTCGAAGAGCGCGCGCGCCATGGTGGCGGCGACGCCCGCGTCGTGGCCTTTGCCTGCGAGGCCGAGCGCGGCCCCCAGGCCTTCGACATCGCCGTCATCGTCGACCGCCCCGGCCGCCCGGCGCTGTCGCTGCCCGGGCCGCGCGTGCCGGCGCTGGACGCCGCGCGATGAGCGATCGCTTCCGCGGCTGGACGCGTCCGGGGCCGCGCCCGCCGGGCGCCCTCGGCGAGGTCGCCGACGACGAAGGGCGCCCGGTGGTGGTCGAGTCCGGCGAGACGCTTGACTGGATCGCAGGGCACACGCGCATCTTCCAGTACGAGAGGGGCCACCGCTTCTCGGTGGACGACGTGCTGTGCGCGTGGTTCGCGACGTCGCACGCGCCGCGTGTCGAGCGGGCGCTCGACCTGGGCGCGGGCATCGGCTCGGTGGCGCTGACGGTGGCGTGGCGCCTGCCCGGCTGCACGATGACGACGATCGAGGCGCAGGACCTCTCGCTGCGGCTGCAGAAGAAGTCCATCGCCTACAACGGGCTGGGCCCGCGCCTGACGCCCTATCTCGGCGACCTTCGCGACGAGGCGCTGCTCGACCATGTCGCCGCGCGTCACGGGCCGTTCGATCTGGTCACCGGCTCGCCGCCGTACTGGCCGCTGGGCGCCGCGCTGCCCTCGGTGCACGCGCAGGCGGTGCCGGCGCGCCTCGAGGTGCGCGGCGACGTCTTTGACTACGCCCGGGCCGCGGCGCGCGTGCTCGCCCCCGGCGGGCACTTTGGCCTGGTGCACCAGGGCAGCCAACACGAGCGCGTGCAGCAGGCCCTGCACGACGCCGGCCTCGCAGCGCTGTTCGTGCGGTTCGTGCGCTTCAAGGAGGACGCGCCGGCGACGACGTCGGGGGCCGTGCTGGTGGTGGCCGCCCGCCACGGCGACGTACCGCGCGCCTACAGCCGGCGCAGCGGTGGCAAGCCCATCGTTGAGCCCGACCTCGTGCTTCGCACCCGCGACGGCCGCGTCGCCCCCGAGTACGCCACCATCCGGCTGTCGTACGGCTTCCCGCCCGGCGACGCCGATCCCGACGAGGTCTGACGCCGGGCTGGCGCTGGCGTGACGCGGCCTGCATCGCCGGGCCGCGCGGATTGACCGCGGTGGCGCCGCAGGGCCAAAGATGGCCGCGCAGCAGCAAGGAGTCGGCATGCGCGTCCTGTACGGAGTCGTCGGCGAAGGCATGGGGCACGCGACCCGCAGCCGCGTCATCCTCGAGCACCTGCTCCGCAGCGGTCACGAGCTGCGCGTCGTCGTCAGCGGCCGCGCCGCGCGGTTCCTGACCGAGAAGTTCGCCGGCCGACCGCGCATCCGCGTCGAAGAGATCCACGGCCTGCACCTGAAGTTCGAGGGCAACGACCTCGACGTCAGCGAGAGCGTGCTGTCGAACCTGGCCGCCGCTCCTGAGGGCGTGAAGAAGAACCTCGAGGTCTACGCCCGCGTCACCGCCGACTTCGACGCCGAGGTCGTCATCTCGGACTTCGAGTCGTTCGCGTACTTCTTCGGGCGGGCGAAGCAGCTGCCGGTGATCAGCATCGACAACATGCAGGTCATCAACCGCTGCCGCCACAATGCCTTCGTCACCGATGACGCCAGCTTCGCCTTCCAGCTCGCCCGCCTCGCTGTGAAGGCCAAGCTGCCGGGCGCCTACCACTACCTCGTCAGCTCGTTCTTCTTCCCGCCAGTGAAGAAGCCGCGCACGACGCTGGTGCCGCCGATCCTGCGGCCCGAGATCCTCGCCGCGAAGCGCGAGCGCGGCGAGCACGTGCTCGTCTACCAGACCGCCGCCGCCAACGCCGACGCCCTCGTCGCCGCGCTGAAGCGGCTGCCGCAGGCGTTCCGCGCCTACGGCACCGGCAAGAGCGGAACCGACGGCAACATCACCTTCTGCCCATTCTCCGAGACCGGCTTCGTCGACGACCTGCGCACCGCCCGCGCCGTCGTCGCCGGCGGCGGCTACTCGCTGATGGGCGAGGCCGTCCACCTGCACGTGCCGATGCTGTCGATCCCGATCCAGGGCCAGTACGAGCAGGAGCTGAACGCCCGCTACCTGCAACAGCTCGGCTACGGACGCCACGCCACCGTCGTCGATGTCGACGTCATCGACGCGTTCCTACGCGACACCGACACCATGCAGCACGCGCTGTCGACGTATGTGCCGCGCGACAACGGGATGCTGTTCGGCTGTCTCGGCGAGCTGCTGCGCCACGTCGGGCTCGACGAGCCGCCGCCGCCGGCGCTGTCGTCGCCGTCGCTCGGCTCGTTCACGCCGCCGCTGCCCTCGAACCTTGCCGACGCGCTCGGCGACGACGAAGACGACGACCTCACCGACCCCTCGGGGCTGCGGCCGCCGCGGTCCCGGCCGTGAACATGCGGGCGACGCTGCGCTCGGCCGGCGCCGGCCCCGACGGCGGCGCCTTCATCGGCACCGACGCGCAGGGCGCCGACGTCCTCGTGCACCGCTTGGACGGCAAGGCCCTGAACGACCCGTCGCGGCAGCGGCGCCTTGACCACCGCGTATCGCTGCACGCGCAGGCGACGCGCGAACGCCAGCCGCTGCTGCTGGCGCTGCGGCGCGCGACGCTGACCGAGCGCCCAGCGCTGCTCGTCGTCGAGCACCCGCGGCGCTCGGCCCTCGACCTGCCGGCGTGGCGCGACGTTGACGCCGCCCGCGCCGGGCTGCGCGCGCTGCACGACGGCGCGCGGGCGTTGGCGCTGCTGCATGCCGGGGGCCTCGCCCATGGCCAGCTCGTGTCCCTCGGCCGCGCGGCGCTGCGCCTGCGCGCCGACGGCTCCGCGGCCATCGCCGCGCTCGGGCTGCGCACCGGGCTCACCGGCGATGTCCGGCACCGCGGGTTCCTCTCTGGCGACGTTGACGGCGCCAGCGACGACCACAGCATCGCCATCGACGGCTATGCCTTCGGGGGCATCTGCCTGCTCGTCGCGCTGGGCGACGCCGCGACCGTTGCGGTGCCCCCGCTGCCGACCGACGGCCGCCTGCGCGCCCTCATTGCCGGCGTCGTCGAGCTGGCGAGCCAGCTGCGCCACGACGAGCCCGCGTGGCGGCTGCCGCTGTCGGAGGCGGCGCAGCACCTGCAGGTACTGCTGACACAGCTCGACCGGGCGGCGGTGGCGTCGGCGGAGCCGATCGCCGACGCCCAAACTGACCCGCCGCCAGTGCCAATGGAGGCGCCGATGGCGCCAGGCACCGAGCATGGAGGAGAGGCCGAGCCCGCCGCACCGACACAGCTCGGCCGGTTCCGCATCGAAGCGCTGCTGGGCGTCGGTGCGATGGGCCGGGTGTACCGCGGCGTCGATCTGGACAGCGGCGAGCCGGTGGCCGTGAAGCTGCTCGCGCGCGACGGGCCGGTGACGAACCGCGCGATGCACCGCTTCAAGAAGGAGGCGCGCCTGCTCGCCGAGATCCAGTCACCGGGCGTCGCGCGCTTCCTCGCCGACGGCGTTCAGGGCACGACGCTGTACCTGGTGACCGAGTTCGTCGACGGCGAGCCGCTGGGACAGCGGCTGCGCGCGCGCGGACCGCTGCCCGAACGCGAGGCCGTCGACGTCGCTGTCGAGGTGCTGCGCGCGCTGGCCGATGTGCACGACCACGGGATCGTGCACCGCGACCTGAAGCCCGACAACATGATGCTCTTGTCGCCGCCGGGGGCCGCGCCGCGGGTCAAGCTCATCGACTTCGGGATCGCCCGCCACCTCGACGAGCAGGGCTCGCTCGCGATGACCCGGCAGGGCGCGGTGATGGGTACGCCCCTGTACATGGCGCCGGAGCAGGTGCGCGGCGGCGCCCTCGACCAGCGCGCCGACCTGTACGCCATCGGCTCGATCCTGTTCGAGCTGCTCGCCGGGCGGGCGCCCTTCGCCGGGCTCGGCGCCGCGGCGGTGCTCGCCTGCCAGCTCGAGCAGCAGCCGGCGCTGGTGTCCGCCGTCGCCGTGGGGACGTCCGACGAGGTCACGCGGGTGGTGGCGCGGGCGCTGCAAAAGAACCCCGAGGCGCGCTACCCCGACGCGCGCGCGATGCTGGCGGAGCTGCTGCCGCTGTCGTCGGACGGGCGCCGCCAGCCGCCGACGACGACGCCCCCGGCGACCACGCAGCGCTGGACGTCATCGTGGGCGCTGCGGTCGTCGCCGGAGGCGCTGTGGCCCTACGTCTCGGACACCGAGCGCGTGAACCAGGCGATCGGGCTCGTCTCTGTCGAGGGCGGCTACGTCCCCGACGCCGGCGGCGTGCTGCTGCAGGGACGCTCGACGCAGCTCGGCGTCGCGCTGTCGTGGAACGAGCACCCCTACGAGTGGGTGCAGGGGCGAAGGCTCAGCGTCCACCGCGAGTACAGCGCCGGCCCGCTCGTGTCGCTGCGCAGCGTGGTCGAGCTGCACCCCGGCGAGGGTGGGCGCGGCACGCTGCTGATGCACACGCTCGAGGCCGAGCCCCGCGGCTTGGTGGGGCGGGCGCTGGCATCGGTGGAGATCGGGATGCGGGCCCGCCGCGCGCTCGACCGCGTCTACACCCGCATCGACGCGCTGCTGTCGGGCCTTGCCCCCGCTGGCGACGGCGACGCCTTCGCAAAGACGCCGCCGCTTTCGGCGTCGCAGGAGGCTCACCTGATCGCCATCGAGCACGCGCTCGTCAAGGACGGCATCGCGGCCCCCGTCGTCGAACGGCTCGGGCGATGGCTGCGCGCCGCCCCGGCGCAGGAGCTGGCGCGCATCCGCCCCCTCGCCCTCGCCACGCAGCTCGCGCTGCCCGCCGACGCCGTCGTCGACGCCTGCCTCAGGGCCGCCCACCGTGGCGCGCTGGTGCTGGCGTGGGACCTGCTTTGCCCGCTGTGCCGCGTGCCCGCCGATCTGGCGACGACGCTGAAGGCGCTGCAGGAGCATGGGCGCTGCGAGGCGTGCAATCTGGCGTTCAACCTCGACCTGTCGACGAGCGTCGAGCTGGTCTTTCGTACCCACCCGGCGCTGCGCGAGGTCGACGCCGGCACGTACTGCTTGAGCTCGCCGGCCCACACGCACCACGTGTTCGCGCAGGTGCGCGTCCCCGCCGGCGCCGTCATCCCCCTCGAGCTCGCCCTGCCCGCCGGCCGCTACCGGCTCACGGCGCGCCGGGCCCCGTGGAGCCACGAATTCAGCGTGCGTGACGACGCGGCCCCCACCTCGTGGCGCGCGTCGCTGCGGGCCGGCCCACCGCGCGGCACGGGACACCTGCTGCCGTCGGGGGGCCAGCGCTTCGTGCTCGACAACGACACCGACCGCGAGCAGCTCGTGCGCGTCGAGCGCACGACGCCCCGCGACGACGCGCTCTTCGCCAGCAGCGCCCTGGCCCGGCCGCTGTTCCGCCGGCTGTTTCCCGGCGAGGTGCTCGCGCCTGGCACGCTGGTGCGCGCCGGCGACGTCACCGTCCTGCTCGCCGATCTGCGCACCGCCGCCACGACGCCGCTGCCCGCGCGCCACGCGGCGCTGCGCGCCCTCGACGACGCTGTCACGCAGGCCGGCGGCGCCGTCGTGCGGCTGCACGGGTCCGCCGGAGTGCTCGCCACCTTCGCCACGCCGCACGACGCCGTCCTCGCCGCGCGCGCGCTGCCCGCCGCCGTCGCCGCCAGTGGCGTGCAGGATGGCGGTGGCGAGCGAGCGCCGGCGGGTGTCGTCGCAGGCGACGTCGCTGTCGCCGTGAACCGGGGCGAGGCCGGCGCGGTCACGCTCGGCAACCACCTCGACTACTTCGGCGGCGCCATCGACGACGTCGCCGCGCTGGCGCGGCGGGCGCGACGGGGCGAGCTCGTCCTGTCCGACGGCGTGCGCGCCGACGCCGACGCCGCCGGGGTCGACTTCGACGTGATCGTCGAAGTCGACCCGACGCTGCACGAGGCCGACGACGCTGCGGCAAGAGCCTTGACAGGCGCCGACGACGGCGACCTCGTCGTGCCGGTGCACCGCGCCTCGCTGCGGCCGCGCCCCGGGGACGCCTGACAGAGCGCAAAGACGACCAGCGCCTCGTCGAGCTCGATCGTTCGCCCGAACGGGGTCGCCGCCGTCGCGACGGTCCGGGCGCGTTTGCGACGCCGGGTGCGCCCCGATAGCCTTTATCCCATGGTCGCCTGGCGCAGCCTGCTCGACGACGGAACCGGGTCGATACCTCCCGACGCCGGGGGATTGGCGCGTCGCGCGGGCCGCCCGCTTTTGTGTCTGTCGGACATCCACGGCGATCTGGTCGCCCTGGAGAGCGTGCTGGCGGCGGTGCGCGGCCTCGAGCTGGCCGGCATCGTCGTCGCGGGCGACCACTGCCTCGGCGGGCCGCAGCCCTTCGCTGTGTGGCAGCGGCTGCAGTCGTTGGGCGCCACCCTCGTCCGCGGACCGAGCGATCTGGCCCTGGGCGCCCTCGACATCGGCGACCGCACCCCGTCTTCCGCCGCCGAAGAGGCCCGGCTGCTCACCTTCCTGCGCACGCGGCAGGCGCTCGGTGACGTCGTCTGCCGCCGGCTGGCCGAGCTGCCCACCACGGCGGTGGTGTCGCTCGATGACGCCCGCGGCGTGATGGTCATGCACGGCAGCCCGGGCGACGACTGCCGCGGCCTCGACGACCACGACGGCCTCGCCGACGAGGTCGCCTGCGTGGCCGAGGACGCCCTCGTCAGCGGCGCGACCCACGTGCCGTTCTCACGGAGGGTGCCGCGCGACGAGCCGTGGCGCCACGCGGTAGAAGACGGCCGCGACGCCCACCATGAGGTTGACGACGTCGACGTCGACTTGCTGCCCGCGCCTGCCCCGCTTCTGGTCGTCAACGCCGGGTCGGTGGGCATGAGCCCGCTGCGCCGCCCCGACGGGCGCCGCACCGCCCACGCTGTCCTGCTCGGGTACGGCGACAACGGGCAGCTGCACGCCTGGGGGCAGGACGTGCTGGTCGCCGACGCCGGCCGCGCCCGGCGCGTGGGCTGAGCGACGGCGACGACGAAGCGCGGGGTCTGCCGCGGCGCGGCGGCCTGTGGCAGGGTGGCGGCGTGACGATCGTCGACGAGCTGACCCTCGAAGCGAAGCGCCTGGCCGCGGCCGAACAGCTGCTTGGCCACGCGTTCGCCGATCGCCACCGGCTGCTGTCGGCGCTGACCCACCGCAGCTTCCTGAACGAACACGCCAGCGCCGTCGCCCACAACGAGGTGCTCGAGCTGCTCGGCGACTCGGTGCTGTCACTCGTCGTCACCGAGGCTCTCGTCCGGGCGAGCCCGGGCGCCGGCGAGGGCGAGCTGACCGTGCGCCGCGCCGCCCACGTGTCGACGGCAAACCTCGCCCGGGCCGCCGCCGCGTCGGGGCTGGTCGCGCTGCTGCGCACCGGCCGCAGCCTCGCCAGGGGCGTGCCCGAAAACGTCGCCGCCGACGTCGTCGAAGCCGTGCTCGGCGCCTGCTACGAGGACGGTGGGCTGCCCGCCGCGCGCGCGCTCGTCGAGCGACTGCTTGGCCCGCCGCCGGCCGAGGCCGAGCCGGTGCGCGCCCACGCCAAGAAGGACCTGCAGGAGCGGCTGCAGGCGCTGGTCGGGCGGGCACCGACCTACGTCGTCGCCCACAAGGACGGCCCGCGGCACGCGCCGACGTACACCGCCGACGTCGTCCTTGGCGACCACGTGCTCGGCCGCGGCGAGGGCCCCAACAAGCGCGTCGCCACCGAGACCGCCGCCGCCGCCGCGCTGGCGGCGCTCGCCGATGTCGACGACGCCGCGCTTGTCGCCTGGCTCGGCGCGGCGACCACGCCGAAGGAGCGCCGGTGACCCCGCTGATGCAGGGCCTCGCCGTCGAGGCGCGCGCGCTGGGCTTCGACGACGTCGGCGTCTGCCCCGCCGACGTGCCGATGCCCGACCGCGACCACGTCTCCGCCGCCTTCGACGACGGCAGGCTCGAGCCCCTCGCATGGATGGCGGCGACGCGCGACCAGCGGCTCGACGTGCGCGTGCGCATGCCGGCGGCGCAGAGCGTCGTCGTCGTCGTGCAGTCGTACTGGCAGGGCGATCACGGCGCCCACGTCAACGCCGACGCCCTCGCCCGCAGCGGCAAGATCGCGCGCTACGCGTGGGGGCAAGACTACCACCACGTGCTGCGGCGCAAGCTGCGCCGGCTGCGCAAGTGGCTGCTCGAGCGGGCGCCAGGGGCGAAGGTCGCGCCGTTCAACGACGTCGACGCCGTCACCGAGCGGGCGTGGGCCATGGCCTGCGGCCTCGGCTTCGCGGGCAAGAGCGGCATGTTCATCTCGCGCACGCTCGGCACGTGGACGTTCCTTGGTGGGCTGCTCACCGACGTAGACCTGCACGGCGGCGTCGTGCCGGAGCGCGTCACCGACGCCTGCGGCACCTGCACCGCCTGCCTCGACGCCTGCCCGACGCGGGCCATCATCGCGCCCCACATCGTCGACGCGCGCCGCTGCCTCGTCACCTGGAACGTCGAGGAGCCCACCGACCCGCGCGGCGACGCCTTCGCCGGACACGGCTGGGCCGTGGGCTGCGACGTGTGCCAGGAGGTCTGCCCCTGGAACAAGTTCGCGCAGCCGACGCGCGAACCCCGCTACGCGCCGCGGCATGTCGTCGTCGACCCTGACGCGCCGCCCTCGGCGGCCGACGTCAAGGGCACCCCGCTGGCGCGACCGGGGGCCGACAACCTCGTGTCCCTCGCGCGGCGGGCGCGGCCCCGGAGCGTCTGAGGGAAGATCGGCGGCTTCGCTCGCTCACGGGCGAAGGGTACGCTCGCTGCGCTGCTCGACCGGCGGCTCATCGCGCTCGCTGTCCCGTCCGACTCGTCAGCCGCGGGCGCCGTGACCAACGCGCCGGCGGCGGCATCCCAGCTCCGTTCGGTTTGTCCTTGCTCCGGAGGCCCACATGTTCCCCCGTGTCCGTCCCCTCGTCGCCGCCTCGGTGGCCTTGCTGTCGTTGTCTGCGGTGTCGTCGTTGTCGTCGTGCGTCGCGAACGCCGGCGAGCCAGCGTCCGGCGCCGGCAAGGTCGCGGCCACGGCGGCGGCCCTCGAGCTGGTGGTGACGGACATCGACGGCAAGAAGGTCGACCTGAAGGGCTACCGCGGCACCGCGTTGCTGATCGTCAACGTCGCGTCGGAGTGTGGCTACACGCCCCAGTACGCCGAGCTGCAGCAGCTGCACCAGAAGTACAAGGACCGCGGCTTCACCGTGCTCGGTTTCCCGTCGAACGACTACGGCGGTCAGGAGCCGAACGACGGCGCAGCGATCAAGAAGTTCGCCGCCACCGAGTACGGCGTGACGTTCCCGTTGTTCGAGAAGGTGCACACGTCGGGCAAGGAGATGTGCCCGCTGTACCAGAAGCTCACGACCGAGAAGGGCGCGGTGAAGTGGAACTTCACCAAGTTCCTCGTCAATCCGGCCGGCTTCGTCGTCGCGAAGTTCGACTCGGGCACGAACCCGCTGTCGCCCGAGCTGACCGGCGCCCTCGAAGCCGTGTTGCCGAAGAAGGGCTGACGGCAGACGGGGCCGCCCCGGCTGCGCTCCGGCAAAACGCAGGGCTGCCCTTGGCGTCGCCTTCGGGGGCGGTAGCCTGCCCACCGGTCGTCGGGATCAATCGGCGCCGGGAGGCGTCATGTCCCTGTCGCGCTTGGCTGTCGTCGTTGCCCTTGTGTTCGCGGCTGTTCCGTTCGCCGGCTGCGCCGAGCCCGTGGCCGTGCCCCGCGCTGACGGCGACGAGCCCGTGGGCTGCGTCATCGACGAGCACTGCGGCCCGGGCCGGATCTGCATCGACGCGGCGTGCGTGGCCGACCCCGATGTCGGCCGCTGCACCCAGAACGCCGCCTGCGATCTCGGGCTCGTCTGTCGGGACGGCGACTGCGTGACGGCGGACGAGGGTGGCGAGTGCGCCTCCGACGTCGACTGCGAAGTCGCCGAGCGTTGCACCGTCGGCGTCGAAGGCGACTGCCTGCCGCCCCGCGACTGCGTGCTCGGCGAGCCCGGAGCGGGCTGCCGCGAGGAGTGCACGGGCCACTGCGTGGGCCGCGACGCCTGCGCCGGCGACGCCGACTGCGCCCCCACCGAGACCTGCGACCCGTTGTCGTCGGTGTGCCTGCCGCTGGGCGACTGCGACGACGACGACGGCTGCCCGGGCGACGCGTCGTGCATCGATGACACCTGCGTCGACAACGGTGACTGCGCCACGGACGGCGAGTGTCCAGCGACCCAGTCGTGCGTCGACGGCGAGTGTGTGCGCCACGGCGCCTGCGCCGTCGACGCCGACTGCCCCGGCGACCAGCGCTGCCTTGTCGAGCTGTGCGTGCGCCGCGTGCCGTGCGCCAGCGACGACGACTGCGGCTTCGACGAGCTCTGCGACACGGCGAACGCCGGCGGCACCTGCACCGTGATCGGCGGCTGCGCCACCGTCGACGACTGCCCCGGCAGCGAAGGCGTCGCCTGCCTCGACGGCGTCTGCACCCGCGCCCCGTGCGGGCGCAACGCCGAGTGCGACGACGGCGTGTTCTGCAACGGCAAGGAGACCTGCAACCCGCGCGAGGGCTGCGCGCCCGGCCCCGCCCCGCGCACCGAGGCCCTGCCCACCTGCGTCGTCGAGGTGTGCGACGAGGACGAAAACACCCTGGTGCTCACGCCGGTGCACGACCGCTGTGCCGACGCGAGCCCGTGCACCGACGACGTCTGCGACCTGTCGCTGGGCTGCGTGAGCACGCCGAACGTCTTCGTGCCCGACCCGGGCCCCGTGGGCGATTGCGTCCGCACCGCCTGCGTCGACGGCGCCCTCGCCGACGTCCCTGCCGACGACGAGCTCCCGGGCGACGCCGGCGAAGAGGGGGACTGCCGGCGCCGCGTGTGCGACGGCGGCGCGCCCCGCGCGGTGGCCGACGACGCCGACGTGCCCGCCCAACGCTCGAACACCGACTGCCTCGCCCAGGCCTGCGCCGCCGGCGCCGTCGTCGACGAGCCGGCCACAGAGATCCTGCCCCAGCGCGCCGGCAACGACTGCACCACCCAGGTCTGCGCCGACGGCGCCGCCTTCGACGCCCCCGCGAACGACGAGGTGCCACCGCAGGGCCCCGCCGGCGACTGCAAGCGGCAGGCGTGCAGCGACGGCGCGGCGGTCACCGTCGCCGACGCGGCCGACCTGCCGCCGTCGCAGGGGTGCCGCGACGGCGCGTGCAACGGCACCACGCCGCAGACGGCGCCGAACGACGCGCGCTGCGCCGACACGGCGGTGTGCACCACCGGGACGTGCAACGTCGACGGCAGCTGCACGCAGACCGAGGTCGATGCGCTGTGCGCGGCGCTGTGCGGCGACGGGCGCGTGGGCCTGTGCGCGGTGGGGGACCCGCGGGCGGCGACCGCCGGCGAGCTAGCCGGCTGTATGTGCCTGACGCCGGCCACGCTGACCTGCGGCGTCGATGCGCCGGTGAAGCAGGTGCTGCAGGCGTTCCAGCTGACGGCGACGGCGCCCGCGGCAGCCACGGGGTCGACGTTCACGTGGGACCTCATCGGCGTCCCCGCCGACGCCGACCCGGCGACGCAGCTGCTCGTCGGCGCGACATCGCGGCTGGCGGCGTTCACGGCGACGACGCCGTCGGCCGCCGGGGTGCGCGACTACCGGCTGCGCGTGACGCTGATGGAGCCCGACCTGCCGGCCCAGACCTGCGACGTCATCGTCGAGGCGACGAAGATCCCCGACACGCTTGAGGTCTCGCTGTTCATGCAGGTCGGCCTCGACGTCGACCTGCACGTCGTGGGTGGCGCGCTGTCGAGCGTGTTCGACTTCCGGTACCACGTCCTGCACAACCCGCTGTTCGATGCCGCCGACAACGACTGCTACTGGCAGAACTGCCCGGTGTGCACCGTCGCCCTGCCCGGCCAGGCCTGCACGCCGCCGCAAGACGCCAACGGGAACAACGTCCGCATCGTCGACTTCGACGACCCCCGCGACGGGGCGTCGCTGCTCGACAAGCAGGACCCGCAGCTCGACATCGACAACCAGCGCGGCTGCTTCACGGGCAGCAACGGCGACCTGCAGTGCATCCCCGAGAAGATCACGGTCGAGCAGCCCGACGCCGGCGCCTACTTCGTCTGGACGCACCTGTGGGGCGCGGCGCTGACTGTCGCTCCCGGATCGTTGTCGTCGCCGTCGGAGACGACGGTGACGGTGCAGGTCGTCTGCCGCGGGCAGACGGTGACGGCGACGCGCACGCTGTCGTCGGCGACCGCCGACGGTGGCGCCACCGCCGCCGCCGTGAACTCGCCGCGACGCTACGGCGGCAACCTGGGCTACATCCGGGTCGACGTGCCAGACAGCGGACCGTGCACCATCGACACGACCCCCTGACCGATCGACGAACGCTCCCTTCGCCCACCCCGAGGACCCGATGAACCGCCACGTCCTGCTCGCTGCCCTCGCCCTCGCCCTCGCCCACGCCCTCGCCGGCTGCGGCGGCGCCCAGCTTGTCGACTGCGACGCGGTCGCCGCCGAGCAGGACGCCTGCATGGACGACGCCTCGCTGGCGGCCTGCCGCGCCGCCAACGACGAGTGCGAGGCCGCCGGCGCCGGCGAGGTGCTCGTGCTCGAGAGCTGCCCGCTGCAGTTCAGCTGCTCGCTGCCGCGCACCACGGACCTGCCGCAGTAGCCGCGCCGCAAGAGCCGGCGTCCGTGCCTTCCGTGCCTTCCGTGCCTTCCGTGCCTTCCGTGCCTTACGGCGCGGGCGCCACCGACAGGCGCAGCGCGGACCCCTGGCACGCGTCGGCAACGACGACGCTGCCGTCCGACAGCACGGCGAGGCCCTGCCGGCAGCGCGCGTACGCCTCGGGAGAGCTCGTCGGCTCGCAGTCGATGTCGCCGTCGCATGTCGAGGCGGCGTAGGCGTTCGTCACGCGGTCCTTGCCGTCGCCGTCGCCGCTGCCGTCCGCGCCGACGATGACGCACACGACGTCATCGGCGGCGACGTACAGTGCCGTCGGCGTCGAACGCGAGCTGCCGCGGGCTTCGCACCGGGAAGCGCGACCTGGCGCGCCCTCGCCGGCGTTCGAGTCCGAGCCGTCGCCGAGCGCGACCGCGACGTTGGGTCCGCCATCGCCATGGTCCATCGACGCGGCGGCGACGCGCAGCACGCGGTCGTTGCCGGTGTCGGCGCTGTACAGAGCGCCGGTGGCGGGCGACACCGCGACGTGCGTCGGGCGATCGAGGAAGCCCGGCGCGCGGCCGGCCCGGCCGCACGCGCCGTACACGGGCTGGCCGGGGAGCGCCTGGCCGTCGTCGTCGGGCTGCACGACGCCGTCGCCGCACAACCTCTTCGTGCACGCGGTGCTGCACGCCGCGCCCGCCGTGGGCGACGCGGACTGCGCGCCGTCGCACTCTTCCTCGCCGAGGACTGCCACAGCCGTGCTGCCCTCGGGGGTCAGCGATGAGGCGTCGAGCACCCTGTCACCGCACCGGTACTTCCGGCAGTCGGTGCGACAGGCGAAGGGCCGGACGTTCCTGTGGTCGTCGCCGTCGTCGCATGGTTCGGGGGTCGTCGTCGACGTCGACACGAGGCCGTCGCCGCGGCGCGCTGGCGCGCGGAAGCCGGCGACGCACACGGCGTCGGTCCCGCACGGCGTGTTGTCCCAGGACGGCGACGAAGCGATCGCCCTGCCCGGTCGCGCACGCGCCGAAGGCGTCGACGGCGAAGCAGCGGCCGTCCTCGTCGACGACGAGGACGGCCGCTGCTTCGCCGGGCACTCGGCGGTGCTCGCGCAGCGCACGACACCGGGGGGCACCTCCGCCGGCGACAGGGCGCGAAAGCAACCACCGAGCGCGACGACCAGCGCGACGACCAGCGCGACGACCAGCACGACGACCAGCGCGACGACGACGACGGGGAACAACACGAGCGGCGCGCGGGCGGCGCGCCTGCCGGAGTCCACTGCGCTCCCGCCCCAGGCCGACGACGCCGCCGACGCCCTGGCCCCGCTTTGCGGACGCCTCGTCGTCGTCTACGGCGTTTGCATGACCGTCGACCCCCAGACGCTGCCGCACGAGATCCTGCGTCGCCGCACGTTCGCCATCATCTCGCACCCCGACGCCGGCAAGACGACGCTGACGGAGAAGCTGCTGTTGTACGGCGGGGCGATCCACCTGGCCGGCAGCGTCAAGGCGCGCCGCGCGTCGCGCCACGCCACCAGCGACTGGATGGCCATCGAAAAAGAGCGCGGCATCTCGGTGGCGTCGTCGGTGATGCAGTTCGACCACCAGGGCTGCCGCTTCAACCTGCTCGACACCCCCGGCCACAACGACTTCTCCGAAGACACCTACCGCACGCTGGCCGCCGCCGACTGCGCGGTGATGCTCATCGACGTCGCCAAGGGCGTCGAGCCGCAGACCATCAAGCTGTTCGCCGTGTGTCGCCTGCGCGGCATCCCGATCGTCACCTTCGTCAACAAGATGGACCGCGAGGGCAAGACGCCCCTCGAGCTGCTCGACGAGGTCGAGCAGGTGCTCGGCATCCCGTGCGCGCCGCTGACGTGGCCGCTTGGCATGGGCAAGAGCTTCGCCGGCGTCTACTCGCGCGAGGACGCGCAGTTCTACCGGTTCGAGCGCGTCGAGCGCGGCGCCAAAGAGGCCTACATGGAGGCCATGCCGCTCGACGACCCGCGGCTCGTCGAGGCGCTCGGCGAGCGCACCGTCGCCGACTTCAGGGGCGAGCTCTCGCTGCTCGACGACGCCGGCAACGCGTTCAGCATGGACGCCTTCCTCGCCGGCCAGGTCACGCCGGTGTTCTTCGGCTCGGCGATGACGAACTTCGGCGTCGAGCCGTTTCTGGATCGCTTCACGAGCCTGTGCCCGCCGCCGCGGGCGCGGCAGGTGCGCAGCGTCGACGTGCGCACCGGCGCATTGGGCGACATCGTCGACGTGCCGCCGACGTCGGACAAGCTCACCGGGTTCGTGTTCAAGATCCAGGCAAACATGGATCCCCGGCACCGCGACCGCATCGCGTTCGTGCGGCTGACCAGCGGCCACTTCGAGAAGGGCATGACGGTCAAGCAGGTGCGCGTCGGTACCGGCGTCGAGCCCGGCGAGAACATCAAGAAGCTCAGCATCGACCGGCCCATGATCTTCATGGCGCAGGAGCGCACCGCCGTCGAAGACGCGTACTCCGGCGACATCATCGGCGTCTGGGACCCGGGCAACCTGCGCATCGGCGACGCGCTCTGCGAGAGCGCCCCCGTCGCTTTCGAGGGCATCCCGAGCTTCTCGCCCGAGCACTTCGTGCGGGTGAAGCTGAAGGACCCGATGAAGCGCAAGCAGCTGAAGAAGGGCCTGGAGCAGCTCGCCGACGAAGGCGCGGTGCAGCTGTACCGCGAGCGCGAGGAGATGTTCGTCGACCCCATCCTCGGCGCCGTCGGGTGGCTGCAGTTCGAGGTCGTGCAGCACCGGCTGAAGGCCGAGTACTCCGTCGACGCCCAGCTCGAGCGGCTGCCGTTCACGCAGGCCCGCTGGATCTTCGGCGACAACATCGACCTCAACGAGATCACGCGCACCGGCACGGTGCAGTGCCTGCTCGACGTCGAGAGCCGGCCGCTGCTGCTGTTCGAGACCGACTGGATGCGCCGCCGCTTCGAGGACAAGCACCCCGACTGGCGCTTCGTCGCCGCCGTGCAGCCGGGCCGCGCGAAGGCGTGAGCTTCGACGAGCGCGTCGCCGGGGTCGACGTCGACCGCGCTGCGTACGTGCGCGACGGCTACTGCGTCGTCCGCGAGCTGCTGGCGGCGCGCATCGTCGCTGCGCTGCACGCCGCCACCGACGCCCTGGAGGCCGCCGGCCGCGACTTCGTCGTCGACACGCGGGTCGGCCCGGTGTTCTACGAGGTGCAGTCGGCGAGCGGTCGCAAGCGCGAGCCGGCCGTCGCGCCGGGCGTGCTTCGCAAGATCACGGGGCCGTCGAAGGCGCAGCCGGCGTTCATGCGGCTAAAGAACGAGCCCCGCGTCATCGCCGCCGTGCGCGCGCTGGGCCTGACGAGCCCGCGCTGCGTCGTCGACCAGGTGAATTTCAAGCACCCGCGCGTGGGCACGGGGTTTCCGTTCCATCAGGACGCGGCGTTCCTGCACGGCGACGCGGCGCGCGCGCTGGCGGCCTGGGGCGGCGTCAACGTCGTCGTCGCCCTCGACGCCGCCGACGCCGGCAACGGCGGCTTCGTGGTGCTGGGCCGCACCCACGCCGCCGGCCAGCGCGACGGCCAGCACAGTTATGACACTTCGACGATGAACGAAGCGATGTTCGATGGGACGCACCGCGCGGTGCCGTCGTTGGCGCCGGGCGACGTGGTGCTCTTCCATCCGCACCTGGCGCACGGCAGCGAGCCGAACCGGTCGGACCGTCGACGACGGCTGGCGACGCTGTGGTTCGTCGGCGGCGCGGGCGACGGCGGGGGCGAGCGCACGGGGCCCTGAACGACGAACCCCGCCGGGCGGCGGGGTCCTCGTGGGCGAGGGAGCGCGTGGCGGCCCCGTTCTTCAGGGGCAGTCGGCGCCACGTCGGCGGGATGACAGGCAGCGCGTCAGGGGCTGATGGTCGCGACGTAGGCCGTGTGGCCGTCCTTGACCTGCAGGATGACCGCGGGCTTCACGGCGTTGCGCTTGTCGTCGAGGGTGATGGTGCCGGCGATGCCGCCATGGTTGTTGGTCTTCGCGAGCTCGTCGCGCAGCTTCTGGCCGTCGGTGGAGCCGGCGCGCTTCAGCGCCTCGACGACGACCATCGCCGCGTCGTAGCCGAGGGCGGCCAGCGAGTCGGGCTTGCTGCCGAACTTCGCCTCGAAGCCCTTGATGAAGCCCTGCACGACGGGCGACGGGTTGTCGGTGCTGTAGTGGTTGCTGAAGTAGCTGCCGTCGATGGCGGCGCCGCCGAGTTCGAACAGCTTCTCGCTCTCCCAGCCGTCGCCGCCCATCATGGGTGCGGTGACGCCGAGCTCGCGGGCCTGACGCGCGATCACGCCTACGTCGGTGTAGTAGCCGGGCACGTAGATGGCGTCGGGCTTCTTTCCCTTGATGACGGTCAGCTGACCGCGGAAGTCGGTGTCGCCCTTCGAGTACGCCTCTTCGGCGACGATGGTGCCGCCCTGCTTGGTGAAGGTCTCGGTGAAGAACTGGCTGAGGCCGAGGCTGTAGTCGCTCTTGTTGTCCTTCAGGATGGCAACGTTCTTCGCCTTCAGCGTCTCGGTGGCGAACTTGGCCATCACGGTGCCCTGGAACGGGTCGATGAAGCACACGCGGAAGATGAAGTCGCCGACCTCGGTGACCTTGGGGTTGGTCGACGACGGCGACACCATCGGCACCTTCGCCGCCTGGGCCCGGGGAGCCATGGCCAGCGAGTTCGACGAGGCGACCTCGCCGAGGATGGCGACGACGCGATCCTGGCTGATGAGGCGCGTCACCGCGTTGGCCGCCTCTTCGGGCTTGCCCTGATCGTCGTAGACGCGCACGGCGAGCTTCTTCGGCTTGCCGTTGACCGTGACCCCGCCGGCGGCGTTCACCTCCTCGATCGCCATCTGGATGCCGTTCTTCGTCGAGATGCCGAACGTCGCCTCCGACCCGGTCAAGGAGCCGACCTCCCCGAGCAGGATGGTGTCGGCGTCCGCCGGCGGCGTCGCCGGATCAGCCGGCTTCGCCTCGGCCTTCGGAGCCTCCGGGGCGGCGCCGCCCGCCGCGGCAGTGGGCTTCTTCTCGCAGCCGCCGAGTGCGGCCAGGACAGCGAAGGTAAAGGCGAACAACGGGGCGCGACGGGCAGCGAGCATCGAAGACCTCGGGATTGGGTGAGGTGGCATCCCATGGCGCTGCCTCGTCGACAAGGCAGCGCCCTCCGGGTACTCGTCGTCGGGCTCCCGGCGTCGGTCAGGTAAAGACGCCGCGGGACCGCCGCGCGCGCTCGGCTCGACCGAGCCTGTCGTCGCCGCAACGAGGTGCCGGATGTCGTGTTCGTCGTCGTCTTCCTCGTTCCGCCCCGCACACGCGTTCCTGTCCGGGCTGCTCGTGGGAGCTGTTGTCCTCGGGCTTGGGGGCTGCGCCAACACGGCGAACCCAGCGGTGGAGCGCGAGCCGGCGTGGGATGCGCCGCGCACGCGCGCGCTGGCCGAGCGCGCCTGCTTCGACTGCCACTCGCACCAGACGAGGTGGCCCTGGTACGCGTCGGTGCCCCTCGTCGGGTGGTGGCTGCAAGACCACGTCGACGAGGGCCGCGCGCACCTGAACTTCAGCACCTGGAGCAAGCCGGGTCACGAGGCCGACGAAGCGGCGGAGACCATCGAAGAGGGCGAGATGCCGCTTGCCTCCTACCTGTGGCTGCACGGCGAGGCGAAGCTCGGCGCCGACGACACCGCCGCGCTGGTCGCCGGGCTGAAGGCGACGTTCGCCAAGGACCCGCCGCGGCGCGCGGCGGGCGCGGCCGGCACGGCGACCCACGACGACGATTGAGGACGCCGGGACCGCAGGCTCACCAGCGCAGCGGCAGGAACACTGCGGCAGGAACACTGCGGCAGGAACACTGCGGCAGGAACACTGCGGCAG
>VGSZ01000011.1 GCA_016874845.1 Deltaproteobacteria bacterium
AGGGTGCCCGAGCACCGCGGCCACGCGCGCGATCAAGTCGACGACAACCTGACCGTCGACCCGCGCCACGGCCTTGAAGCGAAAGGTGCATGGGTAGTCGACGAGCTCGTGCAGCGGGCGCTTCTGAGCGTCGGCGACCGCGCCGAGTGACCAACCCATCCACGGACCCACTTTGTCGTCGCCCATGAGGTCATTGTACGGACCTCGCACGCGGAGCAACAGCACACACGGCCCCACACGCGAACGCTGAGCGCTGGCGTCGTCAGCCGCGACGCAACAGCCCGTCGGCGACAAGGTCCGCGAGCAGCGCATCGGCCTCGGCGTCGTCGTCGCAGCCCTCGGCGCACGCGACGGCACGGAACGCCGCGAGGTCGACGCCGTCCTCGAGCCTATGCAGCAGCCGCGCCAGCGCCGCGGTGCAAGGGCCGACGGCGGGGTTCGCGGCGTCCCCGGTGACGAGCACCCCCGCCGCTTCGGCGTCGTCGAAGGCGGGCCACGCGATGCGACGCCCCGCGCCGATCGCGGCGACGGCGTCGTCGCCGAGGCTCTGCCTCGCCGCGGTCCATTGCGCGAGCGCCCCGTCGGGCACGAGAGCAGCCGCGACGTGGGGAGCCACGACGATGTCACCGACGTCGACGTGCCGGCGGCGGCGGGCGCGGCCCACGGCGCCCTCGATTCGGGCGGGGGCGCTGTCAAGGAAGTCGGCGGCGCCCACGACCAGCGGTGCGCGGCCGACGATTACATCCACAAAAGCATCGGCGCGAAAGAACGACAGCAGCCTCGGCACGCCGGCGACCGCGATGGCGACGGGCAGCTCCGCGACGATCACGGCGGCCGCGCGCGCGGCCCGCTCGGGATCGGCGCGAAACGCGCGGCGGTCGACGGCGCGCAGCATCGCCTTCTCGGCCCCGGTCAGCCCGAGCACGTCGCCGTCGAGGATCCGCGTCGCCCAGCCGCCGTCGAAGTGCAGCAGCAGCGCGGCGCGCTCGACGCGGCGGAAGTCCACGGCCCTCGCAGACGACGGCTTCACCAGCGCCGCCCGGCGAGGGTCGCCTCGATGCGGTCGAAGCCCGCGTCGACGCTGTCATTGGGGTTGCGCTCACACTCGAAGATCACGGCCTTCAGGTTCGACGCCCCCTGCACGACCCGCTCGAGGATCCGCCACGTTGCGTCGAGCACGGCGGTGCCGTGGCTGTCTTCGACGTACGAGAAGCCGTCGGATGTCTGGCGCCGCTCGCCGCCGGCGACGTGGATCTCGACGACGCGCTCGAGTGGAAAGGCGTCGAGCCCGTCGAGCGCGTCGCGCCCGGTGACGTGCTGGTACATGGCGAGGTGGGCGACGTCGAGCAGCAGCCCGGTGTCGGCGCGCTCGGCGACGCGGGCGAAGAAGTCGAGCAGGTGCAGGTCGCCGACGAACGCCGCGCCGGGCGGGTTCTCGGGCAGCACCTCGCGGCCGGTGGCCTCGCGCAGCCTCGCGACGCCGCGGGCCAGCGCGGAGGCGGCGTCGTCGACGAGGATCGGCGGCAGCAGCAGCATGTGGCCGCGATCGCGCCGACCGAAGTGCCACGCGCCGGCGTCGCCGCATACCCACGCCGGCCGGCTGGCGGCGACGAGCGCATTCACGCCGGCGAGCCACTCGTCGTCGAAGTCGTCAGCGTCGTGCAGGTTGACGTCCAGGAAGTGGTACGTCGTCGGGCGCCCCTGAGCGATCCACCGGCGGGCGTCGTCGTCGAGCCCCTTTTCCAGCTCGACGCCGAGTTCGAGGAACGCGGCGCGCGACGGGTGTGACGCGGCGAGGGCGAAGACGTCGAGCGCCCCGGGCGCGCGCGCGGCGCCGAACTCGGTGGAGACGCCGACGCCAAGGTGGGGCAGGTCGTGCACGCGGCGCGAGAACGGCGGCATGGGGCAGGTGTGGCGCAGCGGAGCGTCGACGACAACGGCGGCGGCGTGGCGCACCGACGCGGCGTGACGCCCGGGCGGCGGCGGCGCGTGCTGGGTTCTTTACAGCAACGGGCCCGGTCGCGCAGAGTCCGCGCGACTGCGCTCGATCCCGACGACGGAGCCCACCATGAGCAGCGAAGAGATCAAGATCTTCACCGGCAACTCGAACCGGTCGCTGGCCGAGGCGGTGAGCCGCGTGCTCGAGCAGCCGCTGGGCCGCAGCCGGGTGTCGCGCTTCTCCGACGGCGAGATCCAGGTCGAGATCGACGAGAGCGTGCGAGGCCAGCACACCTTCGTGCTGCAGTCGACGTCACCGCCGGCGAACGAGCACCTGATGGAGATGCTCATCATGATCGACGCGCTGAAGCGCGCGTCGGCCGAAGAGATCACCGCGGTCATCCCGTACTACGGCTACGCCCGACAGGACCGGAAGGTCGCGCCGCGCGCGCCCATCACCGCCAAGCTCGTCGCCGACCTGTTGTCGACGGCGGGGGCCACCCGCGTGATCTCGATGGAGCTGCACGCCGGTCAGATCCAGGGCTTCTTCAACGTTCCCTTCGACCACCTGTACTCGATGCCGGTGATGCTCACCGACATCAAGGACCGCTTCAAGCTCAACGACGAGCCGAACGACCTGGTGATCGTCGCTCCCGACGCCGGCGGCGTCGAGCGCGCCCGCGCCTACGCCAAGCGGCTGCACGCGAGCCTGGCGATCATCGACAAGCGCCGCACCGGCCCCAACGTCGCCGAGGTCATGAACATCATCGGCGACGTCGACGGCAAGCGCGCGATCATCATCGACGATATGGTCGATACGGCCGGCACTCTGGCGCAGGCCGCACGCGCTGTCGTCGCCTCCGGCGCCCGCGACGTCTGGGCCTACGCGACCCACGCGGTGCTGTCGGGACCGGCGCTCGAGCGCATCTCGGGCTCGCCGCTCAAGGAGCTTGTTGTCACCGACACCATCGCGCCCCGGCCCGAGGCCGAAGGGTCGCGCATCCGCGCGCTGTCGGTGGCGCCCCTCGTCGCCGAGGCCATCAAGCGCGTGCATACTGGCGAGTCGATCTCGACGCTGTTCAGCTGATCGCGCGCCACGACCGCCCCGCAGACGAGGCGCGCCACCGGGGAGGGGGCGCGTCTTGTCTGGTCCATGTCCTCAGTCGACGACGGCGACGACGGCGTCGACTGAGGTCAATCGAACGCGAAGTAGTCGCGCTCGTCGACCTCGTACATGTAGACGGACTCAGCGGCTTGCAAGAACGCCCGTGACAGCGGCCCGGAGAGCTCGCCGACGGCCTTGCCTGCCCCGCCGGCCTTGAGCTCGTCGTACTTGCCGCGCGCACCCTTGCCAAGGAACCGCTGCGCGGCCTGGTTCAGGTCGTCGGGAGCGCGACCCTGCGCGTCCCGGACGATGACGCGGGTGATCTTGACGTCCTTGTCGGTGGTGAAGGCGACCTCGTGCTTGCCGTCGCGGAAGCCGTCGAGGTTGGCAAAGACGACGTAGCCGACCTTCTTGTCGCGCTTCAGCTTGTCACGCTTCTTGGGCTCTTTCGCCGAGACGAACTGCTTGCGGTCCTTGTCGGCGTCCTCGCCGTCCAGCGCGTAGGCGACGAAGACGCGGCGGCTCGTCACCACGTCGTCGCTCTTGATGCGCGCCTGCTCGGTCAGGCGCTTCTCGGCGTTGTCGTCGAGCTTCGTCTCGGCGACGTAGACGTGCGTGGCTTCGGGCACGAGATCGCGCAGGTCGGAGTTCGCCGCGCGCAGCACGGCGAGCACGTCCCACTGGTCGAGGACGTTGTCACTGTCGACGGTGGGGAACCCGTCCTTGCCGCTGGCGAGCAGCTTCAGGATCGTCTCGTCGGAGTAGCGGTTGATCCAGGCGCCATCGACGCGCACGACGCCGCCGGCCTCCTTCAGCAGGGCCTGACCGTGGTCGAGGTCGCCGAGCGCGGGCGTCTGGGTCGCGAATGACAGGAAGAGGGGGACTGCGATGGTTGAGAGCATGGTTTAGCCTCCCTTGGCGTCGGCGGCCTGCGCGCGCTTGTCTTCGTCGTCGAAGTCGGGCGGCGGCCAAGCGCCGACGTGGACCGGAAACGAGACGTCGAGCGTCCGATCGCCGACGTCGCCGGTCAGCTGCACCTGCAGCACGCCATCCTTCGGTGGCGTCATATGAAAGCCGTACAGGCCCGGCGCGCCGAGCGAGTGCACCGCGTAGCGCTTCTTGCCATCTTTCTTGCCGCTCGGCTCGACCACTGTCGCGACCAGCTTCAGGTTCTTCAGCGGTTCACGGTTGCCAAACTTCGGGTCGGCGACGTCGAGCTTGCGGCCAATATCGAAGCGCACCTCGACGAGCGCACCCTTCTGCACCGCGCCCGGCTCGAGCGCGACGCCGACGCGATAGGCTCCCTCCTCGCGGACCAGCGGCCGCACACGCCGGGCCGAGGCGAGACGCTGATCGCGGGTCTCGGCCCGGCGCTTCTCGGCGTTGGCCTTCTTCTCCTCAGCGAGGCGGGCCTTTTCGGCCTCTTTCTTTGCCTCCTGGGCGGCGACGGCGTCCTCAGCCTTGCGGCGGGCGTCGTCCTCGGCGGCGCGCTTCTTCTTCTCTTCGGCAGTCTCTTCAAGGACGTCGTCGGGGCTCGCCTTGCGGCCCTTCGACTTCCCGTCGCCCTTCGACTTCTCGTCGCCCTTCGACTTCTCGTCGCCCTTCGACTGCTCGTCGCCCTTCGACTTCTCGTCGCCCTTCGACTTCTCGTCGCCCTTCGACTTCTCGTCGGACTTCTTCTTGTCGTCGGACTTCTTCTGGTCGTCGGACTTCTTCTTGTCGTCGGACTTCTTCTTGTCGTCGGACTTCTTCTTGTCATCGGCCTCGGGGGCGTCGGCGTCGGCGTCGGCATCGTCCTCGTCATCGACGCCGGCGACGCTCCGTTGCGCGGCGAGCGGCGGTGACGTGGTCAGCACGAGTCCGGTGGCCGCGAGGGCGGCAAGAAACGACAGCGGGCGGGGTCGACGCAGCATCGGGTCCTCGACGTTCAGGGGCGACAACGGAGAGGTCACTGACACGTGGACGTCGCACGGGCGGCGTCCATTCGCAGGCGCAGCTCGAAGCCGTCGATCGACCGGTACAGGTGATATGGCCGGCCCTCGACCAGAAAGGCCGGCGTGGCCGCGAAGCCGAAGCCGACGGCCTCGGCGCGGGCGTCGTCGACCTTCTTGTCGAGCGCGGGATCAACGAGGTCCTTCTTGAAACGCTCGACGTCCAGACCGACAGCCTTGGCGTGCCCGAGCAGCAGGTCGTCGGTCAGGAACTCCTGCGTAGCGAAGATCGCGTCGTGCATCGGCCAGAACTTGCCCTGCCGACCGGCGGCCTCGGCGGCGATCGCGGCCTTCTTCGCCATCGTGTGGAACGACAGGGGCATGTGCTTGAAGACGACCTGCACCTCAGGATGCTTCTTGACGAGCTCCTCGACGACCGCGGCGGCAGCCTTGCAATGCCCGCACTCGAAATCGGCGTACTCGACGATGGTCACCTTCGGCTTCTTTGAACCCTTGGTGGCGTAGCCGTCGGTCGCCGGTTTCCAAGGCGTCGCAAGAAAGCCTCCCGTCAGCTCGCGGGCGACGGCCTCGGCGAGGTCGTCGGTGGGCACGCCGTCGCCGATCGTGTCGACGAGGTACTGACCAAGGATCACGGCCGGTCGGCACTTCGTGCCCGCCTGCAAGCACTGTCCAAACGTCCGCGGGCAGTCGCACGGGCAGACCTCGTCGGCGAGGACCTTGTCGAACGCCGCCCGTTGCGCGGGGTCGAGGCTGGCGGCGTCGATGGCGAGGGCCGGCTGGGCGCGACCGGCGGCGGCCACCAGGTCGAGCACGACGGCGAGCACGAGGACGAGCGAACGCATGAGAGACGCATAGCAGGTTCCCCGATGACGTCGAGCGCCCTGCCCCCGCCGACCGTCTGCCCGACACCGCCGCCCCTGGCCCGCTTTGTAATGCCGTTGTGGAGTTCTTGCCTCGCCAGCCGCCCTCCCACTACCATCGCGAATGGATGGAGTTTGAAGATGGCGAAGAGTGAGTTCGGCGACGACGTCGAGAAGACGACGATCCTCGGTCTGAAGGAGCTGGAGCTCCTGTCGCCGCAGAACGCCCATCGGTCAGCCTACCTCATCGTCATCAACGGCCGTGCTGTCGGCAAGATGTTCAAGCTGTCGGGGACGCAGCTGGTGGTCGGGCGGTCGCCGCAAAACGAGATCCTCGTCGACGACGAGGGCGTATCGCGTCAGCATGCTCGCGTCGAGCGTACGCTCGAGGGCTGGTGCATCGTCGACAACAACTCGACCAACGGGGTGTTCGTCAACGGCACCCGCGTCGTCGAGCACAGGCTCGAAGACGGCGAGAAGATCCAGCTGGGAAGCTCGGCGATCCTGAAGTTCTCGTACCAGGATGAGGTCGAGGAGCGGGCGCAGAAGCAGCTGTACGAGAGCGCCACACGCGACGGGCTGACGACCTGCTTCAACAAGAAGTACTTCGCCGATCAGCTGAAGACCGAATTCGCCTTCTACTACCGGCATCAGGACCCGCTGAGCCTGAGCCTGTTCGACATCGACTTCTTCAAGAAGCTCAACGACGGCTACGGCCATCAGGCCGGTGACTACGTCCTGAAGAACCTCGCCGGGATCGTGCAGAGCGCGCTGCGCACCGAGGACGTTCTCGCCCGCTACGGCGGCGAGGAATTCGGGATCATCTTCAAGTCCACCGACAGCGACCGCGCCTTCGCCGTCATGGAGCGGGTGCGCCGAAAGGTCGAGTCCTACGAGTTCCTGTACGAGAGTAAGCGCCTGCCAGTCACGGTCTCGATCGGCATCGCGACCTTGAAGAAGCAGAACTACGCGACGCCCAAGCTGCTCGTGAAGGCCGCCGACGATTACCTGTACAAGGCCAAGGGCAATGGTCGGAACCGCACCGAGTCCGACCTGCTCGGTTGACGCGCGCGCGTTGACTCCGGAGCGAGCCGGCTTCCCGTCGGGCGCAGCGGCTTCTATGGACGCTGGATGATCGTCGAATTCGCTCTCGCGACGCTCGTCGCCACCGCCAGCGTCGTTGCCGCCGCTTCGCCGGGGGCTTCGCCGGCCCCTGCGGCGCCGGCTGCCCCGACGGCGCCACCCGCGCCCCGCGTCGACGTCAAGCCGGCGGCCCAGGCGCTGGCAGCGCGGTACCCGAAGCAGAAGCCGCGCATCGACCGCGGCCTCGCGCAGGTGCAGTCGCTGTGGCGCGCCGAGGATGGCGACGCGGACGCCTTGCGTGAATTCGCGCTGCAGCACTTCGTCGCCGACGACAAGGACCTGGACGTCACCTTTCACCGCCTCGAGCGCGCGCTCGAGGCCGTCGACGGGCACATGCTCGAGATCGGCCGCGAGCTGCGTGCCCCCACCGAACTCGAGCTGCCGCAGCTGTCGCCGACCACCGCCGTCGACGACGTCCTCGCCGGCTGGGACGCGGCCGCCCACGTCGTCGACGACTGGTTCGGCAACAAGCTCGCGTTCGCGGTGCTCCTGAACTTCCCGCAGTCGACGCTGGCCGAGCGGTTGAAGGTCGCCGACAAGCTGTCGCGCCGCGACTGGGCGGTGGCGCGCCTGACCGGCCGATTCTCGCGCCGTATCCCCGCCGCGGTGGCGACGAAGCAGGCCGCCACCGCGGCCGCCGCCGACCGCTACATCGCCGACTACAACCTGTGGATGCACCACGTGCTCGACCAGCAGGGGCAGCGGGTGTTTCCGCGGGGCATGAAGCTCATCAGTCATTGGAACCTGCGCGACGAGCTGAAGGCGCAGTACGCGAGCGGCCTCGACGGCGCCAACCGCCAGCGCACCATCGTGCGTTTGATGGAGCGGATCGTCACCCAGACCATCCCCGACGCCGCCATCGACGCGCCGTGGGTCGACTACAACCCGTTCGAGAACGTTGTCGTCGCCGCCCCCATCGACACCGCCGAGAAGCCCGCGCCGTCGGCGCTCGTCGTCGACACGCAGGACGAGATCCAGCGCCCCACCAACCGCTACCAGCAGCTCCTCGAGCAGTTCCGCGCCCAGGCCGCTGCCGATCCGTTCACGCCGAAGGTGCCGAGCGCGATCCTGCGCTCGTTCGAGCTGTCGCGCGAGCTGCCCGAAGAGCGCGTGCGGCGCCTGTTCCTCGATGTGCTCGAGTCACCGCTCGTGTCGAAGGTGGCCGCCGAGATCGAGCGCCGCCTCGGCCGCAAGCTCGAGCCGCAAGACCTCTGGTACGACGGCTTCAAGGCCCGCTCGTCGATCTCCCCCGAGGAGCTCGACGACAAGACCCGCGCCCGCTACCCCACCGCCGCCGCCTTCAAGGCCGACATGCCGCGCCTGCTGCGCGAGCTCGGCTTCGCCCGCGACAAGGCCGACTGGCTGGCCAACCACATCGTCGTCGAGCCCTCGCGCGGCGCCGGCCACGCGCTTCAGGCCGCGCGCCGCGGCGACGTTCCGCACCTGCGCACGCGGGTTGGTGACAAGGGTATGGACTACAAGGGCTACAACATCGCGGTGCACGAGATGGGGCACAACGTCGAGCAGCTGTTCTCGCTCTACGACGTCGACAGCACGCTGTTGCAGGGTGTGCCCAACAACGCCTTCACCGAGGCCATCGCCTTCGTGTTTCAGGCCCGCGACCTGGAGCTGCTCGGTCTGTCGAAGCTGTCCACCGAGGCGCGGCGCGAGAGCGTGCTGGCCGACTTCTGGGCGACCTGGGAGATCGCCGGGGTCGCCCTCGTCGACGTCGCGGTCTGGCATTGGCTGTACAAGCACCCGCAGGCCACACCCGTCGAGGTGCGCGACGCGACGGTACGGATCGCCGCGGACGCTTGGAAGAAGCACTACGCCCGCGTGCTCGGCGGCGTCGACGAGGACGGTCAGGCCACGCCGCTGCTCGGCATCTATTCGCACATGATCGCCTACCCGCTGTACCTGACGGACTATCCGCTCGGGCACCTGATCGCGTTCCAGATCGAGGAGCAGATCGATCGCGCGACCTCGTCGGGCAAGACCACACTCGGCGCCGAGATCGAGCGCATGTGCCGCGTGGGCGCCGTCGCCCCCGACGTCTGGATGAAGAACGCCGCCGGACAGCCCGTCAGCGCCGCGCCGCTGCTGCGGGCGACGCAGAGCGCGCTGGCGACGCTCCCCGCGAAAGCAGGCCCCGCTCGGTGACGAAGCCCGTCACCAGCGACGCCGGCGTGACGTCGAATGCCGGGTTCCAGACGCCGACGTCGACGGGGCTCAGCGGCGCACCGCGGGCGCTACGCACCTCGTCGGCGGCGCGCTCCTCGATGGGGATCGCGTGGCCGTCGGGGCACGTCTCGTCGAACGTCGTCGTCGGCGCCACGACGTGGAACGGCACGTCGTGGTGTGCGCAGGCGACGGCCAGCGCGAAGGTGCCGATCTTGTTGGCCGTGTCGCCGTTGCGCGCGATGCGGTCGGCGCCGACGAGCGCGCGCGCGATGCGGCGCCCGCGCAGCCCTCGGTTCAGGGCGAACGCCGCCATGCCATCGGTGATCAACGTGACCGGGATCCGGTCGCGCTGACACTCCCACGCCGTCAGCCGCGCGCCCTGCAGCAGCGGCCGCGTCTCGAGGGCTACGACGGCGACGTCTTTGCCGGCCTTGCGGGCGCTCTTCACGACGCCGAGCGCGGTGCCCTGCCCGCACGTGGCCAGCGCGCCGGTGTGGCAAACGGTGACCACAACGTCGCCGTCGTCGAGGAGCGCGGCCCCGTGGGCGCCCATCGCCGTGCAGGCGGCCTCGTCGACGTGGCAATAGGCCTCCGCGGCGTCGACGACGGCGACGGCGACGTCGTCGCTTCGGGCGTCGGCGCGGCCCGCGGCGGCGTCGCGGGCCGCGGCGATGGCGTCGAGGGCGACGAACAGGTTTACCGCCGTGGGCCGCGTGCGCCGCAGGCGCGCGTCGTGCTGCTTCAGCGTATCGACGAACGACGCCAGTGTGCCCCGCGGCCTTCGCGCGAAGGCCGCCAGCGCCAGCGCCGCCGCGCCGCCGATCGCCGGCGCCCCCCGGACAGCCAGGCCCTCGATGGAACGCGCGACGCCTTCAATGACGCCGCCGTCGCCGAAGACCCGCCACGTTTCGTGCGCCGGAAGATCGCGCTGGTCGAGCAGGTGCAAGCCGTGACCATCGAGAAAAAACGGACGCAGGTCGTCGCGGACGAGGAGCGCGCGGAGCGGATCAGACATGCCGCCGAGCCTAGCCCGGGCCGACGCTCCCGCGGTGTGTGGGGTCGCGCTACTTCACCGCCCAGCTGGCCTCATCGGTGGGGCCGTCGAGCACGTGACCCATCCGCGCGCCCTTGGTCGCCAGATAGTGCATCGCCGGCAATGCCACCGCCACAAGGTGGGGCACGCGCTGGGTGACGATGACGCCCCCCTGCGACAGCGCGTTGACCTTCATCGGGTTGTTGGTCAGCAGCGCGACGCTGCGGACGCCCAGGTCGGCGAGGATGTGGGCGACCATCGAGAAGTCGCGAGCCTCGTCAGGCAGCCCGAGCAAGCGGTTGGCGTCGACGGTGTCGTGGCCCTGCTCCTGCAACGCGTAGGCGCGCACCTTGTCGCCCAGACCGATGCCGCGCCCTTCGTGCCCGCGCAGGTACAGCACAACGCCGCGACCGCGACGGACGATCAGATCCAGGGCGCGGTCGAGCTGCGGCTTGCAGTCGCACTTCAACGAGCCGAAGACCTCCGACGTGACGCACTCGGAATGGACACGGCACAGCACGTCTGTCGCAGCGAAGACGTTGCCGGCCACCATCGCCACATGCTCGGTGCCGTCGTCATCGCGGTAAACAACCATTCGCAGCGTGCCGTGGTTGGTCGGCAACATCGTCTCCGAGTATCGCTTTGCTGTCATTGCTTTCTCCGCCGTCGACGTCGGCGTCCGGACCGCCGCCGCATGCGGGCCCGACGGTTCGCGTCGGGCCTATTTTCAACGGACACCCTGGTGCTGAGCCGGACCCCAGCGGATGCCCTGCGGGACTTCGTAACGCGGGCCGACCCTACGTTACGCAATGTGTCCGCTCGCGGCCAGCACGGCCGCGAAGACCCACCGCCGCTCAGATGCGGGGAAACGCATTTCGTTTCACCGGGCCAGCGTGCCGATCTGGCTTCTCTGCCGGGGGAGTCGCTGCTAACCGAGTCAGGTGGCTCTGCACAGCCTCGTCGACGGCGCGCGGCGCAACCTCGCCCGCCTCAAGGAATTCCACGACGAGCTGGCGGGCGCCGGCGGCGTCGTCGTCGTCGGCGGCCCGCGCGGCGTGGGCAAGGCCCTGCTGCTCGGCGAGCTGCGCAAGGAGCTCGCCCATCAGGGGCGTCTCGTGCTGCTGGGCCGCTCGGAGCAGGCGGCGACCAAGCCCTACGCGCTGCTGCGTGAGCCCATGTCTCAGGCCCTGGCGTTCCTGGAGGCGCGCGGCCTCGCCGACGCGTTCCTCGACGCCCACGCCCGCGCGCTGCACGTCCTCGTTCCAGCGCTCGCGTCGTCGACCACGCCCGACCTGCCGCGCGACAAGACCGCGTTCTTCGAGAGCCTGCGCGCCCTGTTTCTCGACCTCGCGCGGCTGGGCGCGCCGACGCTGCTGCTCGTCGACGTCCACCTCGCCGACGACGACTCCCGCGACGCGGTGCGCTTCCTCGCCCGCCACCTTTTTGCCCCCGATGGCGTCGACGTCGACGAGGCCTTCACGGGCGTGATGATGCTGTCGTCGCGCAGCGACGACGACGATGGGGCCCGCCTCGTCGACATCCTCGCTGACGGGCCGCGGGCGAAGCTCTTCGTCGTCGAGGGGCTGAACCGCGAGGGGCTGGCGGCGTACCTCGCGCAGCACCCGCTGCTCGAGCGCCTGCTGAAGGCCAGCCGCGGCCGCCCCGAAGACGTCGACGAGCTGCTCGAGGCGCTGCCGCCCGACACCGACGCACTGATGCGCCAGCGGGTCGCCGGCCTCGACGAGCTGGCGCGGCGCGCGGTGCTCGCGCTGGCCGTGCTCGGTAGACCGGCCACCGCCGACCTTGTCGCCGCTGTCGTCGGCGCCGCCGTCGCCGACGTCGCGCGGCACCTCGGCGCTCTCGTCGAAGGGCGGCTCTTGCTGCGTCGGCTCGCCAACGGCGAGCTGCTGTTTTCGTTTGCGCGCCCCCACCATCAGGAGGCGCTCCTGCGTGGCCTCGATGGCGATGGTGCGCGCCGCCTGCACGAGGCGATCGGCGACGCCATCGCGGCGCGCGACGCACCGATCGAGCAGCAAGCCTTCCACCTGCTGCGCGGCGCCCACCCCGAGCGTGGGCTGCCACACGCGTTGGCCGCGGCCGAGCGTCTCCTGGTGACCTGCGCCTACGGCTCCGCCGTCGAGCTGCTCGGACTGGCGCTGCCGATAGCCGACCGGGCTGTCGCCGAGGCCAGCGGCGCCACACGCGACGCGCGGCAGCACCTGCGCGTCGCGCTGCTCGGACATCTCGTCGAGGCCGAGCGGCTGCGCGGCCACGTCGAGCAGGCGCTGCGCGCCGCCGAGGACCTGCGCGGCGCCGCGCGCCCCGACCAGATGCCGCAGGTGCTGCGACGCATCGGCGAGCTGCTGAGCCTACGCGGGCAGCATCGCGAGGCCCTCGACGTCCTCGAGGAGGCGCTGGCCCGCGCCGACGACGCCCGCGATGACGTTGGCGACGACCCGCCGTCCCACGGCGACGGCGGCGCCGAGGACGCGCTGCCCGAGCGGGCGCTGGCGCTCGCAGCGATGGCCGAGGTTGCGTACAAGCGCAGCGATCTCGACGGTGCCACCGCCTTCGCCGAGCGCGCGCAGCACGGCGCCCCCGACGGCCCCACGGCGTTCAAGCTGCGGGTGCGCAACACCCTGGCCAAGATCGCCCTGTCGCGCGAGCAGCACGCTGTCGCCGAGGCCGCGTTCCTCGAGAACCTGCGCCTCGCCGAGGAGCACCGGCTCGAGCACGAGGCGGTGCTGGCGCGCATCAACATCGGTCTCGCCCGCCATCGGCTCGGGCGTCCCGAGGAGGCCCGGGAGATCCTGGAGCGCGCGCTGACGGCCGCGCGGGCCATCGGCGATCTCGGCAACGAGGCGTTCGCGCTCTTGAACCTCGGCACCATCGCGCAGCGGCTGGGCGATCTGCCGCGCGCCCTCGACGCGTACCGCGCCGCGCTGGGCCGGTTCCTGCGGATCGGAAACCGTGGCGAGGTGCGCCGCACGACGTGGAACTTGTCGAACCTGTCGGTGGCGCTCGGCAACCTCGACGCCGCCGAGTCCTACCTCGAACAGTCACGCCGCATCGCCGCCGAGGACGAAGACGTCCGCGGCCTCGCCTTCGTGCAGCTGACCGAGGCCGAGATCGCGCTGGCCCGCGGCGAGCCTGCCCGCGCGCTCCTTGGCTACGAGCGCGCCCGCGAAGGCTTCGTCCGCCTCGCCGAGGGCAGCCGCGTCGACGAGATGGCCACGAAGTCGGCGTGGGCGCTGCTGCTGGTCGGCGATCTCGACGCCGCTGGCCAGAAGCTCGCGTCGGTGCCGCGGCCGCGCGACGCCGTGGGCGCAGCGCGCCACGAATTCATCGCCAGCGCCATCGCCAGCTACGCTGGCCGCGGCGTCATTGTCCTCGCGCGCCTGCAGGCCGCCGTCGACCACCTCGCGCGGGAGCGCGCCACCGACGACGCATGGCGCGCGCTGGTGTTTCTGGCCGACCGCGCTGATGAACTCGGCGATCCGCGGATTGGCGCTTCGGCGCGCGCGCGCGGGCGGGCGATCGTCGAGGCCCAGGCCGCTGGCCTGCCCGAAGCGCTTCGTCGCACGCTGCTGGCTGACCCCGTGCGAGCCCGTTTGGTCGGCACGCCGGCGGCGGCGGTCGAGCATGCCGAGGAGGCGCCGCCCGAGGGGACACCAACGACGCTGCCGGCGACGACGCTGCCGGCGACGACGCTGCCGGCGACGACGCTGCCGGCGACGACGCTGCCGACGCCGGTACGCAAGCCCGAGTGGGACGCCCGCTACCAGGACATCGTCGGGCGCTCGCCGGCCATCCACCGCGTGTTCGACCGCCTCGACCGCGTCGGGCGGTCACGTCAGGCGACGGTGCTCGTGCGCGGCGAGAGCGGCACGGGCAAGGAGCTCGTCGCCGCCGCAGTGCACAAGCTGTCCGAGCGGGCACAGGGCCCCTTCGTGCGCGTGAACTGCGCCGCGCTCGTCGAGACGTTGTTGTTGAGCGAGCTGTTCGGCCACGAGAAGGGCAGCTTCACCGGTGCGCTGTCGCGCAAGATCGGCCGCTTCGAGCTCGCCCGCGGCGGTACGATATTTCTCGACGAGATTGGCGACATCAGCCCCAAGACGCAGGTGTCGTTGCTGCGCGTGCTGCAGGAACGACAGTTCGAACGGGTCGGCGGCACGCAGACGATCACCACCGATGCCGCCGTGATCTGCGCGACCCACCGCGATCTCGAAGAGATGGTGCGGCAGGGCAGCTTCCGCGAGGACCTGTACTACCGGCTGAAGGGCGTCGTCGTCGAAGTGCCGGCGCTGCGCGAGCGCGCCGAGGACATCCCGCTGCTCGTCCACGCCTTCCTCGACAAGGCGCGCGCCGAGCTCGGCCGGGCGCCGCGACGGTTGACGGCGGCCGCCGCCGAGGTGCTCTGCCGGCACCGCTGGCCGGGCAACATCCGTGAACTACAGAACGTCGTGCGCTCGGTGGCGCTGTTCTGCGAGTCTGACGTCATCGACGTCGACGCCCTCGCTGAGTTTCCCGAGCTGTTCCTGCACTCCGCCGCGTCAGGGCCGTGGGCTCCTGCCTACGCCGACGCGCAGCGGGGCATTGACGTCGTCGCCCGCGCTCCGGCGCTCCCTGCCTTCTACCCGGCGCCGTCGGGTGCCTCTCTCCCTGGGCCGAGGGCACCGGCGCCGATGGGGACGTCGGCGGCTTCATCCGCGCCGACGTCGGGAGCATCGTCGTTTCCGTCGACGTCCTCGTCACCCGCCGCCGCGGCAGCGGCCTCGCCGCCGACACCGACACCCGCTGCCGTCGCGGGCGCCGTGGCGCCCGCCGCCCCGGCCGTGCCAGCGACGAGCGACTACCTGCGCCGCGTGGGCGAGGAGAGCGAGGGTCTGGCGCTCAGCGACCTGAAGCGACGGCTCGAGTTTGAGGCGGTGGCCAACGCGATCCGCCAGACAAGCGGCAACGTCACCCGCGCGGCGGCCCTGCTGAAGATGAAGCGGCCGCGCCTGTCGCAGATCATCAACGGCAACCCCGAGCTGAAGGCCATCAAGGAGGGCCTGCGGCTGGCCGGCGCCGACGACGACGACGGCTGACCGGGCGCGCCGGACCGGGGCACCCTCGACGGACCGTTGACGTCGACGCTGCGGTCTGCGACGCGCATCGCTCATGGCTCCCCGCAAGACGAAGATCATCTTCATCACGGGCGGCGTGGTCAGCTCCCTCGGCAAGGGCATCACCGCGTCCTCCCTCGGCGCGCTGCTCGAACAGCGCGGGCTCGACATCACCGTCCTCAAGCTCGACCCGTACCTGAACGTCGACCCGGGCACGATGTCGCCGTTCCAGCACGGCGAGGTCTTCGTCACCGACGACGGCGCCGAGACCGACCTGGACCTCGGTCACTATGAGCGCTTCACCGCCGCGACGTTGAGCCGCCTGAACTCGGTGTCGGCCGGCCAGATCTACTCACGCGTGCTCGATAAGGAGCGGCGCGGCGACTACCTCGGCAAGACGGTGCAGGTGATCCCGCACGTCACCAACGAGATCAAGGAAGCCATCCGCGCCTGCGCGCAGCACCATGACCTGATCCTGGTCGAGGTCGGCGGCACCGTCGGCGACATCGAGTCGCTGCCGTTCCTCGAGACCGTACGCCAGATGAAGGCCGAGGACGGCGCCGAGAACTGCATCGTCGTCCACGTCGCCTACGTGCCCTTCATCAAGAGCGCCGACGAGCTGAAGACGAAGCCGACGCAGCACTCGGTGAAGGAGCTCCTGTCGATCGGCATCCAGCCCGATGTGCTCGTGCTGCGCGCCGAGGTGGCGATTCCCGACGACGTCAAAGAGAAGATCTCGCTGTTCTGCAACGTCCGCAAGGACGCCGTCGTCAGCTGCCCCGACCTCGACACGATCTACGCGGTGCCCCTGCACCTGAAGGACGAGGGGCTCGACGACAAGGTCACCGAGCTGCTGAACATCTGGAGCCGCGCGCCCCGCGTCGACCGGTGGGAGAAGATCGTCGGCGGCTTCCGCCACCCGTCCCACGAAGTGACCATCGGGATGGTGGGCAAGTACGTCGACCTGAAGGAGTCCTACAAGTCAATCAACGAGGCGCTGATCCACGCCGGCATCGCCAACAAGTGCCGGGTGCAGCTGCGCCACATCGACGCTGAGGAGATCGAGCAAAAAGGCCCAGGCGCCGCGCTGGCCGGCGTCGACGGCATCCTCGTGCCCGGGGGCTTCGGCAGCCGCGGCACGCAGGGCAAGATCGAGGCGGTACGCTACGCGCGCGAGCACAACGTGCCGTTCTTCGGCATTTGCCTCGGGCTTCAAATTGCGGTCATCGAATACGCCCGCAACGCCGCCGGCATCGCCGGCGCCACCAGCGAGGAGTTCGACGCAGCAGCCGCCGACAAGGTCATCCACATGATGGAGCACCAGAAGTCGGTGGTGCGCAAGGGCGGGTCGATGCGGCTCGGCGCGTACCCGTGCGCGCTGAAGAAGGACAGCCTCGCGCGACGCGTCTACGGCGCCGAGTCGATCACCGAACGGCACCGTCATCGCTTTGAGGTCAACAACGCCTACCGCGCGCGACTCGAGGCCGCAGGCATGGTGTTCTCGGGCGTGTCGCCCGACGACGAGCTCGTCGAGATGGTCGAGCTGCCGAACCACCCGCACTTCCTCGGCTGCCAATTCCACCCCGAGTTCCTGTCGCGGCCGTGGAAGCCCCACCCGCTGTTCTTCTCCCTGGTCGAGGCGTCGCTGAAGATGCAGCAGCAGGCGTAGGCGGCAGCGAAGACGACCACGCGAACGCTCGCGACGCGCGCCTGCGGGCGCGCGTCGTCGTCTCGGCACCCTCTCCACGGCGACGACGAGCCGCTCAGGACGACGACGAGGACGACGAGGACGACGACGAGGACGACGACGAGGACGACGACGAGGACAACGGCGAGGACGACGACTGCGTGGTCTCGGTCTCGCGCGTCGTGCGGACCCAAGCGTCGGACTTCGGCGCGCCCCGCAGCTTCAGCCACACCTTCCACAGCACGTACGCCGGCGCCTTGGCCAGGACGACGACGCTGCGCCAGCCCAGACCGCTCAGCTGGATGCCGCGCGCGACGTAGAGCGCCAGGCAGACGGCAGGCAGCGAGGCCACGACGGTCACGACGTCGACGACGACGCCTCCGCCGGCACCCATGGCCGCGAGCGCGAGCCGCGCGCCCGCGAGCCCGATCGCCGCCGCCGTCAAGAGCGCCACCGTCGACAGCGGTGGCACCACCAGGTCCATCGCCAGATCGAGCAGGAGCAGGCTGCGCGAAGCGAGCGCCTCACGGATCACATCGGGCAACACCTCGCGCTGCAGCTTGATGCGGCCGTCCTCCCAGCGGCGGCGCTGGCTCTCGCTGGCCTTGCCACCCGAGACCATCTCGCCCAGCACGTGGGCGTCAACGACGGCAGTGACGCGAACGCCGCCGCGGCCGAGCGCGATGCCCTGCTCGACGTCCTCGACGAGGCCGTAGGCCTTCTGCGGGAAGCGCGTCAGACACTCGCGCGTAAAGCACATGCCGTTGCCGCGCAGGCCCGCCGACAGGCCGAGCCGCTCGCGGGCGTTGCTGCGGAGCGAGTGGAACATCGCCAGCGCCAGCGCCATCAGCTGCGTGCGCCAGGACGCGTCGACGTTGCGCACGCCGTACTCGGCCTGCATCGCCAGCGCCCCATCCTCGATGCGGGTGGCGAACGCGACCAGCAGGTTCTTCGATACGACGGTGTCGGCGTCGACGACGACAACGGCGTCAGCGGCGGTGCCGAGCAGGTGGGCGAAGCCATGCTCGAGCGCATAGCCCTTGCCCCGCAGGTCCTTGTGATGGCGCACGAGCACGTGGGCGCCGGCCTGCCGCGCTACGTCGGCGGTGCGGTCGCTGCAGTTGTCAGCGACGACGACGACCTCGCAGTGGTCGGCGGGCCAGTCGACGGCGCGCAGGCTCTGCACCGTGGCGGCGATGCCGGCCTCCTCGTTGTGGGCCGGGACGAGGAACGCGAAGCGCATCGAGCGCGCGCCCGTCACGCGCGGACGGTGCGGACCGGCGCACAGGGCGAGCAGCGCCAGATAGACTGTCGGCACCAGCGCGACGGCGGCGACGACGACGGTGACGACCGTCAGCGCGAGCTGCGTCGCGGTCACCGGACGCTACTCGACGACGACGACGTCGCCGTCCTCAAGGTGGAAGCGCAGGCCCTTGCCGTCGGAGCGCGCCACCCTTGCGAAGTTGAAACGCACGCGCTGGTTCCCCTTGGCCTTGCGGATCACAAAGACGCGGTCCTTCTTGGCGAACTCGGACAGGCCGCCAGCCAGCGCGACGCCGTCGAGCACCGTGGTGCCCGGCTGCAGCTCGAAGCTGCCCGGCTGACGGACCTCGCCGGCGACGGCGAAGCTCGGCTGGCGGGTCTCGATCACGGCGACCGAGACGCTGGGGTTGTCGATGAAGCCGGTACCGGCGAGGCGCTTGGCGATCTCGGCCGACGCCTCGGGTGGCGTCATACCGACGACCGCGATGTCGCCGACCAGCGGCACCGTGATCTGGCCGTCCTCGCGGACCAGCACCTCGCCGGAGAGCGACTCCTGCTTGAAGACCTTGACCTCAAGCTTGTCGTTGCCGCGAAGCTTGTAGGGCGTGGGCGCCAGCGCCTCCTCGGGGAGCTCGTCCACCCAGGTGAAGGCGTCCGGCAGCTCCTCGGTAGTCGCGCAGGCGGACAGGACGGCGGAGGCGGCGAAGACTGAGACGACGGCAGCGCGGGACGGGCGGGACGCGGGACGCAAGCAGACCTCCTCGACCGGACGATAGGACTGGGGCGGTCTACCACAGCAGGGACGACGGCCGTACGTCGCTGGCCCCGGTGCGGCGAAGCGGCTATCTGCGGTCGACGCGTCACGAAGACCCGGTCTTTCGTCACGCGGTGATGGGCACGAAGAGCGAATCGGCCGACGTGCGGTCGCCGGCCGGCGAGCGTCGGTCCTTCGGGAGGTGGTCGGGAGCGATGGCGACCAACAGCCGCGGACCGCGCGAAGTTCTGCGCGACTACCTCGTGAAGAACGGGTTGAAGACCAGCCGTCAGCGCGAGCTGATCGCCGACACTTTTTTCGCCGCGGAGGGCCACCTGTCCGTCGACGAGCTGCTCGACCGGGTGCGCGCCGAGGACGCCGGGGTCGGCCAGGCGACGATCTATCGGACGATGAAGCTGCTGGCCAAGTGCGGCCTCGCCGAGGCGCGCCAGTTCGGCGACGGCCACACCCGCTACGAGCACATCCTCGGCAAGCGCGAGCACCACCACGACCACCTGATCTGCACGTCGTGCGGCACCATCGTCGAGTTCGTTGACGCGCAGATCGAGGCCCTGCAGACCCGCGTCGCCGACGCTCACGGCTTCACCGTCGTCCACCACAAGATGGAGCTCTACGGCACCTGTTCCGTCTGCAACGCCGCCGCTCGCCAGCCCTGAGCGGCAGGCCAGAGCGGCAGGCCAGAGCGGCAGGCCAGAGCGGCAGGACCAGAGCGGCAGGCCAGAGCGGCAGGCGCAGCCGTCGACGACGACTTCCCGCTGCCCTCTCCGTCGCCGGCCCCAAAGAAGCGCGGGGCCCGAAGACCCCGCGTCGCTCGAACCGGATGTCCGTGCCGATTACTTCTTGCCGCCCTTGGCCGCGCCGCCGCCGGCCTTCGACGCCTTCATCGGGTTCTTGGACATGATCTGCGCCTCGGCGCGCAGCGCACGACCCTTGCGGGCAACGTGCACCGACGGCAGCACCTCGACGAAACCGCCGTTGGGACCGGGCACGGCGCCACGCAGGAAAATCAGGCCCTTGTCGGTGTCGAGTTTGACGACGGCGCAGTTCAGAACCGTGACGCGCTCGTTGCCCATGCGGCCCGCCATGCGCTTGCCGGGGTGCACCTTGCCGGGGGTCGCGCGGCAGCCGATCGAACCGCCGTGGCGGAAGTACTCGTGCGTGCCGTGCGTCGCGCGGAAACCCGACATGTGGTGGCGCTTCATGACGCCCGCCGTGCCGCGGCCCTTGGACGTCGCCGAAACATCCACGGACTTGCCGGCCTCGAGCAAGCCAAGGGTGACCTCGTCGCCGGTGTTGAACTTGCCAGCGGTGGCCTCGTCGACGCGGAACTCGACCAGGTGGCGCGTCGGCGCCACGTTGTGCTTCTTGAAGTGGCCCCTCTCGGGCTGGTTGACGAGCTTCTCGCGGATGGTGCCCGAGCCGACCTGCAGCGCGACGTAGCCGTCGGTCGCAACGGTCTTCTTCTGGACGACGGTGTTCTTCTCGACCTGCAGCACGGTGACCGGGATGCGGACGCCGTCGTCGTTGAAGATCTGGGTCATGCCGACCTTGGTGGCCAGGAGGCCGAGGCGCGGGTTCTTCATTGCTCATCTGCTCCGGGGTCGTTCGCGCGTCGCACCGTGCGACGGATTCGCCAGAGGACCCCACCGGCGCCTGACGGCGCGGGAGCGAGGACCGTAGCGCAGGCGACTCCCTCGTCAAGGACTGTTCCGCTGCGCGCGGCGGCCGGGCCCGGACCGTCCGCCGCCGGTCGCCGCGACGACGCGGTTGCCGTCGACGGGGAGCGTGTGCCAAGCATGACGGGTGGCGCGCTTCAAGCCGACCCCCGACGGCCTCACGATCCTTCGGGCGGGGATGTGCCCCGACTGCGGCGCGTCGATCCCATCCGGGTTGACCGCGTGCCGCGCGTGCGGTCTCGAGCTCGGCGAGCACGCGCGGGAGCTGCCCGCCGGCCGCGCCGCGCCGGCGCCGCGCGCCGCCGCCGCTGGCCCGATCCCGACCGCGGCAAGCGCCAGCAGCAGCCCCGGCCTCGACGCCGGCACCGCTGCCCGGCGTGCCACGGCGTCGTCGGCGTTGTCCGCGGCGATGCCCCGGCGGCCGACGTCATCGACGGACACGGCGCCGCACGGGCCGGCCTGGCTCGATCTGGACCGCCTCGAGCGTCTGCCGCCCCGCAGCCTTGCAGTCAGCGACGCCGAAGGCCCCGACGTCGTCTGGGGGCCAAAGACGCCGCTGCTCGGGGCCGCGCTGGCGCGGGCCACGACGGTCATGGCCGACGCCGCCGTGGTCGACGATCCTCTCGTGCTGCTCTGCCACGCGCCGGGGGTGGCCCACGTGCCGCGCGCCGCCGTGAACCTGCGCTGGGCCGACGCCGCCGGCGTCGACGACGTGCAGGCGCTGCTCCGGCCCCCGGTGCCCGTCGCCGCGCCGGTGCCCGCCGCCGCGTCCCCGGCGCGCGCCGCCGCTCCGGCGGCCACCGTCGCGCCCGCTTCGCCGACGGCGAAGCCGCCCGGCGACGCGCCCCGACCGCTCAGCCTCGACGACCTCGAGCGGCTGGAGCGACCGGCGGCGTCGACGCAGCCGCTGTCCTTTGCCGAGCTGCCCGACACCTTCGTCGACGACCCGCGGCTCGGCGCGGCGCTCACCCGCGGCGCCAACGTCGTCATGGCCGACGCCGCCATCGTCGACGACCCGCTGGTGCTGCTCGGCTACCCGCCAGCGCCCGTGTCCATCCCTCGCGGTGCCGTCAACCTGCAGCGCAGCGACTCCGCCATCGCCGACGATGCGCTGTTCCTGCTGCGGCGCCCGCCGCCGCCGCCGCCGCGCCCGGCCCCCGTGGTTGCCGCACCGCCGTCCTCGGCGTCGCCGCTCGGCGCCGCCGCGCCGAGCCGGTCGAGCGGGGCGCTCGCGCTGTCGTCGCAGCCGACCACGTCGCGCCCAGGTACGCCCACAGTGCGGCCCCTGCCCGGCCACCAGCCCGCCGGCGCGACGACGCCCGCGCCCCGCCCGGGGGCGCGACCCGCCGGCCCCGCGGCCGCCCGCTCCGCCAACCCCGAGGCGACGGTGCTGCTCGACAACCAGTCCCTGCGCGCCTCCGTCGAGGCGTTGGCGCGCGAGCAGTCGACCCCGGCGGCGCCGCGGCCGCGCGACGACCGCCGGCCGCCGTCGGCGATCTCGGTGCGCGGCGGCGCGCGCACTCTCGACGAATGACGATGCGCGCGCCCCCTCGAACAACGCCCACGGCCGACACGCGACGGAGCGGGCGATGACCGACGACGGCAAAGGGACCGAACCGGCCTCGCCCGATCTCGCGCCGGTGGTCGGTGCCAACCTGCGCCGCCTGCGCGGCGAGCGTGGGCTGTCGCTCGAGGCCCTCGGCAAGCGCAGCGGCGTGAGCCGGGCGATGCTCGGGCAGATCGAGCTCGGGCAGTCGGCGCCAACCATCAACGTGCTGTGGAAGATCGCCAAGGCTCTCGACCTGCCGTTCTCGGCGTTGCTTTCGGCGCACGCGCCCACCGCCGGGACGCGTGTGATCGAGGCGCGTCAGACGAAGAGGCTGACGTCGCACGACGGCACGTTCTCGTCGCGGGCGCTGTTTCCCTACGACGAGCCCCGCCGCGTCGAGTTCTACGAGCTCGAGCTGAAACAAGACGGCGCCGAGGAGGCCCAGGCCCACGCGGCGGGCACCCGCGAGAACCTGACCGTCACCCGCGGCGACGTCGTGATCGTCGTCGATGGCGTCGAGCACGCGCTGTCGGCGGGCGACTCGATCCTGTTCGACGCCGACGTGCCGCACGCCTACCGCAACACCGGCGCCGTCGACGCCCTGCTCTATCTGGTCATGACCTACGTCGCGCCGCAGGGGTAGCGGCGACGCCGTCGCGCACGCGGCTCGCGGCCTGATCCGCCCCGCGCATGCACCGACGACGGCGCCGTGCTACCCATCGCGCGGGTCTGCATCCAACCGTCGGTCCACCGTCCGCGACCCCGCGCGGGGTCACACCACGCAGGAGTTTTCGATGTCGAAGTACGCCCTCCCCGAGCTCGGCTACGCCCACGACGCCCTCGAGCCCCACGTCAAGAAAGAGATCCTCGAGCTGCACCACGGCAAGCACCACGCCGCCTACGTCACCAACGCCAACGTCGCCCTCGACAAGCTCGAGGAGGCGCGCACCAAGGGCGACTTCGCCACCATCCCCGCCCTCGAGCGCGCGCTGGCCTTCAACGTCGCCGGCCACGTCCTGCACTCGATCTTCTGGAAGAACATGAAGAAGGGCGGCGGCGGCCAGCCGACGGGCGCCCTCGCCGAGCAGATCAACAAGGACTTCGGCTCGTTCGACACCTTCAAGAAGCAGATGAACGCGGCGGCGAGCACGGTGTTCGGGTCGGGTTGGGCGGCGCTCGTCTGGGAGCCCGTCCTCGGCAAGCTGATCACCACGCAGGTCTACGACCACCAGTCGAACTTCGCCGTTGGCGGCACGCCGGTGATGGTCATGGATGCGTGGGAGCACGCCTGGTACCTGCAGTACCAGAACCGCAAGGCCGAGTTCTTCGACGCCCTGTGGAACGTCTGGAACTGGGATGACATCGGCGCGCGCCTCGACGCCGCGAAGAAGACGCAGCCCGGCCTGCCCGGCGCCGCGGTGGCCTGAAGCACCACGCCACCCGTCGAAGACGGCCTCGCCCCCCGGCACCACCGGGGGGCTTTTCTTTAGGACGCCAGCAGGGACCGGTTGCGGGCGTCGGCACGACAGCGAAGAAGGGGCCCATGCACACCGGACTCCTTCACCTGCACAACCTCCTCCGCTGGGTCGTCCTCATCGCTGGCGTCATCGCCGTCGTTCGCGCGCAGCGCGCGCTCTCGGGCAACAGCCCCTACGCGCGCGGCCCCGGCATGATCTTCGTCATGGCGCTGCACACGCAGCTCTTGATCGGGCTGGCCCTCTACTTCGGCACCTCGGGATATGTGGCGTCATTCCTGGCCGCGCCGGGCGCCTCGATGAAGGACGCGGTGTTGCGCTTCTTCGGCATGGAGCACCTCGTCATGATGCTCGCCGCCATCGTCGTGGGCACCATCGGCAGCGCGAAGGCCCGCCGCGGCGCCGACGACGGCGCCAAGAACCGCGCGGCGCGCACGTTCTTCGCGGTGGCGCTGGTGCTGCTGCTCGCCGGGATCCCGTGGCCGTTCCGCGCCGTGGGCGCGGGCCGCGCGTGGCTCCCGGGCATGAAGCCGGCGGCGATGACGACCGCGCCAGCGACGACCACGGGGACCGCGCCGTCGACGCCGCTGCCGCCCGGCTGAACAGCGCGGCCCGGGGGGCGCCGGGGCGAGGGGACGACGCTCCCTCAAGCGCCACGGCCGGGTGGACGAGCTGCGAAAAAGAAAGCCGCACCCCGAGGGGCGCGGCTTCGTCCTTCCGCACGCACCAGTGCGTGCAGGTCGCGAGCTCAGGCCGACAGCGCCTTCGTCGACTCGTCGTAGGCAGCCTCGGCGATCACCTTGTCTAGGGCCTTCTGGCTGGCGAGCTGGAACTGCAGCTCCTTGAGCCGGTCGTCCTTGGCGAACACGCTCTTCACCGTCTTCAGCGGCGTGTTCATCTCGGCGGCCATCTTCTCCATGTACTCCTCGATGTCGGCCTCGGTGGCGACGAGCTGCTCGGCGGCGACGAGGGCCTCGAGGATCAGGCTGACGCGCACCTGACGCGTCGCCATCGGGCGGGCGTCTTCCTTCAGGCGCTGGCCCTGGGCGTTCCAAACCATCTCGGCCTGCTGCTGCGGCAGGCGCTGCAGGCGGTCGACGGCGATCTGCTCGGCCTGCCGATCAACGAGCGCCGGCGGCACCTCGAACGCGTTGCCCTCGATGAGCGCGGTGATCGCCGCGTCGCGCACCTCGTTCTTGGTCTTGACCTCGGCGACCTTCTTCAGGTCCTCGATGATCAGCTCCTTCAGCTGGGCGAACGTCTCGGCCTTCTCGCTGATGTCCTTGGCGAACTCGTCGTCGAGGGCGGGCAGCGTCTTTGACTTGATGCCCACCGGGCGCATCTTGAACGTCGCCGTCTTGCCGCGGTGCGCCTCGACGCGGAAGTCGTCGGGGAGCTTCACGTCGACGCTGAAGTCCTCGCCGAGTTTCTTGCCCACGAGGGCCTGATCGGCCTCCTTGTAGGGGAAGTTGGCTCCGCCGACCTCGATGACGTAGGCGACGCCCGACAGGCCCTTGACGTTCTCGCCGTCGACGGCGCCTGACCAGTTGGTCTCGACGAGATCGCCCTGCTGCACGACGTCGCGGCCCTCGACGGGCGCAATCTTGGCCTGCCCCTCGCGCAGGCGCACGAGCTCGCGATCGGCGTCGCCGTCGCCGACGGTGTAGGTCGTCTTCTTCAGCTTCAGGCCCTTCCAGGCCTTCAGGTCGATGACCGGCTTGACCTCGACCTTGGCCTGATACGCGAAGTCCATGCCAGCGATCAGGCCGCTGGGGGCCTGGATCTGCGGGTTGGCGATGGGGGCGACGTTGTGGGCCTTGATGGCCTCGCGGAAGGACGCGTTGACGACGCGCTCGAGCACCTGCTGCTCGGTGTCGGCCTTGTAGTACTGCTCGAGGACGTAGCGCGGGATCTTGCCGGGACGGAAGCCCTTGATGCGGACCTTTTGCGACAGCTCGCGGTAGGCGCGGTCGAGCTCCTTGGCGACCTGATCGCCGGGGACGACGATGGCAAGCTGGCGCTCGACGGTGGAGAGCTCTTTGATCTCAGAGCGGATCTGCAGGGCCATGGGCATTCCTCGTGGATGGAGAGCCGATCGCTCATTCCCCGCCCGACGTCGTCGCGCAAGGGGCTCGGGCGCCCTGATCGGCGGCCCGGCGCGCCGCTCTCGTCAACGCCGCGCTGCGACACACCCGGGCAGTCCGGGCGGGACGATCAAGCCGTCCGGCGGCTGCCACGTCAACGACGGCGCAGTACACTTTTGGTGTCGTGTCGACGCCGCGGTCGCCCTTCTTCGACGTGCTGCTCCGTCGCCCCGAGCCGCGGGCGGGCCTCGGCGTGGGTCTCGTCGTCGCCGTCGTGCTGCACCTCGCCGTGCTGCCCAGCGCCCGGCTCCTGCCGCGGCGGGCGTCGTCGCGAACCACCACAGGCTCAATGGCCGCCTGGGCGGGGCTGGACGCCGCCGCCGACCACCGCCGCCTCGAGCTCGAGCTGCGCGCGCCATCGCCGCCGCCGCCCCCCGTGGCCGTCGAGCCGGACGAGCCGCGCGGTCAGGTCGTGACGCTGCCGGCGAAGCAGGTCGAGCGCCCGGTCGCCGCCGACTACCTGTCGGACAAGGACCAGCGCGCCGAGCGCGAGACCCGTTCACGGGTCACGGGCGTCACCGAGACGACGACGCGCCGGCCGCAGTTCGCGCGCGAGAACATCGCCGACGAGACGCCTGCGGCCGACGAGGACCGGGCCGCCGCCGCCCGCGCCGGCGATGGCGCTCCCGCGGGCGGCCCCCACGGCGACGGTGATTCGACGAGCGGGCAGGCGCTGGCCTGGGACAGCCGCGACCCCGGTGGCGGCGCGCCGCAGGCCGCGCTGCAGGTGCCGCGCGTCGCGCCCCGGAACGCCGTCGACCTGCCGCCCACGGCGTCGGGCACGCTCGTCGCTGGCGAGAGCCGGCGCGCGATCGACGGCAACGGCGACACGCTGCGCCTCGCGATGGGACGTCTGACGCTGTCGTCAGCGACGACGTCGGGCGAGGGCCCGGGCGCCTTCGGCGTCGGCCGCGCCGGTGGCAGCGGTGACGGTGGCCTGCCCGGGCGCCCGCTGGTGACGCCGTCGCTGGGCAGCCTCGAGCGGCTCACCGGCCTGCCGGCCAACGACGCTCTCGACGTCGAAGAAGACGACGAGACGAGCCTGAACACCTTCGAGTACCGGCACGCGACGTTCTTCCACCGTGTCGCCGACGCCATCCGGAGCGAGTGGGTGGGCGGCGCGGTGCTCGCCCGCGCCGATCCCGGCGGGCTCGTCTATGGCCTCGACGACCGCGTCACCGTCGTGCACGTCACCATCGACACCGCGGGCAACGTCGTCGACCTGGCGCTGGCGGAGACCTCGGGCGCCGCCCCCCTCGACGATGAAGCCCTGCGCAGCTTCCGGGAGGCCGGGCCGTTCTCGCATCCGCCCGCGGCGCTGTTTCGTGGCCGCGACCGTTTCAGCTTCACGTTCGGGTTCAACGTCGTCTACCAGCGGTCAAGGCTCGACCTCGACTGGCGCCCCTACTGACCGCGGCGGTCACGGCGCTGCCGACGAGGGGCGGCGTCAGCGGAAGAGGTCGAGGGTGCCGCGCGGACCCTGGGTCGGCGAACCCGCCGCATCGGCGGTGGCCGGCGCTGCATCCTTCGCCGCCGCATCCTTCGCCGCCGGTTCGACGCCTTGCCCCGCCGACGGGGGCGCGACCGGCAGCGCGCGCCAGACGGACAGCGCGCAGCGGGCGTCGTCGAGGGCGCGGTGGCTGCGGCCGGTGGCAATCCCAAGGTCGCGGGCGACGAGGTCGAGGCGATAGCCCTTGAGGTCGGGCCGCCGGGCGCGCGCCGCCTCGAGGGCGCAGACCCACGGCGTGGGCGGCAGCGCGCACCCGCAGCGGCCGAACAGCGCGGCGACGAACGCGCGGTCGAACGGCGCGTTCCAGGCGACGACGACCTCGACGCGCTCGAGCAGCGCCGTCAGGGCGGCGACGGCCACGGCCTCGTCGACGCCAGCGGCGACCATCGCGGTCGTGATGCCCGTCAGCTCGGTGACGCGGGTCGGCACGCCGCCGTCGACGCGCACCAGCGTCGACCAGCAGCCGACGTCGACGTCGCCCCAGGACTCGACGACCGCGACCTCGAGCACCCGGTCGGCGGCGGCGTCCAGGCCGGTGGTCTCGGTATCGAGTACGAGCGCGCGCACCCCCGCGGGCGGGGGGGCTGGGGGGAGCGCAGCAAAGGGAACCGGCCGGGGCGGACGCATGGTCTTTGATGATCATTGGCATCCCGCCCCGGCGGCGTGCACGAAAAGTGCGGATCCGCGGCGGGGCACCCGCCGCTCGAGGGCCACCGCCGCCGGTCGATGGTAGTGTGCGGGCGATGCGGGCGCCGGACTTCTTCGAGGTGGTGATCGCCGTTGGCGCCGCGGTCACCGTGATCGGCGCGATCCTCGCGATCCTGTACCGGGTCACCCGCGGCAACGCCGAGGCCGAGCGCATCGAGAAGCTGAAGTCCGAGCTGGTCGAATCGTCGAAGAAGTGACCGCCGCCCGTCCGAGCGGGCCTTGGCCGCGCGGTCTGCTTCACGCCTTGCGCGTCCGCGTCGTCGTCGGCATAGGCGAGCCATGCCGCCCGAGCCGTCCGAGCCGTCCGAGCCGACCGCGCCGCGCAACGCCACGGCGAGCCCTGTCGCCGTACCACCGACCGTTGCATCGTCGAACCGGGGCGTCCTCGGCGTCGTCTTCCTGACGCTGTTCCTGGACCTGCTCGGCTTCGGCGTCATCCTTCCGGTGCAGCCGTTCTACGCGAAGAGCTTCGGCGCTTCGGCCGCTCTCGTGACGCTGATCAGCGCCGGCTACTCGTTGATGCAGTTCCTGTTCGCGCCGTTCTGGGGACGCCTGTCCGATCGGATCGGTCGGCGGCCCGTCGTCCTGACGTCGGTGGCGTTCGCCTGCGTCGGCTGGCTCCTGCTCGGCGCGGCGAGCACGCTGTGGATGCTCGTGCTGTCGCGGCTCCTCGCCGGCTTCGGCAACGCGAACCTCGGCACGGTGCAGGCCATCGTCGCCGACGTGCTGCCGCCGAAGGATCGCGCGCGCGGCATGGGGATGATCGGCGCCTCGTTCGGGCTCGGCTTCCTCTTCGGTCCCATCGTCGGCGGCTACGCCAGCGCCCGCTTCGGCATGGCTGCGCCGGCCTTCATCTCCGCGGGGCTCGCGCTGCTGAACCTGGGGCTCGCCGCCATCCTGCTCAAGGAGACCCACCCGCGCCACGTCGACGGCGGCGCGCGCGGCACACCAACGTTGCCGGCGTCGACGGAAAGACGCTCGCTGTTTCCATTCGCGGCGATGCGCGAGGCCCTCGCGATCCACGACGCGCGAGCCATGCTCGTCGTCGGCTTCGTCTACGCCGTTGGCTTCTCGCTGATGGAGTCGGCGCTGTCGCTGTTTGTCGAGCAGGCCTTCGTCCCTCACGACCTGCTCGGCAGCGACGCCGGCAACCGGATGGCGGCGCGGCTGACGATGCAGGTGCTCGTCACCGTCGGCGTCACCGCAGTGGTCGTGCAGGGCGGGCTCATCCGCCCGATCCGCAAGGCGCTCAGCGAGAAGCAGATGCTCGTCGGCGGCGCGCTGCTCATCGTCGTTGCCTTCGCCTTCAACGCCGCGCTGCCGCTCTTTGACCACGTCCCCGTCGCGGCGATGTACCCGATCATGGTGGTGCTGTCGGTGGGCAGCGGCCTGTACACGACGACCGCGTCGTCGTTGCTGTCGCGCGCCGTCGACGCCGAGCGGCAGGGCTCGGTGCTCGGCGTCGGTCAGTCGATGTCGGCGCTCGGGCGCATCCTTGGCCCGGCGGTGGCAGGCACGCTGCTGACCCTGTGGCCCGGGCTGCCGTTTGGCGTCGGTGCCGCGCTGCTGCTCGTCGCCGCCCTGGTCGCCACGACGGTGAAGACGCCTGTCGACGACGAGCGCGCCCCCGCCGGCGTCGCACACTGACCGACCGCCGCGTCCACCGCGGCGACCAGCACGCCCGACGACGACGACGCGCCGATCGTCACCGAAACGTCTCGTCGTCGAGCTGCGGCGGCGGCGCCCGCGCGATCGCGCTCATCTGGCGGCCGGTGTTCCCGTGCTCGCGGCGGTGCGAGAAGTAGAGCGCCGCCTGCTCGACGGTGCACCCGCCGACGACGTCGACGCGCTCGACGCCCGCCTGCTTTAGCAGGCGCGCGCACAGGCCCGCGAGGTCGACACAGGCGCGATCGCCCCGGCCGGCGACGACGAGGCCGTCGACGTCGACAACGGCGGCGGCGGCGGCGACGACCTCGGGGCCGACCTCGAAGGCGCGCGGGCCGATGCAGGGCCCCACGGCGGCGACCAGGCGCGCGGGCTCCACGCCCGCGCCGTCGACGAGCGCCCGAACGGTCGCCGCGATCACGCCGCCCACCGCGCCGCGCCAGCCGGCGTGGGCGGCACCGACGGCCGAGCCGTCGTCCACGGCGAGCAAGATCGGGGCACAGTCGGCGGTGCGCACGCCCACGCCCGCGCCGTGGACGCGGGTGACGAGGGCATCGGCAGCGCGGGCGGCGACGTCGTCGAGGTCGCTGTCGTCGCCAACGATGACGACGTCGCGCCCATGCACCTGGTTCGCCGAAAACAGCGCGTGCTTGCCGATGCCGAGCTGGAAGCGCACGCGGGCGAGGTTCTCGTCGACGCGGGCGGGCGCGTCGCTGACGGCGTGGCTGGTGTTCAGGCCGGTCCACGGCGACGGCGACGTGCCGCCCGTGCGACCGAAGAACCGGTGGCTGACGCCGGGCACCTGCGAGAGATGGGGCGACACGATCCCGAGCATCAGCGTGGTCTCCACAGCGACACGACGAACGACGCCGTGGCAGCAAACGCGATCCCGAAGGCCACCAACGAGATCGGGGTCATCCCGAGCGCGACGTGGGGCCCGTGCTCCATGGCCAGCGCGCCAGTGACGGCCCCGGCCGCCGCGAGCACCGCCAGCCCGAGCCGGTTCAGCGCCTGTGACAGCCGCGCGGCGACGTCGTCGAGGCGCTCGTGGCGCAGGCGCACCCGCAGGTCGCCGGCCTCGACCTTCTCGACGATCCGCTCCAGCGTCGACGGCAGCGCCCACAACAGGTCGATGACCCTCACGCCCTCGACCAGCGCCTTCTGCTTCACGCGGTCGACGCTGTAGCGGTCGCGAACCAGCGCTTCGATGTACGGCCGCGCCGCCTCGACAGGGTTGATGCCAGCAGCCACCGAGCGGGCGAGCCCCTCGGTGGTAACCATCGCCTTGAACATCATCGTGAAGTCGGCAGGCAGGCGGATGCCGTGCTTCACCGCGCCGGCCGCGAGGTCGCGAAAGAACGCCGCCAAATCCCACTGTTCGAGCTCACGCCCGACGATGTGCCGCTCGAGCACGTCGACGACCTCCGCCTCGAACGCCGGATAGTCCACCGACGTTCCCGGACGGCCGATGGAGAACCACAGGCGGGCGACGTTCTCGAGGTCCTCGCTCATCAACGAGAACAGCACGTCGACCATGCGCTCGCGGTTCTGCCGGCTCAGGCGGCCGACCATGCCGAAGTCGATGAGCCCCAGCCGGCCGCCGTCCTCGACGAAAACGTTCCCCGGGTGCAGGTCGCCGTGGAAGAAGCCGTCCTTGAACAGCATCTGGTAGGCGGCGTCGAGGTAGACGTGGGCGACGTCCCGGCGCTCAACTTCGTCGTGCAGGGCGGTGAGCTTGCGCCCGCGGATGCGCTCCATCGTCAGCACCTGGCGTGATGACAACGCCGGAAAGACCGCCGGGATGTGGACGCGCGGCTTGTCCTTGAAGTTGCGCTGAAAGCGCTCCAGAGACTGCCGCTCGACGTCGAAGTCGAGCTCGCGGCGCAGCGAGGTCTCGAACTCGCGCACCATGCCGCGCAGGTCGAAGGTCTCGGTCTCAGGGAAGATGGCGTTGACCTGCTCGACGAGGAACCGCAGCAGCGACAGGTCGGCCTCGATCACCGGGCGCAGCCCCGGGCGCTGCACCTTGACGACGACCTCGGTGCCGTCCTTCAGCGTCGCGGCGTGCACCTGGGCGATGGACGCCGAGGCGAGCGGCGCATCGTCGAACGCGGCGAACAGGGCGTCGACGGGCTGCCCGAATGCGAGCTCGACGGTGCGCCGCACCTCGTCGGATGGGACGGCGGCGACTTGGTCCTGCAGCGACTGCAGGCGCTTGACGAACTCGTAGGGGATGAGGTCAGGCCGCGTCGACAGGATCTGACCGAATTTGACGAAGGTGGGGCCAAGCTCCTCGAGCATGGCGACGAGGCGGGTAGCCAGGTCGAGCTTCGTCGACAGCGACGGCGCCTCGGCGTCACCGATCAGCTCCTTGCGGGCCGACTCGCGCTGAAACGCCTCGTGGTCGGCGCGCGACTGCAGGAGCTGCGAGAAGCCGTGGCGGGCGACGATGCCAGCGATGCGGCGGGCCCGCGCCGCGTCCTTGACCACGGTCAGCAGCGTCTGCGTGCTCGAATACAGCGTCCGGATCAGCGAACGGCTGCGGGGCTCCTCGTCCATCGGGGGCACCATACTGCGGACCCCGCGGCCCGCCCACGGCCCCGCGCGCTTGCCGTGGCGCGACCGCGGTCGCGCCACGGCGCCGCCGTCGGCGACCCTTTGACGACCCGTATCGGCGCGCACAGGGTGGATGACATGCGCGCGCCCGTCCTCGCTGTCGTCGGCCGACCCAATGTCGGCAAGAGCACCCTTTTCAACCGGCTTGCCGGGCGGCGGATCGCCATCGTCGAGGACATGCCCGGCGTGACCCGCGATCGCCTGTACGCACAGTGCCGCGCCGACCTCGATGGCGACGATGTGCTCTTCACGATCATCGACACCGGCGGCTTCGAGCCCGAGCCGTCGTCGGTGCTCTTTGCGCTGGTGCGTGAGCAGACCCGGCTCGCCATCGAAGAGGCCGACGTGATCATCCATGTCGTCGACGCGCAGCTCGGCCTGCACCCCGACGATGTCACCGTCGCGCGGATGCTGCGCAGGAGCGGGCGCCCGGTGCTCGTCGTCGCCAACAAGGTCGACCACGTGAAGCACGAGGCTCTCACCGGCGAGCTGTTCGCGCTGGGCGTCGACACCGTGCTGCCGGTCAGCGCCGCCCACGGCCGCGGCATCGACGACCTCCTGCAAGCCTGCTTCACCGCCCTGCCCGCGGCGCTGCAGGACGGCGCCCGCGCCGCCGCCGTCGAGGCCGACGAAGACGCGCCCCTCGACGACGACGCTCTCGACCGCGCTCTCGACGACGCCGAGAGCGAGCTCGACGCCCTCGAAGGCGAAGGGTCCCCGCGGACCGAACAAGACGAGGACGACGAGGACGGCGACGGCGACCAGGGAGAGACCAACCCGTCGCCGCCGCAGAGCCGCCTCTTGCGCGCCGTGCCCGAGGTGCTGCGCCTCGCCGTCGTCGGACGGCCCAATGCCGGTAAGTCGAGCTTCGTGAACAAGCTGCTCGGCGAGGAGCGCCACCTGGTCTCCGAAGTCGCCGGCACGACGATGGACGCCGTCGACAGCTTCGTCGAATACGGCGGCGCGCGCTTCCGGGTCATCGACACCGCCGGCATCCGCCGCAAGCGCAGCATCAGCGCCCGCGTCGAGCAGTACGCCGTCGTGGCCGCGCTGCGCGGCATGGATCGCGCCGACGTCGTGCTGCACCTCATCGACGCCGCCGCGGGCCTCACTGAGCAGGACAAGCGCATCGCCGCCTTCGTCGAGGACAAGGGCAAGGCGGTGGTGCTCGTCATCAACAAGTGGGATCTGGCGAAGGACAAGGACCTCGACGCCGACTCGTACGCAGCCCAGCTGCGCGACGCGATGCCGTTCGTCGACCACGCGCCTGTCCGCTTCGTCTCGGCGAAGACCGGCAAGCGCGTTCACGACGTGCTGTCGACGGCGACGGACCTCGCGAAGCGCCACTTCCAGCGCATCTCAACGAGCCAGGTGAACAAGGTCCTGCAGGAGGCGGTGACCGTACACCAGCCGCCGATGGTGAAGGGCAAGCGCGTGCGCCTGTACTTCGCGACGCAGGTGAAGACCGCGCCGCCGACCTTCGTCATCGCCACCAATGACGTGCAGGGCGTGCACTTCAGCTACCGGCGCTTCCTGATCAACCAGCTGCGCGAGGCCTTCGACTTCGGCGGCGCGCCCGTGCGCCTGATCTTCCGCCGTCGCGACGGCGACCGCCTGAAGAACTTGTCGCCGGCGCAGAAGCGCAACCGCAAGCTCAAGCGCGAAGAGAACGATCCGCCGCCCTCGCGTGCGCCGGCCCGGGGGGAGCCGAAGGCGAGCCCGGACACGTCGAAGTCGAGGTCGCCGAAGTCGAGGTCGTCGAAGGCGTCGAAGGCGACGCGCAAGGCCGCCACTCGTTGAGGTCGTCGTTGACGCACGGGGCATCACGGTGAGCATCCGCGCGCAGCTCAGGGCGCTCGCCGACAACCCGCGCCTGCTCTCGCGGGTCGACGTCGTCCGGCGGCTCGCCGCCGCCTTGCACGATCGCCTGCGGCGACATCCGATCGTCGGCGAGATCTACGAGGTCGTCGACGGCGTGTTCTTCGATTACGGCCGCGACCACAGCGCGATGTATGCCGGCGCGCTCGCGTTCTACGCCATCCTGTCGTTGGTGCCGCTCACGGTGCTGCTCGCCAGCGTCCTTGGCTACGTGCTCGCGGCGGGCACACCCGCCGACCTCGACGCCGCTCTCGGCGAGGTCATCCGGCAGCTGAAGAAGGTCGTGCCCTACCTGCAGCCCTCGCTGGCCGACGACCTGCGCGCGGTCGTCGAGCACCGCAGCCGCCTCGGCCTGCTGGGCTTCATCGCGCTGCTGTGGGCCGCCGCCGAGGTCTTCCGCGGCGTTGAATTCGCCACCGCCCGGATCTTCGCGCGCGTCGACGACCACGACGATCCCGACCACAAGAAGACCGCGCCGCGCTCGGTGTTCAAGACCAAGCTGCTGTTCGGCGCCGTCGCCACGGCGGCGGTGCTGACCTTCGCGATCCTGCGACTGCTCGGCGCGGCCTTCATCCATATGCAACGCGAGCTGCGGCTGCCGTCGTGGCTCACGACGCTGCTCGGCGATCCCCTCGGCGAAGGCACACCGCTGTCATCGGCGGTGACGTTCCTCGCGATCACGGCGGCGTTCGTCGTCGTGGTGCGCGTGTTCTCGCCCCACCGGGTGCAGGCCCGCTACGCCTGGTTCGGGGGCGCCCTGTTCACGACCTTCTTCGAGATCGCCCACTTCGGCTACGACCTGTACCTGCGGCGACTCACCAACATCAGCGCGATGTACGGCTCGTTCGCGACGCTCATCGTGCTCGTGTTGTGGATGTACTATTGTGCGTCGCTGCTTTTGTTCTGCTGCCACGCCGTCAAGGTCGCCCAGCGCCGCTTCACCGTCGGGCCGCGGTGGCCCAAGGACGGGCGCCTGCTGTTCCTGGGCTGAAGGTCCGGCGGGCGCTTGACTGCCGCGCTCGACCCGGTCTCAGCGTCCGCCGAGGACGTCCTCGACGACGGCGAGCACGAGGCGCGCGCCAGCCACCAGCGCAAAAACGTCGACGGCGTCGTCGCGAGCGCCCCTGCGGGCGCGCTGGGCCGGGTGGGTGAGCACCGGCACGGCGCCGACGCAGGCGAGGCCCCGACGCCGCAACGGCGCGCACGCCGACGGCCCCGGCGCGGTCGACATCGTCGGCGCGACGATCGTCGGCCGCGCCGTCGTGCTCATCGCAGTCGTCGTGGTCGTCGTCGTCGTATGCGCGCGGAGCGCCCGAGCCACCGGCGCGTCCCAGATCGTCGCGGAGGCATCACCGGCGCGCTCCACATCGACCACGACGGACGGGTCGTCGACGGCGCGCACGATGTCGTCGCGGGCGCTGGTCAGGGCACGGCCGGGCAACACCCGACAGCGCAGTCGCGCCGGGGAGGACGCCATATCGCGGGGCGCCGGAAAGTCGACGAGGCCGCAGCGGTCGACGACGAAGGCCCTTCGGTCGGGGTCATTGGCGAGGGTGCGGGCGTCAGCGCGCAGCAGGCCGAGGGGGCCTTCGGCTGGCAGCAACGCGAGCCGGTCGGCGATCACGACCGGCAGCCGTGGCGGAGGCGCCCATGTCACCACCCGACCCGTCGCGGCAAGCAGCCGATCGACGTCCGGGGGACTCACGCGCAGTGCGACATCGAGCCAACCGGGGTCGACGAGGACGACGTCGAGGACGCTCCCGGCGTCGCCGGCGGTGAACGTGCCTTCGGCGACCCAGACGTGCTCCACCGTCGGCGGCAGCAGGGCGTCGATGTCGCTGTCGTCCTCGCCCGCCACGACCACCACCGGGGCCGATGGCAGGGCGGCCGCGGCGGTCAGGAACAGCGCAAGCCCGGCGAGCCCCTGGGCGCCGCAGCCGAGCACGCGAAGCGGCTCGCCACCCACGACGCCGGCCTCGCGGTCGGCGCAGCTCTCGACGTCTCCGAGCCGAACGACGAGCGCGAGCCGCGCCGTCGGCAGGCCCGCGCGCAGCCCGCGCCCACCCTCGACGACCTCGACGCCGGCAGCCGCGAGGTCGTCGACCAGTCGTCCGCGCAGGACGTCGCGGGATGTGTTCCAGGCACGTATGACAGCAGCCAGGCGGGGCACGACCCCGGCGATGTCGTGGTCACCCCGCGCCGGCGCGACGACGGCCGGCGGCGCGACCGCGGGGGCAACGCATCCGATCACCGCCGCCGCGAACGCCGCCCCGCAGAGCGCCACGGCGAACGCGCCGCCCGTTGCGAGGGCGCCATGACGAGACACGAAGGCCGCGTCCGCGCGCAGTCGCGCGGACGCGGCCTTCGCCGCCAGAGCGGCCGCTGTCAGGGGGCCGCGCCCTCGGCGGGCTTCGCGCCGCCAGCAGCCTCGACGGGCCGATCGCCCGCACCACCACCGGCCCCGTTGGCCGGCTTGTCGGCCGTGCCCTCGAGCGGGTTGCCCTCAACCGTCACCGGGGCCTTCTTGCTGTCAAGGCTGATGCCAGCCTCGAGGATCTCGACCTTGGCCTCGCCCTTCAGCTTGTCGAGCAGCTCGCGGGTCGCCTTGGACTTCGCGCGGGCCCTGAGCGACGTGCCGATGGACTCTTTCACCTCATCAAAGGCACGCTGCTGCTCGGCCGTCTTTTCATATACCTTTATGATATGGTACCCGAACTGCGTCTCGACCGGCCCGACGATCTCGCCGGCCTTGGCGGCGAAGGCGGCGTCCTCAAACGGCTTCACCATCCGACCCCGCGAGAACGTACCCAGATCACCGCCGCGGTCCTTGGTCGGTCCGTCGGAGTACTTCTTCGCGACCTCCTCGAAGTTCGCGCTGGACTTCTTGACCTCGGCGAGGACCTTCTTCGCCTCGATGAGCTTCGCCTTCTTGTCCTTGTCCGTGGCGCCCTTCTCGACCTTGATGAGAACATGCGACGCCTTGATCTGCTCTTTCTGCTTATACTTGTCGAGGTTGTCGTCGTAGTATTTCTTGAGGTCAGCCTCGGTGGGATCAGCGCTCGCGAGGAGCTTGGCGAACAGCTTGTCGCGCAGGAGCGTCTTCTCGAGGTCGGCGACGACATCGGCTTCGGTCTGGCTCGTGCGCTCCAGGAAGCTCTGGAACGCCTTGTCGCTGCCGAAGCGCTCCTTGTGCTCCTTGACCTTGGCGTCGAGCTCTTCCTTCGTGACGGCAACACCCTCGCTCTTGGCCTTCTGGGCGATCAGGGTCTCCTCGACGAGCTTGCGGACGAGGTTCTCCTTCAGGCGGGTCTCGAGGGCCGGCGCGACCTGACGACCGGCGCGCTGGAAGCGCGCGCGTGTACGCTCCATCTGCTTGTCGAAGTCGGCGCGGGCGACCTCTTCGCCGTTGATGCGGGCGACGGGTCCGCCGGCGGCCGCCGACGTGCTCGCGCCGCCCGTGGCCTCCTCGGTCTTCTTCGGACACGCTGTGACGGTCGCTAGCGTGAGGGCGACGGCGACGGACAACAGGACAATGTGCAGATTGCGCTTCATGGCTTGGCTCCCGGGAGGGCGAAGAATCCAAGGGGGCGGCTACCGCCGGATGGACCCGGGGTCAACACCGGGGAAACGCGGTGGCGACGTCGAGGATTCCGCGCGGCCGTCGGCGGCCGCGGGGTGCTCAGGTCTTCTTCCAGATCTTGAGGATTTGCAGGAAGGCCGCCAGCGCAAAGCCCAGCGCGATGCCGCCGATGGTGCCGATCGCGACCTTCTTGACGCCAGCGCTCGACCGCGACTGCTGCTCGACGCGCGGCGGGTCGGTGATCTCGAAGCGGGCCTCGGCCGCCGTCTTTTCGAAACCGAGCGTGTACTCAGTCTGGTTCTTGTCTGAGTAGAGCTGGTCGTAATTCTTCTTCGCCGCCTCGTAGGAGCGGGTCAGGTCGGCATAGCGCGCCTCGAAGTCGGGCAGGCTCGCCTGGGCGGCGCGCACCGTCTCAAGCTGCTTCCGCGTCGATTCGAGCAGCTGCGTCTTGGCCGCCATCTCGGCCTTCATCTGGCCGACGCTCTTGTTGCCCGACATACCCGGGCCGGCGTCGTCGGGAGCCGCCTGCACGCGCGCGAGGCGCTGCTTCACGGCCTGCACCTCGGGGTGGTTGTCACCGAGCCCCTGCGCCTTCAGCTCGGCGAGCTCTTCTTCGACCTGCTTCACCATCCGCGCCTTGCGCGACGAGCCGCCCGACGACGCCGACTGGATCTCGAGCTTCAGCTGCTCGATGGCGCTCTCGAGCTCGCTCGAGTTCTTCTGCAGCTCGAACACGAACTCCTGGGACTTGGCGGCGTTCTCGGGCAGGGAGGCGAGGTACTTCTTCTTGAACTCCTTCAGGTCCTCGTCGTTGGTCTTCAGCGTCTCCTCGGCCTTGGCGATCTCGCTCTTCAGGTAGTCCAGCTTCGACGTGATGACCTTGGTGGTCTTCTCGACCTCGTTGTCGATGAAGGTCTTCACGTGGGTCTGCAGGAACAGCAAGGCGTTTGCTTCGGTGGCGGCCTGGAACTCGCCGTTGAAGTTCAGGACCGGCGGCAGCACGCCGAAGTTCGGCGTCGTCGTATCGAACGTCAGGCTCTTCTGGACGACGGCGATGCGGTCGTCGGTGACGTCGACCTGGCCCAGCGTGCGCAGCGTGCTCGCGATGAGCACCGTGGACTCGAACGTCGACTTCGCCGCCTGCGCGCGGTCCTGGGCGACACCGCCCTGCCCGCGTTCGCCGCCGGTGAGGATGTTCATCTTGAACGTCGCCTTCGCCGCCGGCGGCTGCACGATCGCCAGCCCGATACCAGCGACGACACCGACGGCGCCGGCGATGCCGATCATCTTCTTGAATGGCACGAAGAAGTCGACGATCTTGCGGACGTTGCCGACGATCTCCTCGAGGTTCATCTCCTCGCTGGCGGCGGCGGCCTGCGTAGGCGGCGGCGCGGTGCTGACCACGACCTGCGGCACCCCCATGCCCATCGGTGACATGCCCATACCGATACCCATGCCGCCCATCGGCGACATGCCCATGCCGCCCATCGGCGTCATGCCCATGCCGCCCATCGGCGTCATGCCCATGCCGCCCATCGGCGTCATGCTCATGCCCATGCCCATGCCGCCCATCGGCATCATGCCCATGCCGCCCATCGGGTCGAGCCGATCGACCCGGGGAGCCGAGCCCTGCAGCTTGAACACGGTGTAGCCGACCTGCACAAGGTCACCCTCACGCAGCTCGGTCTCGGCAATCTTCTGGGCATTCACGAGGGTGCCGTTCGACGAGCCGAGGTCCTTGACGCGGTAGCCCGCCGGCGTCCGGGTGACCTCGCAGTGGCGGCCAGACACACGCTCGTCGGCCAGCGCGATGTCAGCGGACTCCGACCGACCGAGCAGCGTCACCGCCTTCAGCGGGTAGCGGTGCCCGACGTTGGGCCCCATGCAGACGACGAAGAAGGCCTCGGCCGTCGGCGACGCGCGCACGGACAGCGCCTGCTGCACGCCCCCCGACGGCATCATCACCGTCCTGTCGGGCCGCTCACCCGTCGCTGGGTCGACGGCCTCCCACTCGGGCTCGAGCGGCTGCGACGGCTTCTTGCTGCTCATGCTGTTCCTATCCTCACCGCGGTGTCGACGCGCAATCGCCAGGGTCGGGCCCGGTGTCGTTCTTAGCATGGCTCGGCCCGTCATGGCGGACCGTCGGACGGCAACCGGCTGGGCGAGGCAGGAACCGCGCCCCGACGACCGTTTGTTTTCGCAGAGACCGGCGGCGAACATACGGCCCGGGGGGCGGCCCGGACAGGCGACGAGTGGGTCATGTCCGCCGAGGTCCGATCGACCAGCGACCCCGGTGCCGTTTGCGTCGCGGGCCGCAACGGGCGAAAAAACGCGCACCATGCGTGTGGGCTACCTAGTCAACCAGTACCCCAAGGTCAGCCACACCTTCATCCGCCGCGAGATCCTCGCTCTCGAGGCGCGTGGGCTTGAGATCGATCGCTTCTCGATCCGCGACACCACCGCCGAGCTGAAGGACGACGACGACCGCGCCGAGGCGACGCGGACGCGGGTCCTGCTCCCCCCAGACCGGCGCGCTGCCGCGGCGTCGTTGTCGTCGGCCCTTGCCCGTTGTCTGGCCAGCTCCCCCGAGCGCTTCCGGCAGGCGTCGACGCTGGCGCTGCGGTTCGCCCGCCGGTCCGAGCGGCAGGCGGTGCACGCCGCCTATCTCGGCGAGGCGGCGCAGTTGAAGCTGCGGTGCGACGAGCGTCAAGTTGCGCACATCCACGCGCACTTCGGGACGAACTCGGCGACGGTGGCGGCCCTCTGCCACGCGCTGGGTGGCCCCCCCTATTCGTTCACCGCCCACGGCCCCGAAGAGTTCGATCGACCGGACCTGATCGCCCTAGACGACAAGATCGCCGGGGCACGCTTCGTCGTCGGCGTGTCGAGCTTCGGACGCTCGCAGCTCTTGCGCCGCACGCGGGCCGCCGACTGGGACAAGGTGCGCATCGTCCCCTGCGGCGTCGACGACGCCTTCTTGTCCGACCGTTGGCTGCGCCCGGTGCAGGACGTCCCCCGGCTGTGTTGCGTTGGGCGGCTGTGCGAGCAGAAGGGGCAGCTGTTGCTCGTCGAGGCCGCCGCTCGCGTGCGTGATCGTCTCGGCGCGTTCGAGCTGGTGCTGGTCGGCGACGGCGAGCTGCGGCCCGACATCGAGGCGCTCGTCGAACGGCACCGGCTGCAGGACGTCGTGCGGATCACCGGGTGGGCCTCGGGCGCGGCCGTGCGTGAAGAGCTGCTCGCGGCGCGCGCCATGGTCCTGCCGTCGTTCGCCGAGGGCCTGCCGGTCGTCATCATGGAGGCCCTCGCGCTGGAGCGCCCGGTGCTGTCGACGTTCGTCGCCGGCATCCCGGAGCTGGTCGATGCCGGCTGCGGCTGGCTGTTTCCGGCCGGCAGCGTGGCGCCGCTGGTGGAGGCGATGGTCGCCGCGCTGTCGGCCCCGCTCACCGAGCTGCGCGACAAGGGCGCCGAGGGGCGACGTCGCGTCGTCGCCCGCCACGACGCCAGGGTGGCCGCGGCGCTGCTCGCCGATGCCTTCGCCGGCGGCGGGACGACGAGGTCATGAGCGAGCTGTTCGCGCGCATCCAGCACGAGGCCGCGACGGCGCTGTCGGTCTGGCTCGTCGTCTTCTTCGTCGCCGTCGCCGTCTTGCAGCGCCTGTTCGCCCGCCCCGGTCACCGCGGCCTGCGGGTCCTCGGGGGCCTGCTTGGCTTGCATGTGGTCGCCGTGTTCGGCGCGGGCGTCGTGCGCAGCCAGCCCTTCGACTTCGCCAACGAGGCCGGGGTCGCGGCCCGCTTGACCTTCAGCTGGAGCATCGTGCTCGGCCTCGGAGCGCTGTTGTTCGATTTGCTGCTCGCGCGCCTGCGCGTGCGTATGAACCGGATCATCGAGGACCTCGTCGTCTTTGGCGCTCTGGCGGTGGTCACGGTGCTGGTGCTGCGCCGCACCGGGGTCGACCTGACCGGGATCGTCGCCACGTCGGCGGTCGTCACCGCGGTGGTCGGCCTGTCGCTGCAGGACACGCTCGGCAACACCATCGGCGGGCTGACGCTGCAACTCGACGACAGCATCCACGTCGGCGACTGGATCAAGGTCGGCGACGTCACCGGCCGCGTCGTCGACATCCGCTGGCGCTTCACCGCTATCGAGACCCGCAACTGGGAGACGGTGCTCATCCCCAACAGCAAGCTCGCGAAGAACGATGTCGTCGTCCTCGGCCAGCGTCAGGGGCAGCCGCGCCAGCTTCGACGCTGGGTCTACTTCCACGTGGACTTCCGCACTCCGCCCGGCGACGTCGTCGACACGGTGCTCGACGCGCTGCGCGACATGCCGATCCCCAATGTCGCCGCCGAGCCGCCACCGTCGTGCGTGCTCCTCGAGTTGGGCGAGTCGACGGCGCGCTACGCCGTGCGGTACTGGCTGACCGATATCGCCGCCGACGATCCCACCGACGGCGATTTGCGCACGCGGGTGTTCTTCGCGCTCAAGCGGCGCGGCATCCCGCTGGCGATGCCGGCGCAGGCGGTCTTTGTCACCGAGGACTCGAACAAGCGGCGTGAGCGCCACCACGCCGAGGAGCGGACCAGGCGACTCAAGGCGCTGCGCCGCGTCGAGCTGTTCGCACCGCTCGGCGACGCCGAGTGCGAGCGGGTGGCCGACGCGCTGGTCCACGCGCCCTACGCCCGTGGCGAGCGCATCACGCGGCAGGGGGCAGAGGCGGACTGGCTGTACCTCGTCGGCGCCGGCCGCGTCGCCGTGCGTATCGCTGTCGACGGCGAAGAGCGCGAGGTCGCGCAGATCGGCGCCGGCGAAGTCTTCGGCGAGATGTCGCTGTTGACCGGCGAACCGCGGGCCGCGTCGGTGTACGCCCTGTCCGACCTCGACTGCTGGCGGCTCGAGCGGGACGTCTTCCGCATGGTCCTGCAGGACCGACCGGAGGTCGCCAACGAGATCGCGGGGCAGCTCTCCGAGCGGCGGGTGCGCCTCGAGGAGGTCCGCGGTGATCTGGACGCTGTCGCTCGTGCCCGACGCGTCGAGCAGGAGAAGACGGCGCTGGTGGCGCGCATGCGGTCCTTCTTCGGCCTCTAGCGTCCCGCCGTTCGTTTGACCGCCACCCGCGACGCCTCGTATCGTCCGCACGATCCCATGTCGCTGCGGAAGCCTCCCCCGTCGACGCCGCCCGCCCGCCCGCAGCAAGGCGTTGCGGCGCCCCGACCGTCGTCGCCGGCGCCTCCGTCGCCAGCGCGTCCGTTGACGGGCTCGTCCACCGTACCGACCACGGGACCAGCGACGCCGAGAACGACGGCGACCGCGCCGTCGCCCACCGCAACCGCACCGTCGCCGACGAGCGGACCGCGACCGGCGGCCTCGGCGGCGCGCGATCACGCCGAGCTGGCGACATCGCCGAACCTGCCGCAGCGGGTGTCGAAGGCGCACCCGCTGGTCGGCGCCGACGGCAAGCTGGCCAAGAAGGAGCTCATCGAGCAGTACACGCCATTCGTCCGCAGCATCGCGGCCAAGATCAAGAAGGGCCTCGCGAAGTCCATCGAGTTCGACGATCTGATCGCCTACGGCATGACCGGCTTGCTCGAAGCGGCCGAGCGCTACGACCCGAAGATGGGCGCGAACTTCATGACCTTCAGCTACTACCGGGTGCGCGGCGCCATCTACGACGGCCTGCGCGGGATGGGCTGGGTCAGCCGCACCGAGTACCAGAAGATCCGCTTCGAGGAGCGGGCGACGCAGTACCTCGAGAACATGGCCGCGCGCGAGGTCGTCGGCGGCGACGGCAACAAGAGCGTCGAGGACAACATCGAAGAGCTCGCCAACCAGGTCAGCCAGCTCGTCACGATCTACGTGACGTCGCTCGAGGCGATGGAGGATCTGCAGGTCGAGGACAAGGAGCGGCAGCCCCTCGACGAGCGCTTCGCCGACGTCGAGCTGAAGGGCCACGTGCGCGAGGCGCTGGCCCGCCTGCCCGACGCCGACCGCGAGATCGTCACGCTCTACTACTTCAAGGAGATGAGCCTGCAGGACGTGGGCAACCAGCTCGGCCTCAGCAAGAGCTGGACGAGCCGTCGCCATGCGCAGGCCATCGATCGTCTCACGCGCGTCCTGCAGGAGATCCTGAAGGAGGCACCGCTGGCGTCGACGGCGAAGCCGGGCGCCCGCGGCGCCGCCGGCGCCCCCGGGGCGCGGCGCTGACCCTGACGCTGCGCCGGCGTCGTCGACAAGGGCCCCGTCACGGGCGGCGAAAGCCGACCACCGCTCCCCGGCGCTGAAGGTCGGTCAGGTCGGCGCGCGCGCGGCGCCGGTCAAACACCGCTTCGCTGCCAGCGGCCTCGGCGGCCAGCCGGTCGAGCGCCGCGCCGACGCTGACGCCCTCGCCCGCCGCGACGAGGATGCGCGCCACGGCCGGCGAGACGATCACGACGGCGAAGTCCTCGGCCCGCTGAAAGCAGCACAGCAAAGCCGGCGATGACAAAGGCGACGGCCACGCGGTGGTGGACGCCGTCACCCGGTGCACCGGGTGGAAGTAGACGCACAGCCGCGTCGACGGGTCCACGACCACGATCCCGGCCTCGTCGACGTCGGGGATGAGGCCCGCCGAGGGCGGCTCCTGCCGCGCCGTCGGGGACAGCGTGACGTCGATCTCGAGCGCCTCGAAGTGGCAGAGCTCGGCGAAGCTGGCGTCGGGCAGCGCGTCGGCTGGCAGCGTGGCGAGCCACGCGGTGAACTCGCCGGCCACTGCGTGCAGCAGCCTGGTCGTCGGCGCGCGCTCGTCGAGGAAGCGGGCGATCAACCGGCTGAAGACGTCCTCGCCGGCGAGCCGCCGCGCGTGGGGACAGGCGCGCCGCAGGACGTCGCCGAGGGTGTTGCGGACGAGGTCGCGATAGACGAGCTGTCGCGACCGCGGCACGACAGCGTCGTCGAAGAAGGCTGGCTCGCGCGACAGCAGCAGTGAGCGCCAGCCGCGGGCGACATCGTCGACGTGGCTCATGTCCCCCCCGCGTCGCGCGCCCCGACGGCCTCGGCGCCGAGAGGCTCGACCGCGCCCGGTGTCGGGCCGCGGGACTGCGCGACGATCCGCTGCAGCCGCCGCAGCTCGGCCTCGAGCACCGGAAGCGGCGGGATCTGGTGGTCACGCTCGAGCAGAATTGGCGGGAGCGCGAGCCCTGCGTTGCGGATCCGCGCCAGGGTGCGCGCGAGCAGGTCGTAGACCGGGCCGGCGACGGCCTCGCCGTGGGTGTCGAGCAGCAGCGTCGGGGAGCCGTCGTCGGCACGCTGCTGCACGAGGTGGCCGGCGACGTGGATCTGCACGATGCGCTCGAGCGGCAGGCGTGCGACGTAGTCGTCGCTGTCGAAGCCGAAGTTCACCGCGTTGACGTAGACGTTGTTGACGTCGAGGAGCAGCAGGCAGTCGGCGGCCTCGACCACGCGCCGCACGAAGCCGGGTTCATCGAGCGCTGCGACACCGGCCGGCGTAGGCGCGCGCAGATACGCCGAGATGTTCTCGACGGCCACCGGCAGCCCGAGGCGCTCGCGCAGCAGCCGCACGCGCGCCGCGACGCGCGCGACGGCTTCTTCGGTGTGCGGCAAGGGCAACAGGTCGTGCACCTCAGCGCTGGCGACGTGGGTGAAGCAAAGGTGGTCAGAGTACCAGCGCGCGCCATGGCGCCGCAGGAAGGCGCCGAGCGCATCGATCAGGTCTTCGTCGACAGGGGCCGCGCCGGCGAGGTCGCCGCACAATCCGTGGCTGACGACGGGCCAGCGCTCGGTGGCCGCGGCCAGGCGTCGCCCGCGGGCCCCACCGACGCGGAGATGGTTCTCGGGCGCCACCTCGACGAAGCTGGCCGCGGTCGTCTCGGCGGCCAGCAGCGCCTCGGCGAGCCCGGCCCGGAAGCCCAGACCGACGGCTCCCGCCAGCGGCCCCACGATGTCACTCTGTATCAGGGCCATGAAGAGGCTCCGCTCGACGGTGAGGCGCGCTCACGCCTCCGATTCACTGCAGCGGGACGTCGGGCACGACGGCGGCGATGCCCGGCAGCGCCCGCACCGCGGACACCTGCTCGGGCGGCAGTTCGACGGTGAGCTGCCCGGACATCCACCAACGCTCGACAACGCGGGCGTTGACGCCGGCGAGCGCGGCCTCGACGTCGGGGCGCGTCAGCGCGGCGCGCTTCTGCTCGACGTAGCCGGCGACCGCCGCGGGGTCTTCCTTCAGGAGCTTACGGTAGTCGCCCAGGTCGGGCGTCGCGGCGGCGAGCGTGACGACGAAGCGCTGTCGTCCACCGCTGCGGGCGGCGACAGGGGCCCGCAAATCACCCAGCGGATCGTCGGCGCACGCGCCGGCGGCTCCAAGCGGCGCGAGACCAAGCGCCACGCCGAGCGCACAAGCAGCGGTCAACAACCAGCCGCGCGCACGCAGCGACCGGCCCCGACCCGACGGCGCTGCGGAAGAACAGGCGGATCGCGTGGGCGCACAGTGCATCCGGGCGAAAGAAAGCACGAACGACCGAGACGCGTAAAGCGCCCCGGAGCTTTGTGGCGGAATCCGCGCGCGGGCTCGCACGACGAGCGCCGTGGTCATCGCCGGTTCGACGCCGAACGACTTGGCGCGAGGCGGAGCGACGGACGACGGTCTGTCCGCATTGGACCTTTCCTTTCGCCGGCGTGGCCTGCTATGCGCCGAAAGTCCCGATCTCGGAGTGGATGGATGCGACTTCTGCCGT
>VGSZ01000012.1 GCA_016874845.1 Deltaproteobacteria bacterium
GCGACGTAGGCGGTGGCGACGTCGGTGCGCAGCGTCAGCGCCCGCTGCAGCGCGAGCAGGCGTGCCTCGGCGTCCCAGCCGGCGCGCTGCACGAGCGGGAGCCGCGGCGCCACCAGGGCGTCGTCCGCCGCGGTCACGGGGTCGAGCACGAGCGCGCGCAGCTCCATGACAGCTTCGCCGGGGTGGTCGACGACCGCGGGGTCCGCCCGCAGCGCCGCGCGCGCCTCGGCCAGAGCGCCGGCGGCGACGAGGTTGGCGGCGTCGACGGGGCGCCCGCCGCCGGCGCCGAGCGGCCAGGCGTGGCGGCCTCGGCGGGCACGCACGGCGTCCCAGTCGAGGTCGCCGCCGCTGGTCGTCATCGCGTCGGTGCGCAGGCGGAGCGACAGCACATCAAGCCCGACGAGCGCCGAGGCCTCGGCGCTGCCCGCCGACCGCGCGAACGCGAACTCGAGCAGCGGCAGGTCGTCGGAGTTCAGGCCACCCTGCCAGTCGGCGGCGAGCGCGTCGGCGAGGCCATCGCCGCCGATCAGCAACGTCGCGAGGTCCTCGGGACCCGCGAACCAGTACGCGCGCCCGAAAGCGGTGCGGTAGGGCTCTTCGGTCAGGCGTCGCCGCGTGCGCTCGACGTCGAAGTCGATCGGCGCGCTGCCGGCGAGCAGCAACAGGTCCGACGACGACGTCCGCCAGATGGTGACGTGCGCGAACACCGAGCGCATCGTCGCCACCGCGGTCTGGATCGTCGCCGCGTCGACGTCGTAGCCCTGAATCCACTGCGCGAACAAGCCGTCGGCGGTGAGGCGGTCGCGGGCCGCCGTGTAGAAGTCCACCGAGTAGAAGCCCGCCACGCCGGCGCGGTAGGGATTGCTCGGCTCGGACATGATCACGTCGAAGTGGTCCGCCGTCGTCTGCAGCACCTCGCGACCGTCGCCGACGACGAGGCGCACCCGGGGCGAACGCAGCGCCCCCTGGTTGGTGTCGGCGCAGGCAGCGGCGAATTCGACGACGCGCTGCTCCATCTCGACAACGACGACGCGCTCGACGGTCGGCACCGAGGCGAGCCAGCCGGCGCTCTGGCCGCTGCCGAGGCCGACGACGAAGCCGCGCCGCGGCGACGGGTGTAACAGCGCCGGCAGCAATACGGCGCCGAGAGTCGTCTGCGCGTCGGCGATCGTGTTGCCGTCGGACTTGCCGTTGACGAGCAGCGACAGGCCGTCGGCGTTCTGGACGACGACGGCGCTCTCGACGCCGTCGGCGGCGCTCGCTTCGACGGCGGAGAAGGCGGCGACGAGGGCCGCCCGCTCGTTGGGCGACGACGCCGAGAGTGGCGCCCGACCAGCGCCCACCGACGTGCCGCGCCAGATCGGGCCGGGGCCGGGGCGCGTCGCGAGGGCGGCGAGGACGACGACGGTGGCGATGGCGACGACCGGTCGCCGCGTCGACAGGAGCACGGCGACGGCGCCGAGCGCGAGCAGGCCGGCAGCGGCAATGGCGGCGTGCCATGCGCCAAGCGTCGGCAGGATCACGAAGCCGGTGAGCAGGCTGCCGGCGATGGAGCCGGCGGTGTTGGCGGCGTAGACGCCGCCGCTGTCGACGGCGACGCCCTCGCGGCCCCGGCCGGCCAGCGCGATGAGCAGCGGAAACTGGAAGCCCGACACCAACGCGGCGGGCAGCACGACGACGCTGAGGATTGCGCACCAGCCAAGGACGACGGCGCCGAAGGACGCCTGCGCCCACTGCCGCAGCGCGTAGGCGACGAAGGGAAGCTCGTCGCCCACGGCGAGCGGCGCGAGCAGCAGGACCGCCTCCAGCCCGAGGGTCGCGCCAAACAGTGTCCACGTCGGCACGCGCACGCGGGCGCCGTAGGCGAGACCGCCTGCGCCGATGCCGGCGAGCGCCATCGCGAGCACGACGTTGAAGCTGTACGACGACCCACCGAGCAACGACGACAGCAGCCGGTACCAGACGAGCTCGAACAGCAGGAACACGAAGCCGCAGACGAAGGCGGCCGCGAGCACCGGCAGCGGCGCGCGCGCGCGCAGCGTGGTCGCCGGCGCGGTGGTGGCTGTCGTGTCGACCGGCGTCGTGTCGACCGGCGTCGTGTCGACCAGCGTCGTGTCGCCCAGCGTCGTGTCGACCGGCGGCGTGTCGACCGGCGGCGCGCCGCGCCCGAGCGCTCGCGCGACGATGCCGACGATGGCGTTCAGGCCGGCGGCGCACCACAGCGTCGCGCGCAGGCCGAGAGCCTCGAACAGGAAGAACGTCGTCGCCAACGTGCCGAGCACGGCGCCCACGGTGTTGGCCCCGTACACGAGCGCAAGCCCGCGCCGACCGACGTCGTCGACGGCGGTGATCGCCCGCGCCATTGCCGGCAGCGTCCCGCCCATCAGCACCGTCGGGCCGCCAAGGACCACCGCCGCCAGCGCGAGCTGGACCGGCAGCGCCCAGGCGCCGAGCCCCTGACGCCCGCCGGCGCCGAGGTACACGCGATGGACGACGTCGAGCAGGAGCGGGCTCGCCGCGGCCAGCGCCGCCGTACCGATCTCGAGCCAGCCATACGTCGCCAACGGTCGCGCAGCCCGCTCGATGCGCGGGCCGAGCACCCAGGCGCCGAGCCCGAGCCCACCGAGGAACAAGGCGAGCACCGCCGACGTCGACGCCGTGCTGGCGCCGAAGATGACGCGCAGCTCGCGGAGCCAGACGGTCTGGTAGACGAGCCCAAGGCCGCCGCTGGCGCACAGGAGCGCCGCGCCGAGGAAGCGTTGCCTGACGTCGTCCGCTACCGCCGGAGCCCCGCGCCTTCCGTCGCTCAACCTTCGACCCCCAGACATTCACAGCGCCCTGGATCGCACACGAGCCCGCCGAGGCAGGTCCCGTTGCACTGTGGCGCGCAGTCGCAGCTGCAGTCGTCGAGGTTTACGTTGTGCGTCGCCGGGCAGGCGAGGGCGGCCGCGTCGCAGACGCAGGTGCAGGCGACCGGGTCGAAGGCGAAGCCTGGGCTGCAGGTGGCGTTCTCGACGCACTCGCAGCCGCAGGTCGCGGAGTTGCACGTCGTGTAGCCGTCGCAGTTGGCGTTGCAGTCGGGGGCGCACTCGGGCTCGCAGGTCGCCGGGTTGCAGCGCTCGTTGGCGCCGAGGCCGCCGCCGCAGTCGTCGGGGCACTCGTAGACGCAGTTGGCGCCGCAGACGAAGTTGCCGCCGGGGTCGTCGCCGACGCAGCGGTCGGGAGCGCACTCGGCCTGACACGTCGCGGGGTTGCAGACGAAGCCTTCCGGCAGCTCACCGCCGAAGTTGCAGTCGGCGGGGCACTCGCAGGCGCACGCTGCCGTGTCGCAGACGCTGCCGGGGGCGCAGCCGCCGCAGTCGGGCAGGCACTCGACGGCGCAGTCGGGGTAGCCGTCGCCGTCGCCGTCGGTGGTGGTGTCGCAGGTCTGCCCGGCGTCGAGGCCGCCCGCCTGGCCGCAGTCGCTCGGGCAGACGCACTGGTCGTTGACGCACACGAGGGGGTCGGGGCAGTCGCCGCCGCAGGGCGGCGGCGCGCCGTCGGGGTCGCCGGTCAGGTCGATCCACGTGCGGTAGCTGGCGACGACGTCGGTGCCGGTGCCGGCGGGCCGGCAGTCGCCGACGAAGGCGATGCGGTTCGTCGCGGCGTCGTACAGGAAGCCGTCGCCGTTCAGGTCGGTCACGCGGGGCACGTCGGCGACGTTGCAGGCGCCGACGGTGGGCTGCTCGAGCGCGACCTTGACCGTCGACGAGATCGGCGCCTTGCTCAGCTGGTAGGGCGAGGTGCCGGTGACGACGGCGCGCAGGATCGCCTCGATGGTCGCCGAGATGTTGGCGAGGTCGGGGCCCTGAAAGCCGTCGCCGACGGTGTCGGCGATGGAGCCGGTCAGGCCGGCGAGCTGGTTGATGACGTCGTAGTAGCGGCGGATGCCGAAGCGCTGTGACCCGACGCCGTTGGCGTCGAACGACGGGACCTCGACGCCGGTGTTGTCCTCCTCGCCGTTGCAGCCGTTGGCCCGCACAGGCTGACCCTGCGCGTTCAGCTTCACCTGCGTGGCGAGCGGGCAGAGGATGCCGGCGAGGATCATCGGCGGCTCGCCGACCCGCGTCGGGTCCCAGCCGGCGCTTGCCGCGGCCCCGGCCGGCGGCGCGAAGAAGTCGGACCAGAACTGCACCGACGTCGCCAGCGCGGTCGTCTCATCGGGCGACAGCGAGCGCCCCGAGAACGCCGACGACGGCAGGTAGGGGATCCGCGTGGTGTCGGTGGCCGTGGACTGCTCGCCGGCGTCGCTGATGAACAGCGTGACGACCTTCGCCTCGGGCCGCAGCTTGCGGCGCGGCGGCGACGACGACGACGTCAGCACGCTGCTCAGGAACTCCTGGGCCGCGGCGTAGCCGCCCTCGGCGCCGCTGCCGCCGAGCTCGCGGGCGACGCACTCGTTGTTGCTCACGAGGCAGCCCTGGTTCGTGCACTGCGTGTTGTTCCCCGTGAAGCGCTGGCAGAACGAGTCGAAGCGGCGGATCTCCTGGATGCACGATGAGAACGCCGCGCCTTCGGTCGGGCCGGTGAACGCGCAGGCGCAGATCCGCGTCGCGGGGACGAACGTGGTCGGACCGATCTGGTACGCCGGCCCGAGCGTGGTGCCGTCGAACACGCACTCGCCGGTGACGTCGTCGGCGTTGGAGAACGTCGGGCCGGCGGTGCGGTACTGGAACTCGGTGGTCGTCACCGCGACGCGCGTGTCCAGGTCGGTGTTGGCGATGGCCGCCGAGAAGTCGGCGACGGCCTGCCCGACGGCGTTGATCTCGTCCCCCATCGACCCCGAGTTGTCGATCACCCAGAGGAAGTCGACGGGCACGTCGGCCTGCGCCGCTTTGACGTCGCACTGCGTGCCGATGGCGTCGCCCACCTGACCAAGGGCGGTGCCGCCTGCGAGGTCCTCGAGGCGGAAGTCGCGCCCCGACGTCGCGTTGCCGAACTGCGCGAGGCTGGTGGCGACGCCAATGACGATGGCGGTGGTCGCGCTGCGCCGCACGACGACGAGCCCGAGCTTGACCGCCCCGGCTTCGCCGTTGGCCTGCGCGAAGTCGAGGTCGAAGGTCTCGGTGGGCGCGAGGCCGAGCGCCAGGCGCGCCACCTGCGTCAGCCGCGTCGCGGTCAAGGCGACGCTGTCGAGGTTGTAGGTGCCGCGCGCCGCCTCGAAGCCGTCCCACGTCGTGAAATTCTGCGTCAGCGGCAGCGACAGGTCCGCGCCGAGGCCGTTTTCGATCGTCGTCAGCTGGGCCTGCGCCGTGGCCGCCGGCGTCGTGCGCACGGCGAAGGCGAAGATGTTCTTGCCGCGATCGACGGCCGAGCTGCCGACGGTCTGGCCGCCGCGGACGACGGGCCGCACGTCGCCGGCGGCGAAGCCGGCGCCGCCGAGGGACGGGGCCAGCGCCAGCAGGACGTCGGCCTCGCTGCGGGCGAACAGCCCCGGTGTGATCGGGGCGCCGCACGCCGCGCCCACCGACGGGCTGCCAACGACGTCGGCGGGATCGAGGGGGTTCAGCTCGCCCGGGTCGACGCGGCCGTTCTGGTTGCCGTCCTCGGCGCCGTCGATGACGCCGTCATCGTCGGTGTCAGCGTCGCGCGGGTCGGTCTCGGTGGGATCGCGCACGCCGTCGCGGTCGGCGTCCTCGACGCCGTCGACGATGCCGTCGCCGTCGGTGTCGGCGCGCAGCGGGTTGGTGCCGGTGCTGGTCTCGACTCCATCGGTGACGCCGTCGCCGTCGGTGTCGGCGAGGCGCGGGTCGGTGCCCGTCGTGGTCACCTCGTCGCCGTCGTCGATGCCGTCGCCGTCGGTGTCGGCGACGGCGGGGTTCGTGCCGAGCGCGGCCTCCTGCTGGTCGGAGAGCCCGTCGTTGTCGCCGTCGCGGTCGCCCACGCGGGGATCGGTCTCGCCGGCGTCGACGCGGCCGTTCCGGTTGCGGTCCTCAGCGCCGTCGATGATGCCGTCGTCGTCGGTGTCGGCGTCGCGCGGGTCGGTCTCCTGGCCGGCCGGGTTCGCCGGCCCGACGACGCCGTCGCCATTCCTGTCTTCGAGGCCGTCGGAGAGCCCGTCGTCGTCGCTGTCGCGGTCGTTCGGGTCGGTACGCGTCCGGGTCACCTCGACGCCGTCGGTCAGCAGGTCGCCGTCGCTGTCGGCGAGCCGCGGGTTCGTGTTCGCCGCCCGCTCGGCGGCGTCGTCGAGGCCGTCGCCGTCGGTGTCGGCGCGGCTCGGGTCGGTCTCGGGGGCGTCGACGAGGCCGTTGCGGTTCGCGTCCTCCTGGCCGTCGGTCAGGCCATCGTCGTCGCGGTCGGGATCACTGGGCGCAGCGTCGACGCTGTCGGGCAGACCGTCGCCGTCGCTGTCGGGATCGGCCTGGCCCGGGTTCACGTCCACGCCGTCGGGGACGCCGTCGCCGTCGCTGTCGGGCTCGAGAGGATCGAGGCCGTCGGCCACCTCGACGCCGTCGCGCAGCCCGTCGTCGTCGCTGTCGGCGTCGGCGGCGCTGGTCTCCCCGGCATCCGCGCGACCGTTGCAGTTCGCGTCCTCGACGCGGTCCAGCAGACCGTCGCCGTCGCTGTCGGCGGCGTTCGGGTCGCCTTCGCCGGCGTCGACGCGGCCGTTGCCGTTTGCGTCCTCGACGCCGTCGGCGCGGCAGTCACCGTCGCTGTCGGCGGCCACGGGCGACGTGGTCGTCGCCGGGTCGGCGTCGAGCCAGGTGAGCGGGCACTCGATGTCGATGGTCTGCGTGCGGCCCGCCTCGACGCCGTCGGCAACGCCGTCGTCGTCGCTGTCGTAGTCGCCGGGGCTCGTGCGCCGCCCGCCGGCGTAGGTGTCGGCGAACTCTTCGAGGTCGGTGAGCCCGTCGCAGTCCGAGTCGCGCGAGGCGTTGTCGGGGTGCCCGACCTCGGGCTCGCGGATGGGCTCCGTCGGGGGCCGCTCGCCCTCGCCCTCGCCTTCGCCCTCCCCTTCGCCCTCGCCCTCGCCCTCGCCCTCGCCTTCGCCTTCGCCCGCCTGACCGTCGCCGGCGGGAGGCGTGCTGTCGGGGCACCCCGCGGACACAAGCAGGTACACGAACGCCAGGGAGAGACGCAGGGCACTCATGGGCAAGAGTCTAGCCGAGGGCAGCACGCCCGTCTTGCGGCGTCGACGGGCACCGCCGGTCCTGAGGGGATGGCAAGCGCCTGGTCTGCCGGGCTGCCGGCGGCCGCGCGTGACGTCGAGGACGCGGAGGCGTCCAGGCAGCAGACGCCAGGGTCTGCTCGTCCTCCGTCGTCTCTGGCGCATCCCTGGCGGCCGACGCAGGGGGTGGCCGCCGCCGCCGGTGCCGCTACACTCGACGCCGGCACCCGGATGGCCGGGGCGGATCGAAGGCTGGGCAGACGGGCTCGACCGGAATCCTCCGGCGGGCACCTCCTCGCTCGAGGGCCAGCGCGCGGTCCGGAAAGCGTCTGTATGTCATCGCACGCGCCGATCACGCCCGCGGGTGCTGGCCGCAAGCCGGTCACCCTGCGCACCCTCGCGCAGATGAAGAAGGATGGTCAGCGCATCACGATGCTGACCGGCTACGACGCGACCTTCGCCCGGCTGCTCGATGCGGCTGGCGTCGACATGATCCTCGTCGGCGACTCGCTCGGGATGGTCGTCAAGGGCGAGGCCAACACGCTGAACGTCAGCGTCGAGCAGATGGCCTACCACACCGCCGCCGTCGCCCGCGGCGTCGCCCGCGCCCACGTCGTCGGCGACATGCCCTTCATGAGCTACCAGACGAGCCCCGAGGAGGCGCTGAAGAACGCCGCCCGCCTGCTGCAGTCCGGGGCGTCGTCGGTGAAGCTCGAGGGCGGGCGGCAGCTGGCGCCGACAGTGGCGCGCCTCGTCGAGGCCGGCATCCCGGTGATGGGCCACGTCGGCTTGATGCCGCAGAGCGTGCACGCCATGGGTGGCTTCGTCGTGCAGGGCAAGGACCCCGAGAGCCGCCAGCGCGTCCTCGACGACGCCGTCGCCCTCGAGGCGGCGGGCGCCTACGCGGTGGTGCTCGAGGGCATCCCCATCGACCTCGCCACCGAGATCACCGAGACCCTTGCCATCCCGACCATCGGGATCGGCGCGGGAGCGGGCTGCGACGGTCAGGTGCTGGTGCTGTACGACCTGCTCGGCCTGAACCCCGACTTCACCCCGAAATTCGTGAAGAAGTACGTCGACGGCGCCGCGGTGGTCGGCGACGCGGTCCGCGCCTACGTCGACGAGGTCAAGCGCGGGGTGTTCCCCGACGACGACCACGCCTTCCACGCGCCGCGACCGAAGGCGGCGGCGACGGCGACGAAGGAGTCGCTGACGCTGGTGCACGGCCGCGTCGTCGGCCATCACTGAAGCGCCGACAGGAAGCCGGCTGCGACCTTGTTGTCGGCCGTCGTCGCTTGTGCACGCGCGCCTCGTCCTCGACGCACGGTGCGCGCTGCGCTCCTTGACCGGCATCTCGCCTCGCTCGATCGCTCGCCAGACTCTGCCGGTCGGGCCCCCTGGCACGCGCGACCGGCGGCGTCTTCCGCCGGCGTGTGACAGCGCGTCGTCGACGGCGTACAGAGCACGCATGCCGCCGAAGAAGGACGCCAAGGATGACGGGCGCATCGCCGAGAACCGGCGGGCTCGTTACGACTACGAGATCGGCGAGACGTTCGAGTGCGGGATCGAGCTGAAGGGCGCCGAGGTGAAGAGCCTGCGGTCGAAGAATGTGTCGTTCGCCGACGCCTTCGCGATGCTCGATGGCGGCGAACTGTGGCTGCACAGCCTCAAGATCGACCGCTACCGGCAGCAGTCCACGATCGAAGAGCTCGACCCGAGCCGCAAACGTCGCCTGCTGGTGAACAAGGGCGAGCTCGAGAAGATACGCAAGCTGACCGAGGAGCGCGGGTACACGCTGGTGCCGCTCAAGCTGTACTTCAAGGGACCATGGGCGAAGGTCCTGGTCGGCGTGGCCAAGGGCAAGACCAAGGAGGACAAGCGCGACAGCATCCGCGCGCGCGAGGCCTCCCGCGACGTCGCCCGCGCCTTGCGGCGGGGCTGACGGCCCGCTGGATGATCGGCCTCCCGTGGGGCCAGCCGACTCGTCGACGAACGGGGCGCGAAGCCGCTCTCCGCCGCTCTCCGCCGGTGTCCCTGGCGTCCTAGCGCCTTGCGTCAGAGGGCGAGCATCGACGGGCAGAGGGCCCGCGAAGGAAGAACCTGCTCGATCTTGCGAGCGATCCATCGCCGTTGGCCGCGTCGCGTCCTCGGTGCGTGGCGACGGCCACGCCCCTGCGGCTCTCCTTGTCAGGCGCCCCTCGCTCGCGATTCGTCAATCAACTGATTCATTCGAGGGCCCTTCCGGTGGGGCAGGCTCCGCGCGCTGCGCGTCGGGCGCGGACTCGTCGCCGGGCGTAGGGTCGGGAAACGCGCCGCGTGGTCCCCGGAAATCGGGGGCAGCGGGGAGCAACGCGGCCTCGTCACGGAGCCTCGCCATCGCCACGTCGTCGCCGACGGCTTCGCGCGCGTGGGCAAGCGCCAGCAGGGTGCGGCGTGAGCGATCGAGCGCAACTGCTCGCTCGAGATGCCCGACCGCAACGCCCCACTGGCCCGCCGCGAGCGCCATCTCGCCGAGGTGGACCCGGGTGAGGATGTCGTCGGCGTCGTAGGCAAACGCGCGCTCGAAGGCGGCGCGTGCGCCGGCGCGATCGCCCCGGCGCAGGAGCACCTGCCCCACAAAGTCGGCGGTGCCCGCGTTCGGGCGGACCCGCTCGGCCGCGAGGGCGGCGCCGAGAGCAAGGTCGAGCTCGCCCCGTCCCGCCGCCGCCTGCGCAAAGACGCGGAGCAGGTCGCCGTCGTCGGGCTGGACCGCGAGGGAATGCTGCACCAGCGACTCCGACGAAGCCCAGACCGGCACGAGCCGGGTCGTGAGTCCGGCCCAGAGCGCGAGCGTTGCGAGGCCGAGACCCGCCCGAACACGATGGTCAGGGACGACGGCGTCCACGGCGAAGACCGCCAGAGCGATCAGGCCGAGCGACGGCAGATAGGTGTAGCGGTCAGCGTAGAGCGCGCTGCCGATGCTGACGATGCCGAGCGTGGGGAAGAGCAGTCCCACGAACCACAGCCAGGCCACCCCGAGCGCCGGCCGCCGCGGCAGCAGGACCACGGCGGCGAGCACGAGGGCTCCCACGACGACCACCGTGAGCACGGCGACGGCCGGAGGGGGCCGCAGATCGATCCGCGGATGGCTGAACGAAAGCGCGACCGGGACGATGAATTCGGCGATGTAGCAGCACACCGCCCACGCGGCGTCGCCGACGCGCTCGGCGAAGGGGCCCGGGACCGGAAGCATCCGCTCCTGGGCCCAGAGTGTCAGGCTCGATCCACACCCGGCCACGATGAGCAGCTCGAGCTTCTCGCGCAGGCGGCCAGCGAGGGCTCTCGCCGTCCAGGAAACGCCGCCTGGCCAGATGTCGAGGAGGAGCAGCGCGAAGGGCAGGGTGACCGCCATCGGCTTGGCCATCGTCGCCGCCAGCGCCGCTCCGAGGCGCAGCAGCCGCAGGCCGGCCCGCCGCCGGGCCGGCCGTGCTTCGGCAGCGCGCAAGGCGAGGTGGGTCGACACCGCCGCGAGGAAGAAGAGCGTGCAGAGAATGTCCTTCCGCTCGGAGAGCCAGACGACGGACTCGACCCGCTGCGGATGCAGCGCGAACGCAAGGGCGACGAACACCGCGACGCCCGGCCGCGCCCCCAACTGTCGGGCGATGGTGAGGACGACGACGGCTGCCGCGGCGTGCAGCGCCACCGAGACGAGGTGGTGCGCACCGGCGTCGACCCCGAAGAGCTCCACGTCGAGCAGGTGTGACCACCAGGTGAGCGGGTGCCAGTTCCAGACGTCGCGGCTGGTGAGCGCGTAGCGCGCCGTCTCGGCGGTCAGGCCAAGCCGGACCCACGGGTTCTGGGTCAGGTAGTAGGGGTCGTCGACGTGGATGAACCCGTTGTGGCGTGCGTCGACGAAGACAAGGACGGTCGCTGCCGCGACGAGGGCACCGACGAACCCCGCGGGCAAGCTGCGATGCGATCCGTCCGACACGACGGCCAAGAACGTCACACGGGCTCACGACTGCCGCAACGCGCGCGGCGGGATGGCCCGATCTCTCGAGCTCCGGCGGGACGGTCGACCGGGGCATCCCGTGGTGCGCCGCACCGCCGATGGTCGTCGCCCCGGATCCAGTCCGCAGATCGCGGCGCGCCCCCGTTCGTTCATACTCCGGAAGAAACCGGGCGCCGCGCGCGGTTGTCCGAACCGTCGTCGCGCTGGCGGCTCCCCAGAGAGCTGGCTGGCGAAGGCGCCCGAAGGGAGTTCCCCGATGCAGCGTCACGTCGTTGTCTACGGACTCGCGCTCTCCACTCTGGCCGGCGCGTTCCTGCTTGTTCCCCGGCTGGCCGCGCCGCCGTCGCCCCCGGTAGAGCACCCGGCGCCGCCGTCGGACGCCCCGGTGTCGCGCCTCGTGTACGGCGACGGCGTGCTCGAGGTGACGGCCACCCTCGACCGCGCGTGGTTGCAGACCGGCGCCACCGAGCCGCTGTGGCTCGATGTCGCGGTCAAGGCGTCGGGGGTGCAGACCCGCGCGCCGCTGGCCGCCGTGCTCGTCGTCGATCGCTCGGGCAGCATGGCCGGCGACAAGATCGACGCCGCGCGCGCCGCCGCCGAGCGGTTCGTGCAGGGCATGGCCGATGGCGACCTGCTCGCCATCGTCACCTACGGCTCCGACGTCACCGTCGAACTCGCGCTCACCGAGTTGACGTCGTCGGCGCGGCGGCAGGCCCTGGACATCGTCCGCCGCATCGAGGAGGGCGGCGGCACGAACATCGACGGCGGGCTGATGGCCGCCCGCACGCAGCTGCAGCAGCGCACCCTCGGCGGCCGAGTGGGCCGCGTCGTGCTCGTGTCCGATGGCCGCCCCACCGAAGGCGATCGCAGCACGGTGACCCTGACCGGCCACGCGGCGGCGCTGCGCGGGCTCGGCGCGACGACGACCACGCTGGGCCTCGGGCTCGACTACAACGAGGACCTGATGGAGGCCCTCGCCGTCGACGGCGGCGGCCGCTACCACTATCTGCGCACGGGCGATCAGCTGGCCCGCGTCCTCGACGATGAGCTGCAGCACGGCCGCAACGTCATCGCCGCGGGTGTGAAGCTGCACCTGCCGCGCGCCCTCGCGCCCGGCCTGCGCGCGGTCGGCGCCCCCGGCCAGAAGGACGTCGGCAACGCCGACAAGCTCGTCGTCGACATCGGCGACCTCGCCGCCGGCGAGGAGCGCCACGTGCTCGTCAAGGTCGACGTCGCCCACGCGAGCGACGTCGGCTTCGCCGCGCCCGAGCTCGTCTACCGCCGGCCGGGCGCCGCCGCCGAGTCGCTCGTCGCCCAGCGCGCCGACGCGTTCCGCGTCAAGCCCACCGCCGACATCGCCCTGCTGAACGGCAGCCGCGCCGACGACGTCCGCGTCCGCGTGCTGCAGGTCGAGGCGTCGCTCGCGCTGACGGCGTCGATGAGCGCGTGGTCGGCGGGTGACGCGGCGGTGGCGCGCACCAACCTGCAGAAGGCGAAGGCCGACCTGTCGGCGGCGGCGACGCGCACTGGCAACGCGGTCCTGCTGCGCGAGGCCGAGAACGTCGATCGCGTGCTCGAGTCGGTGTCGGCGGCGTCGGCCCCGTCGTCGGAGGCGGGCATGGACATCGTGAAGGCCCAGAAGGCCCGCGCGTTCGGCCTGCGCCGCTGAGGGTCCGACGGAGCATCGGCGGCGACGGCGTCGCGGACCCTCGTCGCCCGCTCCCGTCCGTCGAGAACGCGGGCTCCTTGCCGGTCTCTTCCTTCTGCATCCACCTGTTGTGCGTCGCCCCGGAGCCACCGTGACCGTCGTCTTCCGCGACCCAGCTGCGTTCTTTCGCGAGACCCTCGCCGTGACCGTCGGCGCCGCCGCCACCGGCGCCGTGGCGGGGCTCGCCGGGGTGAGCGCGCCGTTGCTCGCCGCGGCGGGGGCCTCGGCGCTCCTCGGTGGTGCCCTCGGAGCGGCGGTGACGCGCGCGCCGCCAGCGGGCGGTGGGCCGGGGTGGGCGGTGCGCAGCGTCGTGGGCTCCGTCGGTGGCGTCGTCGCCGGGATGGGCTTCGCGGCGTTGTCGTGGCGTCTGGGGCTTGGCGTGTCCGGAGCCGTCGCCGGCGGAGCCCTCGGCGGTGCTGCCCTCGGTGCGCTGCTGGTCGTGGACGACGCTGCCCGTGGTGGCGCCCGCGCCGTCGGTGTGCTCGCGGCGGCGCTGGCCGGGGGCGTTGGCGCCGCGGCTCTCGACAATGCCGCGCGCTTCGCGGCGTCGGAGGCGGCGCCGACGGCGCTGTCGACGGCGACGCTGGCGGGCATCTTCGGGCTGTGGATCGCCGCGGGCGCCGGGGCGCGGCGACTGCAGCCGGCGCCGGATCCACTCGCGGCGAAGGCCGACGACGTCATGGACGGCCTCGCCGCGCCCGTTCGGGCCAAGATCGCCGAGGGGCTGTCGACCTGGCACGAGATCGGCGTCGCGCTAGCCCGCGATCCGGCGATGGACGAAGCTACGAAGGCCGAGGCGACGAAGCAGACCCGCGGGCTCGTCGACGGCCTGCTCGAGACGGCGCGCACCTGGGGGCAGATCCACGACGATCTGCACAGCCCGAAGGTCAAGGCCGTCGACGACAAGCTTGCCGACCTCGAGCAGCGGCTTGCCGCCACCAGCGATGACGTCATCCGTGGGCACCTCGGTCGCGCGCTCGCCGCGTTGCAGGCGCAGCGCGCCGCCATCGACGGGCTCAAGCTCGGCATGGGGCGCGCCGAGGCGGCCGTCGATGCGCAGCTGGCGCTGCTCGAGCGGCTGCGCCTGGCCGTCGCGCAGCACCGCGTCAGCGATCGCGAGCGGTTCCACGTCGAGCTGACCGCCGTCGCCGAGCAGGCGGGCCGCCTGTCCGACGATCTCGACGCCCTCGCCTCTGCCGTGGCCGAGGCCGAGGCGCTCGCCGATCGTCGCGCCCTCGCCGACGTCGAGCGCGGGGCGCGCCGGGCCCTCGCCGTCGGCGGCGTCAGCGTGGCCGAGGACGCGGTCGCCGCGCACGAGGAGCCCGCGCTCGCCGTGCGCGGCGCGGCGAAGGGCTGACAAGCGGCGTGTCATCGGCTACGCGACGCGGCATGCGGACCGCCGCCCTCGCCGCCGTCGTCGTGGCCCTCGGGGGCTGTCCGACCACGGCCATCCCCGAGGGCCCGGCCGCGCGCGAAGACGCCGTTGCCGGCCAGCACGCGTCGCCGTCGCGGGCGGGCGCGCCGCGGGGCGCGGCAAAGACGTCCGAACGCAGGCCACAGTCCGGCCTCGCCACGGGCGTCGTCATCGTCGAAGGCGCGGGGGGGCCGCAGCGCTTCCGCGCGCAGCTGGCGGTGACCCCCGAAGCGCGCGAGAAGGGCTTGATGTTCGTCGAGCACCTCGACGACGACGCCGGGATGATCTTCTTCTTCGAGCGGCAGCAGCAGTTGTCGTTCTGGATGAAGAACACGTACATCCCGCTCGATATGCTCTTCATCGACGAGGACCTCGTCGTGAAGGGCATCGTCGAGAACGCCGAGCCACTGACGACGACGTCGCGGCGCATCGAGGGGCCCACGCGCTTCGTGCTCGAGCTGAGGGGTGGCACCGCCCGAAGGCTCGGTCTCGCTGCCGGCGACCGCGTCCGGTTCGAAGGCGTCCCCGCGGCGCTGTGGCAGAAGACGACGCCGGTGCAGGAACTCCGATGATTCACGCGCTCGATGGTCACTCCCCGACGATCCACCCCGACGCGTTCGTCCACCCTGACGCCACCGTGATCGGGCAGGCGACGGTGGGCGCGCGCGCGTCGATCTGGCCAGGCACCGTGCTGCGTGCCGACATGGGGCGCATCGCGATCGGCGAAGACACGTCGATCCAGGACGGCACCATCGTCCACCTTACCGAGGGCTGGAGCGAGACCGTCGTCGGCGCCCGCGTCACTGTCGGGCACCGCGTCATCCTGCACGGCTGTCACGTCGGCGACGACTGCCTGATCGGCATGGGCGCGATCCTGCTCGACAACGTCAAGGTCGGCGCCGGCTCGCTCGTGGCGGCGGGCTCGCTGGTGCCGGTGGGCATGGAGATCCCGCCCGGATCCTTCGTGCGCGGATCGCCGGCCGTCGTCGCTGGCCCGGTAAAGGACCACCACAAGGCGATGATCGACGGGGGCTGGCGCACCTACGTCGACTACGCGCGCCGCTACCGCGATCAGCTGCTGGCCAAGCCCTCGCCCTGACGGTCGTCGTCGCACCGGCGTCGCTGTGGGGTGCCGGCCATCGACGCCCGTCAGAAGCGCTCGATCTTGAATTCTTCGAGGGGCGAGGTGGTCGGCGCGGCGCCGCCCTGGGGCTGCATGGGCGGCCGTCCGACCGCGCCGGCGGCCGGTGCAAAGGGGGCGGCTGGGGCGAACGGCCCGGGCGCAGGCGCGAACGGGCCGGAGCTTCCCGGCGGGCGCGGGGCGCTGCCTGGCGGAGCAAGCCCGGGGCCTGCAAGCGGTAAGGCGACCGCGGGGATCGAGCCGAGCTGCGCCGCTGACGCGCCGGGACGCCCGCCGGTGCCGTCGAAGCCGTCCCATGAAGCATCCGACGTGCCGCCGATCCCCGACACGCGCAGCGCGAAGTCGTCGGGGTTCGTCGCCTGTCGCATCGCCTCTTCGTAGGTGATCAGGCGGCTGGTCAGCAGGTACATCAGGCTCTGGTCGAAGGTCTGCATGCCATACGACGTCGTGCCCTGGGCGATGGCGTCGTGGAGCTCCTTCGTCCGGTCTTTGTCCTCGATGAGCTCGCGCGTGCGCGCCGTCGAGCGCAGGATCTCGATGGCGGCGACGCGGCCCCGCCCGTCGGCGCGGGGCACGAGGCGCTGCGAGATGACGGCCTTCAGGATCCCCGACAGCTGAAGGCGCACCTGACGCTGCTGGTAGGGGGGGAACGCGGCGACGACGCGCGTGATCGTCTCGGGCGCGTCCAGCGTGTGCAGCGTCGACATCACGAGGTGGCCGGTCTCGGCGGCGGTCATCGCGATCTCGATGGTCTCGAGGTCTCGCATCTCGCCGACCAGGATGACGTCGGGGTCTTCGCGCAGCGCCGAGCGCAGCGCGCGCGCGAAACTTTTGGTGTCGACGCCCACCTCGCGCTGGTTCACGACGCTGCGCTTGTCGCGGATCAGGAACTCGATGGGGTCTTCGACAGTGAGGATGTGGACGGTGTTGTTGGTGTTGATGTGGTCGATGAGCGCTGCCAGCGTCGTCGACTTACCCGAGCCGGTGGTCCCGGTGACGAGGATCAGGCCGCGCTCTTCGGCGGCGATCTTCTCGAGCACGCGCGGCAGGTTCAGCTGCTCGATGGTGAGGACCTTGAACGGAATGACGCGGAACACGACCCCGATGGTGCCGCGCTGCATGAAGACGTTGACGCGGAAACGCCCGAGCCCCGGCACTCCGTAGGCGAGATCGAGCTCGTTCTCTTCCTTGAACTTCTCCTTCTGGAAGTTGTTCATGATGCTCGCGACCATCCGACCGGTGTCCTCGGGCGACATGCGCTGAGCATCCTTCAGCGGCACCAGCGAGCCGTCGATGCGGAACATCGGTGGCAGGCCGGCCTTCAGGTGGATGTCCGAGGCGCCGACCTTGATCGCGACGGCGAGGATGTCGTTCAGCTCCATGGCGACGACGGTACACGAAAACCGCCGACCGCCGGTCGCGTCGGCCTGGCCTGCTCTGGGCCGGACAGCCCTCCCTGCCTGTCGAGGAGCCGACGCACCGCTAAAGTGACCACCGACCGCGGAGCGCCCATGACCGACACCCCGCCCACCCTGTTCTTTGACGGCGTCTGCAACTTCTGCGCGGCCAGCGTGGGCTTCGTCCTTGAACGCGAGCGTGAGCCCACGCTTCGCTTCGCATCGCTGCAGTCGGCCTACGCGGCCGGGGCGCTGCCCCCGCTGGGCGTCGACCCGGCGCGCCTCGACAGCCTCGTGCTCGTCGAGAATGGACGCGCCTACGTCCGCTCCGACGCGGCGCTGCGGGCGGCCTGTCACCTGCGCGCACCGTGGTCATTGATGGGCGTGGGGCTGCTCGTGCCGCGCGTGCTGCGCGACGCGGTCTACGACGTCGTCGCGCGGCGCCGCTATGCGTGGTTTGGCCGCAAGGACGAGTGCATGATCCCCTCGCCGGCGTTGCGCGCCCGCTTCGTCGACTGAGGCTCTGGCAAGACGCACGGACAGCGCCAGAGGTCGCGTGCGCGCGGCAGCGTCGCGGCCCTTCTACGGCGCAAAGACGGCGTCGACGTCGTCGAGCAGCTCCTTTGCCGGCGTCGTCGACAGTTCCCAGGTCCACGGCTGCACCCGCGCCAGGTGCCCGCCGCCGTCGCCGCGTTCGACGATCTCGACGAGGAAGGGCTCGGACGCCTCGACGGCAAACGCAGCGACGACGCTGCCGGCGGCGTCGGCCACGGCGGCGTCCGCGAGCTTCGTGCCCCGCAGGTTGCGCAGCGTGCCGAACAGCTTCGTCGCCGCCTCGTCCTTTGCGCTGGTGTCGTCGCGGCGCGCGAAGTGCCGCTTGCTCGGCTGCTCCCGCGCGACGTGTACGAAGGTCGCCGCGCGGTCCCCGGCCCTCAGCGCGTAGCCGCGCACCTGCTCGAGCTCGGCGCTCAGGGGCTGCTTATCGACCAGGGCATCGACGCCGCCCTCGAAACCGGCGACCACGGCGGCGTCGATGAGATGCACCACCGGTTCGCCAGCGACGCGGGCGTAGCGCCCCTGCGACCCGAAGGAGGCGTCGCCAAGCTCGAGTACGAGCGAGCGCCCCGACCGCGTCGTCACCGCCAGCGTGCGCGCCGGCTTTGCCAGGCCCATCGCCGTGAGGCGCGCGTCGTCGACGACACCGAGCGTCCGCTTCGAGCGCAGGGGCTCGAGGGCCTTCACCGCGTTGCCCACCGGCTTGCCGCCGGGAAAGCGCTGCTGCTCGCGGGTCGGCGCCGGTGCGGCGGCCGCCTCGACCGCGGCCGTCGCACCGGCGTCGGCGTTCGCCTCGGCGCCCTTCGACGCATCGCCGTTGTCGGCCTTCTTGTCGCCCTTGCCCGCGGGCCCGGGCGGCAGCTCGCGGTCGACGCTGACGACGAGCGTCGCGCCGTCACGCTGAACGCGCGTCGTGCCCTTGTCCCAGGTGTAGTCGACGCTGGCGACGTCGCCGGCCTCTGCGGCCAGCAGCGTCGTCGACGATGGCCCGGTGCGCTCGCGTACCGTGTGCGCTGCGCGCCAGGCCAGCGCCATCGCCATGGCGCAGAGGCCAAGGTGGATCCACATGCTTGCGCGGGTCACGCCGCACCTCCTGCTGCGGGAGCATCCGTGCGTCGACGGCGCCGCCGGTTCACACTGGCGAGCCCACCGAGCACGAGGACCGCCGGTCCGCCCAGAACGGTGCCGTAGAAAATCGCGGTGTCCTCGTCGCGCGTGTGCCGTACCGGCACATCCTCGTCCACGGTGACCGCGCCGGCCGGGGCGTCGTCGTCGCGCAGCAGCCACAGCAGCGACTCCCAGGCGAAGACCGCGTTAGCCTCGTTGGTCATCAGCACGTCGCCGACTACGTCGGCGTCGCCGACGACCAGCGCGCGGGCCTCTTTGTCGCCTACCTTCTTCTCGACGACGCCGGCGAAGTCGAACACGCCGCGCTGCTCGCCGACGGCGTCGAAGCGGCGATCGGCGGTGGTGTCTTCCCACGTCGCTGCCGCCGAACGGGCGATCATCGACACCTTCGGTCCGCCGTCGCCGCGATCGCCCTCGGGGCGCGTGACCTTCTGCGCCTGCTGGAAGAGCAGCGCGGCCCGCCCGCGGTAGCCCGACAGCGTCTTCACTGCCTTGTGGGCGCCGAAGCTCGTCGAAAAGAGGAAGACGTGGTCGGCGGCGGTGCCCGACTGCTTGACGTACTCCTTGTCATTGACGAGCTCGGCGCCGCCGACGCCGAGCCCGAGGGCCGTCCAGAGCGGCTGCAGCGACGCCGTCGCCGCGGCGGCGGCGGTCCGCGGGTCGTCGCCAGTCGCCGTCGCCGCCGTGCCGGGAGCGGGCGGGTCGACGAACACCGCCATCGCGCCGCCGCCGTCGACGTAGGCGGCGAGCGCCCGCGCCTCCTCGGGCAGGAAGGGCTGCGTCGGCCCGAGCAGCACGACCAGGGCGGCGTCGTCGGGCACGCGCTCGCTGAGGCCGTCCGCGACGCCGAGCTTCTGCGCCTTGCCGTTGCGGCTCTCGACGAGGCGCTTGAGCGCCTTGCCTGCCGCGCGGCCGGCCTTGTCGTTCTCGCCGAACGACCGCTCGCCGTGACCGACGGTGAAATAGACCGTCACCGCGTCACGGGTGACCTTGCCGAGGCGGGTGCGCACCTCGCCATCGAGCTTGGGCAGCTTCTTCTGCGCTTCGTCGCGATCGACGCCCAGCGTGTACGCCTCGCTGCGGACGCCGCAGCGCACGGCGATGGTGCCGTTCTTCGTGACCTTCAGCTCCCTGGCGAGGGCCGGGTCGAGCGCCTGATCGAGGGTCGCCAGGCGCGCGCCCTTCTGCGCCAATTGGGCAAAGTAGTCGTCGATCTCGGCCAGCGCGCCGCTGCCGCGCTCGAAGAACAGGAAGACCTCGGGCGGCGCCTTGTCGTCGCCGCACGCCGCCGTGTCGAGCAGCGCGAGGGTCGCGCCTGACGGCGACGACGGCGCGGCGTAGGCCAGATCGAAGCGCACGTCGGCCTTGTGCGCCGCGTAGACCGCGCCGATGAGCAAACCCGTCGCCGACCACAGCGTCACCGCCGTGCGCACCGCGCGCTCGACGCGGGCGCGCTCGACGAACCCCGACGGCCGCGCCTGCGCCATCAGCAGCTCGAGCACGAACACGAGCGCCGCGCCGCCCGCGGTCAGGAACAGGCCGAGGCTCAAGAGGACGTTGTGGACGTCCTCGGACAACACCTCGCCGACGACGCGGGCGAGCAGAAGGCCGCCGCCGGCGGCGAGGGCGCCGTGGGCCAGGGTCGCCTGTCGCAGCAGCGCGCGCACGCCGTGGTCGTCGCCGCGCGGACGTCGCCCGGAGGCGCCGATGAGCGCGAGGGCGATGCCGGCGACGAACAGCGGCGGGGCCGGCTCAGCGAGCAGTCGGCCGCCGGCGAAGACGAGCGCGAGCGCGAGCGCGGCGAGCACGGTCGGCCAGCGGGGCAGGGGGGCGCGCGGCGCGGAAGACGACAACGTGGACGACGGCGTGGACGACGGCGTGGACGACGGCGTGGACGATGGGGGGACGGGGGTGGTCGTCACGGTCAGGCCCTCCACCGGCGCGCCGCCAGCACCGCCGTGGTCGAAAGCAGCGCGCCGTAGGTGAGCGCGGCGTAATAGGCGACGCTGCCAAGCTTCACGGTGCCGCGCGAGAACGTGCGGTAGTGCTGGTCGAAGAGATCGAGGAAGCCGACGACGTCGCCCACCGGTCCTTCGATCTTGCGTGCCAGCGTCCACGACAGGAGCAGCGCGACGATGATCGCGCCGGCAAGCACCGCCGCGAGGATCTGGTTCTTCGCCAGCGATGACGCGAACGCGCCGATCCCGATGCAGGCGGCGCCAAGCAGCGCGAGGCCGAGGTAGCCGGCGAGGACGTGCCCGACGGTGACCTTGCCGTTCACGACCACGAGGGCCGGCAGGTACCCCGACAGCAGCAGCAGCAGCAGCAGGAACGACCAGGCGCCAAGGAACTTGCCGAGCACGACGATATGCTCGGGCACCGGGGCGCTCTCGAGCAGCACCATCGTGCCCTGCTGGCGCTCTTCGGCGAACAGCCGCATCGCGATGAACACCGAGGCCACCATCGTCGTGCCCGACGAGAAGTAGAAGAACAGCTGCAGGACGTCGAAGGACTTCTTCTCGCCGGCCAGCGCGAGGCCGTTGAACAGCAGGCCGTCAGCGAGCAGCACGAGCGCGAGGATCAGCCAGCCGGTCATCGACGCGAGGTATCCGTGCAGCTCGCGGCGGGCGATGTACAGGGCAGCGATCATGCGGCGACTCCGGGGGCGCTGGCGGCGGCGGACGCCTCGCCGGCGGTGAGCTGCAGGAACAGGGCTTCGAGACCGCTCTCGAGGGGCACGACGCTGCGCACCCCGAAGCCGGCCACCACGAGCGCACGCACCAGCCCTTCGCGGGCAGCGTCGTCGGCGACGCGGGCCCGCAGGCGAACCAACCCGCCGTCGACCGCGATGGTCTCGACGTCGGTGACGCCAGCGACGGCGAGGGGTGAGGGCTCCTTGAGCGCGGCGAGGGCGCCACGGGCGACGACCTCCACGCGGACAGCGCCGCCGCGGACGAGGTCGGCCTCGCTGCCCTGGGCGACGATCCGACCGCCGTGCAGCACGAGGATTCGGTCGCAGGTCTCGGAGACCTCGCCGAGGATGTGGCTCGACATCAGCACGGTGTGGCGGTCCTTGAGGCCGCGGATGACCGCGCGCATCTCGACGATCTGCGCCGGGTCGAGCCCCGAGATGGGCTCGTCCAGCACGACCAGACGTGGGGCATGCACGATGGCCGTCGCGATGCCGGCGCGCTGGCGGAACCCGTGCGACAGCGTGTCGACCAGGTCGCTCGCCACCCGCGAGAGCCCGGTGAGCGCGATGACCTCGTCGACGCGGCGGTCGAGCTCGCGGTGGGCCACGCCGTGCAGTCGGCCGGCGTAGCGCAGCATGTCCTGCACGGTCATGTCGCCATAAAGCGGCGGGCGATCGGGCAGGAAGCCGATCGAGCGGCGCAGCGCGAGGGGGTCGTCGACGGCGTCGACGCCGTTCACGAGCACGCGGCCCCCCGACGGCAGCAGCAGCCCGCACAGGATCCGCAGCATTGTCGTCTTGCCCGCGCCGTTCAGCCCGAGAAAGCCGACGACCTCGCCGCGCTCGATGCGAAAGCTGACGTCGTCGAGAGCGACCTTGCCGCCGTAGAGCTTGCGCACTCCCTCTGCTTCGATCACGACCACCTCCACTGACGATGCCCGCGCAATCGACCGAACGCGGGAACCCGACCCTGCGCACGCAACACAAACGCCGCGCTTCTCGCAAGGGGCTCGTCGCGGTATTTGCGCCCCGATGGTTCGCCTACCGCCGCTGCCGATGCGACCGGTCTTCGTGGAGAAGCTTTGGGGGGGCTCGCGGCTCTCGCGGCTGCCGGCCAAGCAGCGCCCAGGACATCGCCCGCCCGTAGCCGTCGCCGTCGGTGAGTCGTGGGAGGTCGCCGACCTGCCCGAAGGCCAGTCCACCGTCGACGATCACCCCGTCTGCGCGGCCTTCGCCGGCGCCACCCTAGGCTCCCTCGTGCGCGCCCACGGCCACGACCTCGTCGGCACGGCGCGCCCGCCGGAGCGGTTCCCGATCCTCGTGAAGCTCATCGACGCCGCCGAGGACCTGAGCGTGCAGGTGCATCCCGGCGACGACTACGCGGCGACGCACCCGGGGACGGCCTCGAAGGACGAGGCGTGGCTCGTCGTCGACACCGCCGACGGCGCCCGGCTGCTGCACGGCTTCGTCGATGGCGTCTCGCGTGCGCTGTTCGCCGCCGCGGTGAAGATGGGCCTGCCGCACGAGCTGATGCGCTCGGTCCCCGCGCGCCGCGGCGACGTGCTGCACGTCAGCCCGGGGATCGTGCACGCCATCGGCGCCGGCGTGATGGTGCTCGAAGTTCAGGAGCCGTCGGACACCACGTTCCGCGTCTGGGACTTCGATCGCGTCGACGTCACCGGCAAGAAGCGCGCGCTGCACATCGAGCAGGCCCTCGCGGTCGCCCGCTTCGACGACCAGCCGCCGACGCTGGCGCCGCGCCGTCGCTCGGGCGGGTTTGACGTCCTCTGTGACACGCGCTCGTTCGCGATGCGCGCCGTGCGCGTGCACGGCCCAGCGCCGGTGACCTTGTCGGTGGAGCCCGACGCGGCGCTCGTGCTGCACGCCGACGACGCCGCGGTCACCTTTGTCTGGGGCGACCACGTCGTCGCGCTCCCTCACGGCGCGAGCTGCGTGTTGCCGGCGTCGTGCGGCGCGGTGGTGTTTCCGGCCGGCGTGTCGCCGACCGACGTGATCGTGATGTCGTGACCGGGGAGGGGCCGTGGCGTCGCGCGAATACTTTCCCGATCCCGAAGAGGCCGACGAAGACGGCGTCGTCTGCGTGGGCGCCAGGCCGCTGCCGCCGCTGTTGAAGGAGGCGTACCGCCACGGGATCTTCCCGTGGCCCCACCGCGGGCAGCCGCTGTTGTGGTTCTCGCCGGACCCGCGGTTCGTGCTGCCGACGGCGCGCGCGCACCTGCACCGGTCCCTGAAGAAATCCCTGCGGCGCACGACGCTGACCGTCACCGCCGACCGCGCGTTTCGCGACGTGATCGAGGCCTGTGGCAAGACGTCCCGTCGTGGGCAGTCCGGCACGTGGATCACCGCCGACATGGTGGCCGGCTACGTCGCCCTGCATGACGAGGGCTACGCGCACTCCATTGAAGCCTGGGACGGCGAGACCCTCGTCGGCGGTCTGTACGGCGTGTCGTTCGGCGCGGTGTTCTTCGGCGAGAGCATGTTCGCCCGAGCGCACGACGCCTCGAAGGTCGCGTTCGCGACGCTGCTCGCGCAGCTGGTGCGCTGGCGGTTCCCCCTCGTCGACTGCCAGAGCTACACCGACCACCTCGCCCGCTTCGGCGCCGAGCACTGGCCGCGTCGGCGCTTCCTCGACACGATCGCCGAATGCCAGCGCGCCCCCGATCGCAAGGGGCCCTGGTCCCTCGAGATCAAGCCCGTCGACGCTGTCGACATCCTGGTCGCGGCCGGCGACGACGACGGGCCGACCGGGTGATCCGCGCCCGCCGGTTGCCGCCCGCGCCGCCCGTGGCGACAACATCGCGGTGATGAATCGTGACGAACGCCCCCCGCGCGCGCGCGTCGCCGACGGCGTCGCGTCGCTGCCGCGGCCAGCCTGGGATGCCCTCGTCGCCGACGTCGACAATCCCTTCGTCGAGCATGCGTTCCTGGCCCTGCTCGAGACGGCGGGCGCGGTGGGCGGCAAGACGGGCTGGAGTCCGCGGATCGTCGTCGTCGAAGACGACGCGGGCCGGCTGCTCGGCGCTGTCCCGGCGTACCGGCGGACCGACAGCTTCGGTGAGTTCGTCTTCGACCACGCGATCGCCGATGCGAGCCACCGGCTGCGCCGCCCCTATTACCCGAAGCTGACCGTTGCCGTGCCGTTCACGCCCGCCACCGGACCGCGCCTGCTGCGCCGGGACGAGGACGCCGAGCGCGTCGACCCGGTGTTGCACGCTGCGCTGGCGCAGCTGCAGGCCGACGAAGGCGCCTCGTCGACCCACGTGCTGTTCTGCACCGACGCCGAGGCGGAGCGCCTCGCCGGGCAAGGCTTTCGTCGCCGGGCCGGGCTGCAGTTCCACTGGCGCAACGACGGCTACGCCTCGTTCGACGACTTTCTGGCGCGCCTGCGCAGCGAGGACCGCAAGCAGATCCGGCGCGAGCGCCGCCGCGTCGTCGAGTCTGGTCTCGTCGTCGAGGTATGCGCCGGGAGCGACGTCCCGCCCTCGTGGTGGCCGCGGGTCTACGCGCTGTACGCGGGCATCTACGACCGGAAGTGGGGCCGCCCCTACCTGCCGCCGGCGTTCTTCGATGGCATCGCGAGCACGCTCGGCGACCGCGCCGTCGTCGCCGTCGCGCGCGACCCCGGTCGCCCGACCGACGACGATGTGGTGGCGATGACGTTGTCGTTCGAGAGGGGCCGCGCGCTGTACGGCCGCTCCTGGGGCAGCGACGTCGACGTGCCCGGTCTGCACTTCGAGCTCTGCTATTACGCGTTGCTCGAGCGGGCGATCGCGCGCGGCCAGACCCTCGTCGAGGCCGGCGCGCAAGGCGAGCACAAGCTCAAGCGCGGCTATCTTCCGTGCCTGACCCACAGCGTCCACCGCTTCGACGACGAGCGGCTCGACCACGCCGTCGCCCGCTTCTTCGCCGAGGAGCAATTGGCGCTGGCCGCCGAGCGTGCGGCGCTCGCCGCCCACGGGCCCTTCCGCAACGGCGCAGCGCCGACCTTGCCGCTCGTCGCCGGGCTGCCCCGAGGCTGAGGTTCGGGCGTCGACCCGCGCGACGGGCGAAGCTTGCGGCGAGGCTCGCGACTTGGCACGTTCGCGACCATGCCTCTTCCGCCGCGGGTCATCGACGAGCTGCTACAAAAGCGCGCCCGCCGCGATGGAGAGGACCGCGCGCGGTTGGAGCGCATCGAGCTGTCGCAATTCGCCACCGCGGAGCGCGCCGACGAGAGCGCCCTGGCGGCCACCAACATCGTCGTCGCGCACATCTCGCCGGTGCTCGGCGGCGGGATCGCCCCGTAGCCGCCGCAGGATGACGATGGGCACGCTCGAGGACCAGCTGAAGAAGTGGCGGCAGCAGCGGCCCGCGCCGGGCAAGGCGGGGGCCGCGTCCTCGTCGTCAGCGTCCTCGTCGTCAGCGTCCTCGTCGTCAGCGTCCTCGTCGTCAGCGTCCTCGTCGTCAGCGTCCTCGTCGTCAGCGTCCTCGTCGTCGGCCGGTGATGCCACGCGCAAGCGGCCGACGAAGAAGGACCCGTATCCGGCCTTCACCCTGCGGCGCGACGAGCCGGCGCCGAAGGCGGCGCCCCAGACGCAGACACCCGCGCCGCCGCCGCCCACCGACGCCGAGCTTTTCGCGCGCGCGCTGGACTCCGTCGAGCGCGACGTCGTGCTGCAGAAATTCGACGCTGGCGCAGCAGCGCCGTTGGCGCGCGGACGTTCGGCGCCGGTGACGGTGCCACCGAGTGACGAGGAGCTGTTCCGATCGTTCGTCGGCGACGCGCGTCCGACGCGCCCGACGGCGGCGAAGGCGCCGGCGGCGAAGGCGAAGGCGACGGCGCCGGGCGACGGCGCTGCCCTGCCGCGGCTGTCGGTGCGCGGGGCTGCGGTCGACATCGCGGCCCGTCGCCTGCGGGCGTTCCTCGACGACGCTGTCCGTGGCGGGGCGAGCGCGGTGGTCGTCGAGGTCGACGCCGCCAGCGAAGCCGCGCTCGACGTCGCGCGGGGGCACGCCGCGGTGGCCGCGGTGCACGACGCCTCGCCGGCGCAGGGCGGCAAGGGTGCGCGCGTGCTGCGTCTGCGCGGCTGAGCGTCGACGGAGCGCTCCGTCCGCCGCCCCCCCCGCTCTCGCGCACGACGCGGGCACCCGAGCGGTCGCCGCCCGAGACGGAGCCTGCTAAGCGCCGCGGCGGAGGTCACCCGTGAACACCGACGCTCTCCCTCTGGTCACCGTCACCGAACACGACGTCGACGGCGCGCTGGCCCTCGTCCTGACGCTGGACCGCCCCGACGCAATGAACGCGCTGTCGCGGGCGTTGCTCGAGGCGTTGTGGGTCGAGGTCGAGAAGGCCGCCGTGCGGCGCGAGGTGCGCGCGTTGATCCTCGCCGGCAACGCGAAGGCCTTCTGCGCCGGCGCCGATCTGAAGGAGCGGGCGGGCATGAGCCCCGTCGAGGTGCGGGCGTTCCTGCGCCGCATCCGCGGGATCATGGATCTCGTCGAGCGCGTGCCGATGCCGACCATCGCCGCCATCGACGGGGTCGCCTTCGGCGGCGGCTGCGAGCTGGCGCTGGCCTGCGACCTGCGGGTGCTCGGCCGCGACGCGAAGATCGGGCTCACCGAGTGCGCGCTGGGGATCATCCCCGGCGCCGGGGGCACCCAGCGTCTGCCGCGCTTGATCGGCCCGGCGAAGGCGAAGGAGCTCATCTTCACCGCCCGCCGCCTCGACGCCGCCACCGCCTTCGACGCAGGCCTCGCGAACCACGTCGTCGACGCTGGGCGCGCGCTCGACAAGGCCCTGTCGCTGGCGGCCGAGATCGGCAAGACGGCGCCGCTGGCGGTCGAGGCGGCGAAGGCGGCCATCGACGGCGGCTTGTCGACGGGGATCAGCGAAGGTCTGCTGCTCGAGGCGCGCGCCTACGAGGTCACGCTGTACACCGAGGACCGCAAGGAGGCGCTGGCGGCGTTCGCCGCGAAGCGTCCGCCGCAGTTCGTGGGGCGCTGAGGCCGCGGCGGCGCGGGCCGGGCGCGCGTCGAGGCCTGTGGTCAGGGGCAGACGTTCTCGGGGGCGCGGTTGCGGCACGCCGTCGCGAACGCGAGCGTACGGTCGCGCGCGAGGACCCCGCCGTCGAGCGCGCCGGGCACCAGCACGACGTCGGCGGCGACGACAGCGACGGGATCGTCGAGCAGCGGGTCGCGGGTGAGCAGCGCGCGCGGGTGGCCGCACTCGGGGTCGTCGGGCAGGGCGTCGAACGCGGCGCGCAGCTCGTCCTTCGCGGTGGCCGAGGCGTCGTCGCCGACCAGAAAGACGACGCCGCCGTGCTCGAGGTTGTGCACCCACTGTCCGCGCTCGACGACGTCGTCGTGGACGCCCCAGCTCGCCCACACCGGGTAGTGCGGCCCCGACGACGGCGGGTTGGCTTCGTAGACGTGGGCGCCGGGATCGTTCTCGTGCTTCCAGCTCTCGTTGTCCTGGAACACCGCGCCGTCGGGGGCGTCGCAGCTGCCCTCGAGCGGCTCGCCCTTGCAGGCGCCGCCACCGACGACGAGCGCCGCGGCGAAGGCGACCCGGCGCGACGCACCCGCGTTCACGGCGGCGCTCACGACGGCTCGGGCGACAGCGACAGCAGCCGCCGCGCCTCGGCGATGTCGGCGACCTCGCGGCCGCACAGCCGCACGAGCTGCGCCGCCTGCTCGACGAGGGCGCCGTTGCTGGGCGCCATCGAGCCGTCGGGCAGGTAGAAGTTGTCCTCGAGGCCGACGCGGATGTTGCCGCCGAGGACGAGCGCCGAGGCGACCAGCCGCCACTGCTCCTTGCCGATCCCGATCACCTCCCACGTCGCGTCGGCGGGGATGGTCTGCTTTTGCAGCTGCAGCGCCTCGATGGACGTCGGCAGGCCGCCCAGCACGCCCATGATGAAGCTGAACTGCGTGGGCTTCTTCAGCTTGCCCATATCGTACAGCGGCCAGATCGAGTTGGTGTGGCCAGCGTCGAAGCACTCGAGCTCCGGCTTGACCCCGGCCTCGTTCATGACGTCGAGGAAGCGCTCGATCTTGCCGAAGGTGTTCGGAAAGACCACGTCGAACACGAACGACTTCCGCTTCGGCGAGTACTTCGCGTAGTTCATCGTGCCCATGTTCAAGGCCGCGATCTCGGGGCGCAGCTCGCGGATGATCGCTGCCTGCATCGCGATGTCGTCGTCCATCGTCCCCGTCGAGAAATTAAGGATGATGGGGCAGCGCTTGCGCACCTCCTCCTTGATCTGCCGGAACGTCTCGAGCTCCCACGTCGGCGCGCCGCCGTCGGTGCGGCCGTGGATGTGCACGACGGTGGCGCCGGCGTCGTAGGCGCGCTTCGCTTCGTCGGCGATCTCGACCGGCGTGTAGGGGATGCCGGGGCACTGGTCGCGGTTCGCGAGCACGCCCGTCAGCGCCGCGGTGATGATCACCTTGTCCTGCAGTCCCATGAGGGCTCCTGTCGTCGTAGTGTTCGTCGTCGTCGTAGTCGTGGTGTCGTCGTCGCGGCGTCGTCGCTGGTCAGACCGGCATGATCGCGTGCTTGCGTGGGGGCAGGTGGCGCCTCCGGCGCACCGCCGTGGACAGCGCGTCGATCAGCACGCGGCGCGTGTCGCGCGGGTCGATGACATCGTCGACGTGCGTGCGCGCCGCCGGGATGTAGGGATTGATCTGTTCGCGGAACGCCTCGACGAGACCGGCGCGGACATCGTCGGGGTTGTCGCTCGCCTCGATCTGCTTGCGGAACGCGATGTTCACCGCGCCCTCGGGGCCCATCACCGAGATCTCGGCGCACGGCCACGCCACGATCAGGTCGGGCTGGTAACCCTTGCCACACATCACGTAATAGCCGGCGCCGTAGCCCTTGCGCACGACGACGGTGAGCTTCGGCACCGTCGCCCGCGACACCGCGAACAGCATCTTGGCGCCGTGGCGGATGATGCCCTCCTTCTCGGTCTTCACGCCCACCATGAAGCCGGGGACGTCCTGCAGGAAGAGCAGCGGGATGCCGAAGGCGTCGCAGGTCTCGATGAACTTCGCCGCCTTGTCGGCGGGGTCGTTGGTCAGCACGCCCCCCAGGTGCTTGCTGTTGCTGGCGACGACACCCACGGGACGGCCGTCGAGGCGGATGAGCACGCAGTGGATCGCCTGCCCCCACTTTGGCTTCACCTCGAGCAGCGGCCCGTCTTGATCGCGCAGCCGCTCGATGAGCCCGAGCATGTCCATCGGCGCGCGCGTGTTGTCGGGCACGAGGCCCGTGGCGTCGTCGATGCGGCGCGTGGGCGAATCCGTCGTCGCGTACCGCGGCGGCGCGTCGTCGCACGATGTCGGGTGGTACGACAGCCACGTCTTGATCGTGGCGATCATCTCTACGTCGTCCTTGACCTCGAGGTCGCCGACGCCGCTCTCGCGGCAGTGCACCTTGCTACCGCCGAGCTCTTCGGCGGTGACGTCGGCGCCCGTCGCGGCCTTCACCAGCGGCGGCCCGGCCAGCGCCATCGACGACGTGCCCTTCACCATCGGCACGAAGTCGGCGAGGCCGGGGACGTAGGCGGTGCCGGCGGCGCAGGGGCCCATCATCGCCGCCACCTGCGGGATGACGCCGGACATCATCACCTGGTCGAAGAACATCTGGCCCGAGCCGGCGAACATCGCCGTCGCCGCCTCCTGCACGCGGGCGCCCGCCGAGTCGAGCAGCCAGACACACGGGATGCGCCGCTCGAGGGCGAGCTCCCGCAGGCGGCCGCACTTGCGCTCGGTGTTCTCGCCGATGGTGCCGGCCATCACCGTGAAGTCGAACGCGATCACCGCCACCGGCCGCCCGTCGACGAGGCCGGTGCCGCAGACGACGCCGTCGGCTGGCGTGTCACGGCCCGACATCATCGGCGACTCCGACGTGTGGTGGGCGTGGGCCATCAGCTCGACGAACGTGCTGACGCCGTCGCGCTTGTCGAAGAGCAGGTCGACGCGCTCGCGGCAGGTGAGCTTGCCGGCGGCGTGCTGCTTGGCGACGGCAGCCTCGCCACCCATCTGCTGGATCTTTACGCGGCGGGCTTCGAGGTCGGTGATCTTGTCGTCCAGAGCGGTCATCGGTGCGGTCCTGGGGCGAAGAGGCAGGTAGCGACGTCGTCGTCGCCGGCGCAGAAGGTCAGCGGCCCTTCCACTGCGGGTCGCGCTTCTCGAGGAAGGCGGTGACGCCCTCGGCGGCGTCCTCGAGCTGCAGGTTCAGCGTCAGCTGATCGCGCAGAAAGGCGAGCTTCTGCTCGAAGGGCATCTCGCGCTGCTGCACAACCGCGCGCTTGCCCAGGGCAAGCACCGCTGGCGACGAAGACGCCAGGCGCTTCGCTAGCGCGCGGGCCTCCTGCCGCACGTCGGCGCGCGGGACGACGCGGTTCACGACACCGAGCTCGACGGCGCGCGCGCCCTGAACCTCGCTGCCGAGCAGCATCAGCTCCATCGCCGCCTTCTTCGGCAGCACCTCGTCGATGAGCGCGGCGATCATCATCGGGAACAGCCCGCGCTTGACCTCGGGCGTGCCCATACGCGCGTCGTCAGCGGCGACGGCAAGATCGCAGACGAGCACGAGGCCGAAGCCGCCGCCGAGCGCGAGGCCGTTGACGGCGGCGACGGTGGGCTTCTTCAGGCGGCGCAGCGCCAGCAGCAGGTCGGCGAAGGCGCCGCGGGCCAGATGCTGCTCGAAGAAGCCGTCGCCAACGAGGCCGCCGCCCAGGTCGCCGCCGGCGCAGAACGCCTGCTTGTCGCCGTCGCCGGCGCCGGTCAGCACGACGACGCGGACGGCCTTGTCGTCGTCGGCGGCGCGCAGCGCGGCGAGCAGGGCGTCGACCAGCTCGGGCGACAACGCGTTGCGCCGCTCGGGACGGTTCAGGGTCAGCGTGCGGACGCCGTCGTCGTCGTTGGTGAGAAGGATGCTCATGCCGTTGTCCTCGTGGCGGGTGTCCCGCGCTCAGCCGTCGAGCAGGGCGCGGGCGATCAGCTCGCGCTGGATCTCGCTGGTGCCTTCGCCGATTGGGCCAAGCCGCGCGTCGCGGAACAGGCGCTCGACGACGAAGTCGTCGGTGTAGCCCCAGCCGCCGTGGATCTGCACCGCCATGTCGGTGACGCGCACGGCCATCTCGGTGGCGTAGGTCTTCGCCACCGAGGGCAGCACACCGAGGTCTTCGCCCTGCGCGAGGCGCCACGCCACCTGCCGCGCCATCAGCCGCGCGCCGTCGATCTCGACCTTCATGTCGGCAATCTTGAAGTGCACTGCCTGCAGCCGGCCGATGGGCTTGCCGAACGCGCGGCGCTCCATCGCGTACCTCTTCGACGCCTCGTAGGCGGCGTCGGCGATCCCGAGCGCGAAGTGGCACATTCCCACGCGCCCGAGCTCTAGCGTCTGCATCGCCTGGAGGAACCCCTGGCCGACCTCGCCGACGACGTCATCGTCGGACAGCCGGACGTCGTCGAACGTCAGGCCGCCGGTGGCCGAGCCGCGCAGGCCCATCTTCTTGTAAGGCCTGCTGCGCGACACGCCGCGCAGCGACAGGTCGACGACGAACATCGTCACGCCGCCGACGCCGGCGTCCTTGTCGGTGACGGCGAAGACGACGGCGACATCGGCGACGGGCGCGTTGGTGATCAAGGCCTTGTCGCCGCCGAGGACCCACCCGCCAGCGACCTTCCGCGCCTGACACTGGATCGACGCTGCGTCGGTGCCGGCGCCCGGCTCGGTCAGGGCGAAGCAGCCGACCTTGTCGCCGTCGATGATTGGCTTCAGCCAGCGCTGCTTCTGCGCGGCGGTGCCGAAGCGGGCCAGCGGCGCGCCGCACAAGCCGATCGAGGCGCCCGTCGACAGGAACGTCGCCGCGCAGGCCTTCGCCAGCGACTCCTGCATCATCGCCCGCACGACCCACGGTACCGTGAGCCCGCCGTCGGCCTCGGCGTGGTGGACCTTGAAGAAGCCCATGTCGGCGAGCTCGCGCCACGATTCCGGCGGGATCACGCCGGTGTGATCCACGGCGTGGGCGCGCGGCGCGATCTTCTCCTGACAGAAGCGGTCGAAGGCCGCGGCGGCGGCTGTGTCTTCGGCGGGGATCGAGAGGTCCATGGTGAGGTCCTTGAATGGGGCGGCGACGACATCGGGGCCGTCGCTCAGAAGCCGATCTCGAGCTCGCTGCGCGCGATGATTCCGCGCTGGATCTCGCTGCTGCCGGCGCCGATGGTGGTGAGAATCGCGTCGCGAAGACTGCGTTCTACATGATATTCTTTTGTATAGCCGACGCCGCCGAGGACCTGGATGGCGTCGCGCGCCGTCTTCTGCGCCGCCTCGGACACCTGCACCTTGGCCACCGCGGCATCGACGAGCGGGGGATCGTCACCGCCGTCGTTCATGGAGTCGAGCTGGTACGCGACGCGGTGGATGAGGTTCCGCCCGATCTCGTAGCGGATCTGCATGTCGGCGATCATGTGGCGCACCGCCTGAAACTTCGCGATGGGCCGGTTGAACTGCACGCGCTCGTTGGCGTAGCGGCAGACCGTGTCGATGTTGGCGCGCTGGCCACCCAGGGCGCCGGCGAGCATCGTGCTGCGCTCCCAGCCGAGGATGAGCTTGGCGGTGCCGACGAAGCCGCTGTTCAGGTCGCCGAGCAGGTTCTCCTCGGGGACCTCGCAGTCTTCGAACAGGATCTCGGCGGTCTTCGAGGTGTTCATGCCCATCTTCTCGATGCGCTGCCCCACCTTGAAGCCCGGGGAGTCGGCGTCGACGAGGAACGTCGAGATGCCGAACGCCTTCGCCTCGGGCTCGGTCACCGCGGTGACGACGAAGTGGTGCGCGATGGGTCCGTTGGTGATCCACATCTTGCTGCCATTCAGGATGTACTTTTCGCCCTGCTTCACCGCGCGGGTCTTCATCGCCGCCGCGTCGCTGCCCGAGCCCGCCTCGCTCAGGCAGAAGGCGCCCAACCACTCGCCGCTGCACATCTTCGGCAGGTAGCGCTGCTTCTGCGCCTCGGTGCCGAGCTTCCAGATCGGCACGCCGCACAGGATGGTTGACGCGCCCCACGCCATCGCGAGGCCGCCGTCGTGGCCGCCGTGGACGAAGCCCTCCTGCGCCAGACACGTCTCGAGGGCCGACAGGCCGGTGCCGCCGTACACCTCGGGGAAGGGGGCGCCGACGAGTCCCGCTGCGGCCATCTTCTTCCACAGCGCGTCGTCCCAGCGCTCATGCTTGTCGCGTTCGAGCACCGTCGGGAACACCTCGCGCGCGCCGAACTCCCGCGCGGCGTCGTAGACGGCTTGTTGGTCCTTCGTGATTGCGAAGTGCATCGGGGCTCCGGGGACGTCGTCACGGGTCGGCGGGATCAGGACGTGACAAGTGGGAAGTGGAACAACTCGAAGCGAAAGGAAAGAGCGTCGCCACGGTCGTTCGTCGGAGCCGGCGGCGCGAGGTCTTCAGCTGGTCGGGCGGTTGTGCGGGCCGTCGCGCTCGGCCCGCTGCAAGTTGCCGAGCAAGGCGCGCTGCACCATCGCGAGCAGCGTGTGCTTCATCTGTTCGAGGGTGATGCCCACCTGCACCTTGCTGCGCGCGCCCTGGTTCGTCAGCACAAACGAGACGAATGCCGTCTCGAGCGTGCCGAGGAAGATGACGCTCATCGCCAGCGGGTCGAGACCCTCGTACAGCTCGCCGCTCTTGCGGCCGTCCTGAAAGATGCGCGCGACAGAGCGGAACACGCCCGTCACGGCGGGGTTGTCGAGGGCCTCGCCGAGCCGTGCGTTGCGGCCGAACTCGAGCACGAGCACCTTGACGGCGAGCGGAAACATCTCGAAGGCCTGAAACGCGAGCTCGACGATCTGCCGGAGCTTCTCATACATGCCGATGCCCGGGGTCTCGGCGACGTCAGCGACGGCCTTCGCGAAGACGCCCCAGTTGGTGTCGAAGACGCTCGCGAGCAGCCCGTCCTTGTTGCCGTAGTAGTGGTAGACGAGCCCGTAGGCGACGCCGGCCTCCTCGGCGACGTCGGAGATGCGGCAGCCGTGGTAGCCCTTCTCGGCGAAGACCTTCACCGCCGCCCTGAGGATCTCTTTGCGCCGGTCGTCACGCGGGCCGTCCGACCGTGCCGCGGGCGACCGCGGTCGCTTGCTGGCCCGCGGGGGCGCCTCGTCGGGGGTCGCGACTCGTCCGCTCCGGGGGGGCATGTGGACACTCCGGTCGACGGGTGGGAACATCGACGAGGAAACGGCAGGGCGCCGGCGCGCTGTCGATTGACTTGGATGTCAATGCAGATGGCAACCCCGCCCGTCGAAGTCAAGCCGCCCTCGTATCGACGACCCGGGCCGCGCCGTCGCGCTCGGTGGCTCCCGGCCCGCCGCGCGTCGGGCGTGCTTCGCGCTGCCGTCACTGTCGCGCTCGTCCTGGGGCTCTGCGCTGCGGCCATGGCGGCGATCCCGCGGCCGGTGCGCGAGGCCCTGCAGAGCCGCAGCGCCAAGGTGCGGATCCTCGGCATCACCGGCGTGGCCAAGAGCCGCGACGCCGAGGCGCCGCGGTTGCTGCGCGCGCTGCTCGCCGACCCCGAGCCGGCGGTGCGGGCCGCCGCCGTCGACGCCTTCGCGACGCTCAAGGACCCGGCGGCGCTCTCCAGCGTGCAGGCCCTCGGCCAGGACGCCGACCCGACGGTGCGCGCCGCCGTCGCCCGCGCCACCGCCGCCCTCGAGAAGCTCGTGCTCGCCATCGACGTCGGCGACGTCGAAGACCTGAGCGACAAAAGCGTTCCGGGGCTCCTGCCGGTGCTGCAGGACGGCGTCGAGCAGGCGCTGCGCGCTGAGCTCGGCAAGGCGGCGACGACCCGCCGTGGCGGCGTGGCGACGGGATACGGGGCAGTGCTGCGCCTGCGGTCGCTGCGCCGCCTCGACAACAACGGCGACGGCGTGAAGTGCGACGTCACGCTGCTCGAGCTGCCGGGCAGGATCTTGCGCTTCACCTCGTCGGCGACCGCCGCTGCCGGCGTCGTCGGTCCGCTGAAGAAGTCGATGGAGCGCGAACTCGCTCTCGACGGCATCGGCGCCTGCGCGCCGTCGCTGGCCCGCGACATCGCCGAGTACGTCCGCCTTCGTGCGCCCCGCAGCCCGCGGTAGGCGCGCCCCAGCGGCGCTACCGGACGCCCAGCACGACGGGGACGAACTCGGCGCTGACGCAGGTAGCGCAGCAGCTCTGCCCGAGCCGCGCCGCCGAGCGCGCCACCACGTGCGTCTCCTGCGCCACGGTCCGCACCACGATCTCGTAGACGCCGGTGGTGAACCCGAAGCCGCACTGGTTGCCGGTGCGCACGCCCTCGTCACAGGCCGACGTGTCAACCAGTGCGCCGTCGAGCGCGGCCTCGACGCTCCAGCCCTGGGCGAGGGCCGCTCCGTCGGCGTCGACCACCGCCAGTGTGATGGCGTCGCTGCAGACACCGCAGCCGCAAGACGAGTCGGCGACGCAGCCGCCGCCGATGCCAAGGCTGACGCCGACGAGGCTGCCGACCACCGCCGCCGTCAGCATCGCCGCTCGGGTTGTGAACCACTCCAGCCTGCCCACCGCCTTCGTCATGCCTTCACGATGCCAGAGCCCACGGGCAACGGCCACCGCCGCGCTGGCACCTGTAGTCCGCCGCCACCAAGGTGCTAGGCACGGCGCGATGTCCGCACCCGCGCGTCCCGAGACCGTTCACCGCGCACCCGATCCGATCACGGTGCTCGGCGAGCCGCCGTCGACGGGGACGCGCACGCTCGCGCAGCTCTTTGCGCCGCACGCCGGCGCGATGGGCCGCGGCTTCGCGCTGCTGCTCGTGACCAATGCGTGCGCGCTGGCCGTGCCGCGCCTGGTGAATGTCGGCGTCAACCTCATCGAGGGGCGCGCCGTGCAGCCCTTCCTTGGCATCACGCCGAGCGTCGCGCGCGTCGTGGGCGCCATCGCCGTCCTCGCGGCGCTCGGTGCCGTTGTGCGTACGTTGTCGCGCATCGTGCTCTTCAACGCCGGCCGCGACGTCGAGCGGGGGTTGCGCCGCGACGCGTTCGCGCACCTCGCGACGTTGTCGCCGGGGTACTTCGCGCGGGCCTCGGTCGGCGACCTGATGAGCAGGATCACGAACGACCTCACGAACATCCGGCTGCTCACCGGCTTCGCGATGCTCAACACCTTGAACGCGGCGATCGTCGTGGTCGTCACCGTGCCCGTCTGCTTGCTCCTGGATTGGCGGGTGGCGCTGTGGTCGCTGCTGCCGTTTCCGCTCGTGATCGTCGCTGCCCTGCTCGTGTCGCGCACGATGTTTCGCCGCACGAAGGAGCTTCAGGAGGCGACGGGAGCGCTGTCGTCGGTGGTGCAGGAGTCCCTCGCCGGGCAGATGGTCGTGCGCGCGTTCTCGCAGGAGTCCGCCGTTGAGCGGCGCTTCGGCGGGGTCAACGACCGCGTCTACGACGCGGCGATGCGTCTGGCGCGCGTCCGGCTGCTGATGGGCCCGCTGATGGGCTTGATGGGCTCCTTCGCCATTGCCATGGCTCTCGCCCAGGGCGGCGTCGTTGTCGTGCAGGGCCGCATGAGCGTCGGTGACGTCGTCGAGCTGAACGCGCGCCTGCTGCAACTCACCTGGCCCATGATCGCGCTCGGCTTCGTCGTGTCGGTCTGGCAGCGCGGCAAGGCGAGCCTCGCCCGCGTGAACGAGGTCCTCGCCGTCCGGCCTGACGTCATCGACGGCGCCGTGCGGCGGCCGGCCGGGGCCCTGCGTGGCGACGTCGCGCTCCACAACCTGTGCGTCGACGTCGAGCGCGCCGATGGCGGCGCCCGGCGCGTCGTTGACGACATGAGCGCGACCATCCCCGCGGGTGCGTTCGTGGGCGTCGTCGGGCGCAACGGCGCCGGCAAGTCGATGGTGTTGAAGGCCATCGCGCGCCAGCTGCCGGTGGCGCGCGGCCAGGTCCAGATCGACGCTGTCGATGCCGTCGATTGGCACCTCGCGGCGCTGCGGCAGGCGCCCGGCGGCATCGCCGTCGTACCCGAGGACGGCTTCCTCTTCTCGGCGTCGCTGCGCGACAACCTCGCCTTCGGCGCCACCGCGGTCACCGACGCCGACGTCGAGGCGGTGGTTGACCTCGTCGACCTCCGCCGCGACGTCGCGCGCTTCCCCGATGGGCTCGCGACGCTGGTCGGCGAGCGCGGCGTCACGCTGTCGGGCGGCCAGCGGCAGCGGGTCGCCCTCGGCCGCGCGCTGCTCGCCCGCCCGGCGGTCCTGCTGCTCGACGATTGCCTGTCCGCGGTCGACGTCGAGACCGAGAGCAACATCCTCGCCGCGCTGCAGCGTGGGTTCGTCGGCGCCGGCGGCATCGTCGTGCGCCCGACCATCGTGATGGTCAGCCATCGGCTGAGCGCGCTGCGCACCGCCGACGAGATCCTGGGCCTCGCCGATGGTCGCGTCGTCGAGCGCGGGACGCACGACGCGCTGATGCGCGCGGGCGGCCTGTACGCCACCTTGTGGGGCGAGGTGCAGCGGCGCGCGGCGCTGGCGAAGCGGCTGCAGGCCGAAGGAGCCCAGGTATGACGACGTCATCGACCGCGAGCCCGGCGAGGCGTCGGAGCGACGGCGAGCTGCTGCGGCGCCTGGTGCGCGACGTTGCGCCGGAGCGCGGTCTGTTCGTGCTCGCGGTGCTGCTCTACGCGCCGCTGACCCTGCTGTCGGTGGTGCAGCCCGTGGTTATCGGACACGCCGTCGACGACGGCTTCCGCGCTGGCGACACCGCCGCGGTCTGGCGCTGGGCCGGCGTGTTCGTCGTTGTCGTCGCCGGGCGGGCGCTGGTCGAGGCGGCGCAGGGGCTGTGGATGCAGCAACTCGGCCAGGGGGCCGTGACGCGGATGCGCGTGCGCCTGTTCGCCAAGCTGCAGCGGCTCCCGCTGGCCTTCTTCGAGCGCCAGCCGCTCGGTCGGATCATGACGCGGGTGACCAACGACACCGAGAGCGTCGCCGAGCTCTTCTCGTCGGGCGCGGTCAGCCTCGTGGGCGACCTGCTGTTCCTGGTGGGGACCATCGTGATGCTCTTCGTGGTCGACGTACAGCTGTCGTTCGCCGCGCTCGTGACAATCCCGCCGCTCGTGGTCGGTGTGCAGTGGTTTCGTCGGCGGGCGCGCGACGTCTTCGGGCGGGTGCGTGCGGCGCAGTCGGTGCTGAACGGCACGCTGCAGGAGCTGTTGAGCGGCATGGCCATCGTCCAGTTGTTCGCGCGGGTCGAGGTCGTCGGCGATCGCCTCGATCAAGAGAGCGTCGCCTACACCGAGGCCAACAAGGACGCCATCTTCCTCGACGCTGGCGTCTACTCCTTCGTCGACGCCGTCAGCGTGATCGCCGTCGCGATCACGCTGGCCGCGGCGAGCCAGCTCGGGGTGCGCGGGGTCGCGCCCGACGGCGCGCTCTCGCTCGGTGTCCTCGTCGCCTTCGTCGACGCGCTCGGCCGGTTCTTCCTGCCGGTGCGGGAGCTGTCGAACAAGACCACGATCATCCAGTCGGCGCTCGTCGCTGCCGACCGCATCGCCGATCTCGACGCCGAGCCCGAGACGATCACCGCGCCGTCCTCACCGAGGCCGGCGCGCTTCGAACGCGAGCTGCGTCTGCGCGACGTGCACTTCGCCTACGGTGACGGCCCACCCGTCCTTCGGGGGCTCTCGTTCGTCGCGCAGAAGGGCGAGCGCATCGGGATCGTCGGGCACACCGGCGCCGGCAAGTCGACCCTGGTGAAGCTGGTGCCGCGCCTGTACGACGTCACGGGCGGCGCGATCCTGCTCGACGACGTCGACGTCCGCGACCTCGACCCGAAGGCGCTGCGGCGGCTGACGACGGCGGTGCCGCAGGAGACCTTCCTGTTCAAGGGCACCATCGCCGAGAACCTGCGCTTCGGCGCGCCCGACGCGACGGACGCGCGCCTGCTCGACGCGGCCCGCGCCTGCTGCGCCGACGACGTCGTCGAGCGTCATGGCGGCCTGCGCGGCGCCGTCACCGAGCGCGGACACAACCTGTCGCTGGGCGAGCGACAGCTGCTCGCGCTGACCCGCGCGCTGGTCTGCGATCCTCCGTTGGTGATCCTCGACGAGGCCACCGCGTCGGTCGACCGAGAGACCGAGCGTCGGCTGCAGCTGGCGCAGGAGCGCCTGATCGCCGGCCGCACCGCCCTGATCGTCGCCCACCGACTCACCACCATCGAGCGCTGCGACCGAATCCTCGTCGTACACGAGGGTCGCGTCGATGAACAGGGCGCCCACGCTGAGCTGCTGGCCCGCGGCGGCCGCTACGCCGCGCTCGTGGAGCTGCAACAGGCGCAGGGCTGAATGACGTAACGCCGGCCGAAGGCCCCTCAGGCTCTGAGGGCTCCCTGTGTGGGGGAGCGCAGCCTGGCCGACGACGGACGTTAGCAGCGGTCGCCAGGGCCGCCGCGCCTCGATGTGACACGCAGCGCCACTCGCTCTGCGGCGAAGTCGGGCTTGGCGTAGCGTCGACTGGGAACATCATGATGAACATCGACCTTGCCACCGTCCTCATGCTCGAGCTGGCCAGCTCGTTGACCGCGCTCCTGATCCTCGCTGCGGCCAGCCAGCGGCTGCCGTCGTCGGGCCTGAACGACGCGCGCGGCGCGATGCTGGCGCTGGTGCCGGCGTTCGCGCTTCAGCTCGAGATCGTGGCTGGCTTCGTGCCCGAGGCGTTGGCCGTGACGGCCTCGAACGTGTTCTTCTGGACGAGCGCCGCCTTGATCTTCACCAGCTACGCGCGCTTCGCTGGCGCGACACCGCCGCCACGCTGGCCGGCCGCCTTCGTCGCCGGGGCGACCGTCGTGTTCACCGCGCTGTTCCACTTCGGGGCCTCGCACGTCGCACGGGCGTCCTTCGCCTCGCTGACCATCGCGGTGCTGTTGACGGCGTCGTTGGTGCCGCTGGCGCGTGAGGGGGGCTTTCGCAAGGAGCCGTCACGGCGGGTGTCGTTCCTGCTGATCCTGCTGGTCGCGCTGCCCTTGTGGGCGCGCTTCTTCCTGCTGGTGACCAGGCTCCGCGACGACATCGCCCCGCTGATCCCGACGTTGGAGACAGCGCTCGGCTTTGTCCCCGCGGTGCTGTTGGTGCAGGGCTACGCGCTCGCCTTCCTGACCATGCAGCGCGAGCGCGGCGAGGCGCTCGCCGAGGAGCGCGCCATCGTCGACGAACTGACTTCGTGCTTGAACCGCAGGGCGCTCGAGGAGCGCGTGCGGAGCGAGCTCGCCTACCAGGCGCGCTTGCACCGACCGTTCGCCGTTCTCGTCGTTGATCTCGATCAGCTGCAGCAGATCAATGACGAGCATGGTCGCGCCGCCGGGGACGCCGTGTTGATCGCGGTCGCCGCCGCCCTGCGGATGCTGCTCCGGCCCAGCGATGTCGTTGCCCGATCTGGCGCCGGCGAGTTCTGCCTGCTCCTGCGCGACTCCGATGTCGACACGGCCTCTGCCGTCGCAGAGCGCGTGTGCGCGACGATGCGTGCGACGCCCGTGGCCTTCGCGCGCAAGAGCATCTCTCTGACGGTGAGCGTGGGCGTCGCGGGCGCTGCCGAGGGCGAAGACTGGCAGACGCTGTTTCGCCGCCTCGAGGCCGCCGTGCGTCGCGCGAAGCAGGAGGGGCGCAACCGCTGCGTCGCCGCCGTGCCGCCGTCGACTTCGCCGCCACCGCCGACGGCGCCCCCGGGCGATGGCGCGCCGACGGCGTGAGCGCACCCGTGCCCATCGACATCCCGATCATCCTGTTCCTCGAGCACTCGACGTCGCCGAGCGCGTCGCTGATCCTCGCGACCGCCACCCCGAGCGCGCAACCCTAGGGGTTGAACGCGGCGCGCGCCGCGATGCTGGCCCTCGTGCCCGGCCTCCTCCCTGCAGGTCGCGCGCGGTCATGCCCGGGCCGCCGTCGGCCCGTCAGGCGCCCACGAGGCGCACCGCCAGCCCCTTCGCCAGGTAGATGCGCAGACCATCCACCCACAGCGCGCCGTCGGCGGTGACGACGACGCCGCGGTCGTCGCGGCGCACGCCGACGACGTCGACCTCGACCTGGATGAGCCGGTTCTTCGGCACGACCTGACCGCGGTACTTCCAGGTGAGCGGCGCTCCGGTGGCGAGGCTCTCGAAGCGCGCGTCCCGCAGGCCGTGACGCCCGGCGAGGTCATCGGCGACGCAGGCCCACTGCAGCGCCTGGATCATGGCCTCGATGCCCAGCGAGCCGGGCTGCACCGGGTCCTGGAAGAAGTGCGCCTTGAAGAACCAGTCGTGCAGCACGACGTCCTTGGCGGTGCGCACGCGCAGGGAGCCCCGCTCGTTGCGCCACGCGCCCTCGACGCGGTCGAGCATCAGCAGGGTGGGCGCGCCCACCGGCGGCGGCAGCCGTGGGGACGACGCGAAGAAGCGCGCCGGCGCGTCGCCGAGGGCGAACGGGAACTGCACGTCGGCGAGTGGCTCGGCGGGCAGACGCAGCCGCGCCTTGTCGTCATCGGTGGAGCCGACACCGACCTGGCGGATCAGGGCCTCTTCAGGGAAGAAGCCGAAGACCGTGGTGCCCGAGAAGATCGGGCGGCCGTCGACGGCTCGGGTGTCGAACGTGAATTCCTGGATGATCATGCCGCCCGACGACGACGACTTCGTCAGCTCTGCGGTGGTCAACAGCGCCCCGACGTCGCGCGGCACCTCGGCGTGCTGCGTCGCCTTGCCGTCGAGGTTGCGGTACTTGAGCGGCTTGTCCGACGTGCGCGTGCTGCCGACGTAGCTCGACAGCCAGCCGCAGGGCTGCAGCGACACCTCGAGCAGCACGGCGAACGGCATGTGCGCGCCCTGCGAGCCCTGCGCCTCATCGAAGTACCAGGCGTCGTCGGGGACGTCGTAGCGGACGACGGCACGCGTGCCCGCGGGGTTTTGGCCCTTGTGCAGGGAGCCCAGCGGCGGCCCGCGCAAATCGTCGACGTGGGACATGAAGTGGTAGGGAGGCCCGGGCATACGGGCCACCGGGCTGCCGTCGTCGTAGACGTCGTACAGGCCCGGGAAGGCGAGCCCCGGGCGACCGATGCCAGTGGCCAGCACCGACGCAAAGCCCGTCAGCGGCACGTCGCGGTCGGTGGCTGTGACCGAGCGGGGCGCGATGGCGTCCTTGCCGTCGCCCTTCGGCACGAGGCCAAGCAGGTCGGGCCGCGACGTCACGGGGCCGTCGGCGACGAGCGCGAGCACGACGTCCTTGCAGTGCAGGGACTTCAGGCCGTCGACGGTGACGAGGATGTCGCAGCGCAGCGTGGGGCTCGCGCCGCCGGTGACGCTCTTGACGAAGAGCTCGTAGATCATCGAGCGCGACGCCGGCGTCGCCTGTCCGCGACAGCGCAGTGGCATCTCGGCACCGCGGCCGGGCTCGAAGCGGAAGCCATCGCGGGCGATGGTGTAGCCGCTGGCGGCGAGGAACGTCGAGGCGACCTGCAGGCATCCCTGGAACATGATCGTGCCGGGCATGCACGGATCGTCCTTGAAGTGGCCGTCGTAAAACCACTTGTCGTCGTGCAGGTCGAGCTCGCCGCGAAGCTGCCCGCGGCCCCACGGCCCGCCGTCGAATGACAGCGACGTCACGCGGTCGATGAGCAGCATGTCGATGAAGCGGCCGTCGGGGTTGCCTATCGGGTCGTTGGTCTCGCGCGGTGGATCGATGCGTGGCGTGCGCACGTGGGTCTGGCACAGCTCGAAGCCCGCGCCGAAGCAGGCAAAGGCGTCGCCGCGGCTGAAGGCGAGCAGCTCGTCCCGCGACAGCGCCGTCTTCGTCGTCGGCGCCACCGCTCCGTCGTGGGGCAGGGCGCGGATGGCGGCGGCGTCTTCGTCGGCGGGCTTCCACAGGATGCCGCCCGAGTGGGCGAGCTCGTCGCCGGTGAAGAAGCCGGCCTGACCGTTCTTCACGCGCAGCACCACCGGCCCGTCCAGGGAGCCGAGCCGCGTCTCGGAGTGGAAGAAGAAGATGCGCGCCTCGCTCGTCGCCGAGATGGCGGCGGTGGCGAAGCCGTCGATGACGATGTCGTGCACGAGCACATCGCCAATCTTCGGCAGCTGCTCGGTGTAGGTCAGGTCGCAGCCGAGCAGCCGGTAGACGCGCTCGCCGCGGTTCTCGAAGTCGACGCCCATCAGCGAGATGAGCAGCAGATCGGCCTGGCCCGTCTCGATGAGCACGCCAGCGGGCACGCGGCCCTCGTGCAGGTACCAGGCGTCGGGGCGAACGTCGGTGGCGGTGACGATCTGCTTGCCCTTCTCGAGCTTGCCCGGCGTCGCCGTCGTCGACAGCACCCGGTCGCATAAGAGCAGCGGCGGCTCAGGCATGCGCACCTGACGATAGAAGCCGTCCTGTCGCGAGAACAGCGGGCCGAGCACCGTCGAGAGCTTCTCCGACGCCAGCGACACCAGCTGGGCGCGGTCGTAGAGCGTGGTTGTCGTCGCGGCCGGCACCGGCGCGGTCGGCGTCTTCGTCGACGTCGTCGCCGGCGCGGTGGGCTCCGGCATGGTGGTCGGGATCGCACGCGGGGCGGCGGGGGGCACCGTCATGGCGGGCCGTACCGTGACCGGTGCGACGGCAGCTGCGGGCGGGGCGGGCGCGCGCGAGGCGAGCGAGAACAAAGCTGTCGTCGTCGTCGCGCTCGCCTGCGACGAGGCGTGGACGGCACCCACCAGCGCGCCAACGGCACGGTGGCGGCTCTGCAGGAACGCCTCGTGCGCGCGCTGCGCCGACGCGAGGAACCCTTGGTGCGCCTGCAGCATCGCAACGCGCTGGGCCTGCAGCGCGGTGAGCACGGCGGCGTTGTCGGCGCTCGGCACGGCAAGCGCGCCGGCAGAGGCCCTCTGGTGCTCCGCGTACGCGTGGCGAGACGCGGCGCCATTCGTGGCGCCGTGTGCGGGGCCATTCGCGACGCCGTTCGCGGCGCCACTCGCGACGCCGTTCACGCGAGCGTGGGCCGCGAGGGGCGAGATGGTCGCCGCCGGCGCGGAGGGCCGCGCCGGCGCCGGGCGCGCGACGACAGCGTCCTGGATGAGGTCGGCGGGGACGACGCGCGGCCGCCGCGGCGGCACGGGCATGACCTCGACACCGCCCTTCGCGGCCACCGGGGCGGGCCACGGCTTCGGCGGGCGGTGGGCCGCGACCCGCAGCGCGCGCGCCGGCGCCGTGGCCTTCGCCGTGAACCGCGCGAGCAGCGCCGGGTCACCGAGCCCAAGCTCGGCGAAGCGGGCGGCCACCGCGGCGGGGTCGCCGTCGACGGCGACGACCGCGGCGTCGGGCAGCGTCGCCTGCGCCCACTGCGCCACCAGGCCGCGCGGCGAGACGTCGACGAGCGTTCGCACGCCGCGGGCGTACAGCTTGCGCAGCATCAGCGGCACGTCGACGACACGCAGCGCCTGCTGCACGATGGCGTCGGCGCAGGCGTCGCTGTCGGTGCGCTCGAGAGGGCCGCCGTCCTCGCCGACGCCCGTCGACCACACCAGCGCGCGGGCCGGCCCGACGGGGCGGTGATTCAGCTGCCGGTAGCGGTCAGCGACGAAGGCCACGGCGGGCACGTGCACCGCCGGCGCGTCCTGCACGACGATGGGCGTGATGCCGAGCGCCGCGCTGATCGCGGCGACGCCCTCGGGGGCGCCGGCGAGCACGACCTCGTCGTCGTGGTGCCACACGGTGGCGAAGACGTCGTCGCGACGGGCGAGCTCGGCCTCGACCCGCGCCCGCGGCGCGCGGGCACAGACGGTGGCCCACGCGTTGCCCAACTCGGGCCGTCCGCGCGAGCGCCACAGCGCCATGACGGCGTTGTTCTGGCCGCCAAGCTCGTTGGTGAACAGGCGCATGGCGACAGTGTCGGCGAGCACCGGCAGCGGGTCGGGCCAGATGCCGGCGGCGACGAGCGCGTTGCTCTCGCCGAGCGAGACGCCGAGGTAGTGCCGCGCGTCCAGCCCGAGCACGTCGCGCGCGAAGGCGAAGCGCGCCTGAGTCGACACTGACGACAGGAATAAGTCGCGCTCGCTGCCCATTGAGCCGCGCTCGCCGCGCAAGAGCGGCAGCGCCTCGTCGCGAAAGGTCGCGTCCAGCGTGCGCCGCACAGCGGGGAACGCAAGCCATGGCTGGGCCAGGCTGCGCGTGGGCATCACTGGCCCGAACAGGAAAGCGACGTCTTCGCGCTGCCGCAGCGCCTGCTCCGGCGCGTGCACGCGCAGCCGGCGGGGCGCGACCTCGACTCCCAGGCGGGCGCCGGTGTCGCTCTGCACGACAACGTCGCCGCCGGCCAGCAGGGCGGTGCCCACGGCGAGCAGGCCGGTGGCGGCGTGGGCGGCGCCGAGGCCGCCCTCGACGTCGGCGTTGGTCCAGGTGACCCGGGCCCCGTCGTTGGCGTCCTCGGCGTCATCGACGACGCCTATCACCGGCAGGCCGAGCGCGGCGGCGCGCTCGGGCGCCATCACGACGAAGACGACGGCGGCGTCGGCGGCGGCTACGCCTTCGACGCAGGCCTGGTGGCGTGCGTCGGCGGCGGCGTCGACGGCGCCGACGAGCGCGGCGTCGAGCTCGCCGGCGCCGATCAAGGCGCGCGCGACGTCGAGGGCGTCAAGGCCCGACCGCTCCTCGGCGCTCACCGTGAAGCCGGGGCCGCGCAGGTCGAGCTGCACGTTCAGCCGGTTGGCAGGGATGTTGGGCATCGTGCCGAGCACACCGGTGGCGCCCATCGGCGGCATCGCCAGGTCGCGCAGCGCCGCCAGCGACGCGGCGTCGACGTGCGCGGTGCCAAGGCGCTTGTCCGCGAGGTGCTCGGCGCGCCAGCGCAGCCCCGGTGTCGTCACCGCGACGTCGGCGCCCATGCCGATGAACACGCCGGTGCGCTCGCGGGGCAGGGCTCCGTCGGGCAGGCC
>VGSZ01000013.1 GCA_016874845.1 Deltaproteobacteria bacterium
GGGCCGATGAGCTCGCCGCCGTTGCCGTTGCCGTTGCCGCCGTTGCCGTCGCCGTCGTCGGTGCAGCCGTCGCAGCCGTCGTCTCCGTTGCCGTCGGTGGGCAGGGGCAGACGGCCGTCGTCGGTGGGCTCACGCTCGATGCTGACGCCGTCGCCGGCGCCCTGCGCGCAGCCGTCGCAGCCGACGGCGGACAGGGCGAGGACGACGAGGGCGAGGGACGAGGTGGCGACCCGCATCATGCCGACAGTGTGTCAGTCGAGCGGCGACCGCCCAATGACAACTTGACCGCCCTGCATCGGTCGCCTGACGGACTCAAAAAAGGATCCGGCCGTGCGTCGGGGGCGGCGAGCGCACGGCCGGCGAGATGCGTCGGTGAGGTGCGCCGCCTTCGTCCGCCTCAGCCCGTCAGCGACGTCGCCGCCGACGCAGCAGCGCGAGCCCGGCGAGGGCCGCCGCGGTCAACCCCGAGTCGCGGCCGTCCATGGCGCTGCAGCCGCCGACCGCCGGGGCCTCGACGACGAGGGGCTCGCTGTCGTTGCCGGCGACGTCGACGGCGACCAGCTGGTAGCGCACCGGCACGGCATCGTCGTGCGTGACCACCAGGGCCGCGCCCGGTCGCGCGGCCTCGACCACGACCGTCGACGAGTCGTCGGCGACGGTCCGCAGCTCGATCACGGCGACGTCGTCGTCGAGCGCGGGCGGCGTGATGGTGTGCACGTCGAAGGCGCTGCGGGTGCCGCACGTGCTCGGAAAGAGGTACTCGAAGGGACCGCTGCCGGGGATGTGCTCGATGGCCAGCTCGGCGTCGCCGGTCCAGCCCGGCGGGGTCGTGTCGAGCCCGTCGCCGGTGGTGAACACGAGCTCGCCGTGCACCCCCGGATCGACGCTCAGATCGTCGCCGGGCGCCGGGCCGAACAGGTCGATCACCGCGGTGTACGTCGTGCTGGGCGCGAGCGTGACGTTGCCGAGGACGAGGCCACCCGGCACGCGCTCGACCGAGGCCGACACCGGCTCGTCGTCGCCGCGCTGCAGGGTCGCCGTGGGCGTGCCGTCGTCGAAGCCGTCGGTCGTGGCGAAGAAGATCCGCGCGTTGGTGGGTACGTCGACGGCCTCGGCGGACGGCAGAGTCTCGCCGCTGAGGCGGGTCACCCCGGCGATGGCCGGCGAGCACGCCTCGGCGCGGGGGGCGTGCACGAGCGCGCCGAGGGCGGGGACGACGACGAGACCAAGGGGCAGGACCGCGATGCGCATGGGGTTTACCTCGCCCACGGGCATCACACGCCCCGTGCCAGCCCCCGCTCGGCGGTGGGACGAGGCGGCGCACGACGGGGACCGATGGATTTTTGACGGGCGCGCTGCGGCGCTGCGGTCCGGTCCTCGCGGTGGCGGCCGTTCACTCGCGCGCCTCGACGATGGTGCAGCGCCCGGCGAAGGTGGCGCCGCTGTCGACGCCCTCGAGAGTGGCCGTGGTGCCCACCGGGTCGCTGAGCTCGAGCGTGAAGGTCTCGAGCTCGAGGCTCTTGGCCTCGGAGATCAGGGTCCCGTCAAGGCCGCCGGTGTCGTCCTCGAGGCGCACGGTGAAGAAGCTGCTCGAGGTCTCGCCGCTGAGCCCAGGCCCGAGCCCGAGCGCGAGCCCGCCGCCCGACGAGCGGCGGCACCCCGTCTGTGGCGAGGGAGCGCCGCCCAGTGGGGTCAGCGTCTCTTCGGTCTGCGCGAGAGGTCGTAGGCCGCGCAGCCGCCGGTCCGGCCGGCGGCCCCGCAGGCCCAGGCGGCGACGACGATGGCGAGAGCGCGCGGAATCGGGAGGTCAGCGCACACGCTGACTCCGGCGAAGGTCGTCGAGGTGGCGAGGAGCGCTGGGTCCTGAGCCCGCACCCGAGCGCGCCTGGCGCGGCGCTGCTCGACAGGCGGCGCCGCCGTGGTACCGGCAGCCATGACGGAAAAGCCGCCTGTCCCTGCTGCCTCGTCGCGCGCGCGCGCGGCGGCGGCCTCCGTCGTCGTCGCCTGCGCCACCGCCGCGGCAGCGTCATCGTCGTCATCCGCATCCGCGTCCTCGTCGCCGTCGCCGTCGCCGCCAGCGACGGCCATCGTCGCCGTCGGCGCGCCGGTGCTGCGGCAGCGGGCGGTGGAGGTCGACGTCGCCGAGATCGCAACGCCCGGGTTTCAGGCCCTCGTGGCCCGTATGGTGGAGGTGATGCGCGCCGCTCCGGGCGTGGGGCTGGCGGCGCCGCAGCTGGGAGTCGGCAAGCGCGTGTTCGTCGTCGAGGACACCGAGGAGCGGATGGCGAAGCTGACCGCCGCCGAGCGCGCCGAGCGTGGCCGGGTGCCGGTGCCGCTGCGGGTGCTCGTGAACCCGGTGGTGACGCCTTTGGGTGAGCCGCGGGCGGTGTTCTTTGAGGGCTGCCTGAGCGTGGCGGGATTCAGCGCGCTGGTGCCGCGCCACGACGAGGTCGAGGTGCGTGGACTGGACGAGCGCGGCCAGCCCGTCGCGTGGCGCGTGCGTGGCTGGCCCGCGCGCATCGTGCAGCACGAGCTCGATCACCTCGACGGCACGCTGTACGTCGACCGGATGCTGACGCGCTCGTTCGGCACCACCGCGCACAACGCCGAGCGCTTTGGCGGGCAGCCCATCGCCGCGGTGCGCGCGGCGCTGGGGCTGTGACGAGCCGACGCCGGGCCGAGGGCGCGAGCGCACCCACCCCGTCGCCGGCGGCAGCCGCGATGGCAGCCGCGACGGCAGCCGCGGCCGGGCGCTTGCGTGGCCGCGGCCGGTTTCCTGACCCCGCGACGAGCGTGCGTTAGCTTGCGCCTCGTCGGCGTCCGTGCGCCGGGAGGCTTTGATGCTGTTCACCGCCTTGACCGTCGCGCTCGGTCTCGGGGCCGCGGCCCCCGAGACCGAGGTCGTTCGCATCCAGCGGCTCCTGACGATGGTGCAGGCCGAGGCGGGCCGCGAGGGCGCCGTCGACGCCGCCGTCGTCGAGGCCTTCGCCGCCGTCGTCGCCGCGCAGACCGCCCGCCTGCTGCCCGACGCGCGCGCCGTCGCCGACGCCGGGCTCGAGACGCCGGCGTTCGCGGCGCACGTGGTCGAGCAGCTGGCCGCGGCGCTGTCGACGGCGCAGGGCGCGCGCGGGCGAGCCCGACGACGGCTGCTCGACGACATCCTGCGGCGGGCGACGACGCGCGACCTCGCCGGCCGCGTCGTCGACGCGTGGTTTGGCCTGCCCTCGCCGACCAGCGGCCGGCTCGTCGCTGTCGGCGACGCCGCGACCCCTGCTCCCGCGTCGTCGTCGTCGTCGTCGTCGTCGGCCCTCGCGGGCGAGCAGGCGGGCGAGCAGGCGGACGGCGCGCCACGCAGCGCCGAGGCGACGGGCCTCGGCGCGCGGGTCGACGACGCGGCGGTCGCGCCGAAGGGCGCGCCCCAGGTCGACCCGCGCCAGGCGACGGCGCGGGCGGTGCTCGCTGCGCAGCTCGGCGTGGCGCCGTCGACGGGGCCGTTGGAGCTCGATCCGGCCAACGCGGCGCTCGACGAGGAGATCGGGGCCGGCGCGCCCAACGGCGTGCTCGACGCCGGCGAGTGGGCGCTCGTGCGGGTGCCGGTGGTGAACCGGGGCACGCTGTCGTGGTTCAGCGCGTCGGTGCGCGTGCTCGCCGACGACGCTTGCCTCTGGGTCGACGCCACGCCGTCGCCGCTGGCCGAGCTGCCCGCCGGCGGTTCGGCGCCGGTGTCGTTCTGGGCCTACGTCGCCGGCGACTGTGCGCCAGGGAGCACGCGGAGCGTGGCCCTTCAGGTCGCCGACACGGTGCGCGGCATCTCGGGCTCGAGCCTGCGGCTCGTCCCCACGCCGTTCCTCGCCCCGCGCGTGCGCGTGGCCAACGCCCGCTTCGACACCGACGACCTCGGCGCCTCCGACGGCAGCAACGTGGCCCAACTCGGCCCGTCGGGCGCCGCCGAATTCTCCGTCGACGTCGTCGGCGACGCTCCGCTGCTGGGCGGACGCCTGTCGTTCGCGGCGCCGTCGACGCTGGCGCCAGCGCTGGCCAAGTTCTCGTTCTCGCCCGACGCGCCGCTGGTCGTCGACGACAAGGGCGTGCTGCGCGCCGGCGACGACCTGGACGTCGCCTTGATCGAAGCCGACGCGCTGCGGGTCGCCGTCGCGCAGGCGGGCGCCGCCGGGCGCTGGCTCGCTGCCGATCCCCGGGACGCCCGAAAGCAGGGGCGGCTGTGGGTCGCCGTCGACGTCGAGGTCGACGCCGTCGTGCCGCCGGCGCTCCTGCCCACGCGCCGCGGTCGCCCCACGCCGTCGTCGTCGCCGTCGACGGTGGCGACGACGAGCCGTCACTACGCGTGGCTGCCCGTCGCCCCCGTCGAGCCCCCCCCCCCCCCCCCCCCACCCCCGCCGCCCCCGCCCCTCCCGCCCCCCCCGCCCCCGCCGCCCCCGCCCCCCCCGGGCGTCCGGATCGACGTCGGCGGTGGCACGCTGCTGTATTCGCATGGCGAGCCGGGGGCGCCGCGGGTGTTCGCGGCGCCGGGGTTGCAGGCGCGCCTCGTGGTCGGCCCCGGCGCGCTCGGGGGCGTCGTCTCCCTCGGCTACAATGGCGGCTACTACGCGAAGTTCGGGCGCGTCGAGCAGTTCATCCTGCAGGAGCTCGAGCTCGAGGTGGGCGCGACGTGGCGCTTCGATCTGGGAGTGCTCGAGCTTGGCCCCTACGCGTCGGTGGGGATACGGCACCGCTGGTCCGGCGACGCCACCCTCGGGCCGCGCCCCGACCATACGTTGCCAGTCGCCACCGCCGGCGCGCTGCTGCGCCGCGCCGTCTTTGGCCCGCTGTCGGCCTTCGCCGACGTCGGGCTGCGCGTGGGCGCCGCCGGGCCGGCGGTGTCCGAGCGCGTCGTCGACGGCGGCCTCGTCGCCGACGTCTTCGATCCGCTCGGCCTGCGGCTGGGCGCCGGCGTCAGCGGCAGCTTCTGAGAGGCCTCCGGGAGGACGAGCGAGCTGGCCGTCCTTGCCCCTGCGGACGGGGGCGCGCTTGACGCGCCACGGACGGGGGCGCCGTCGCGGCGACACCGGCCCTCGCCCTCTCCCAATACTGGAATCCTGGGAGAGGGCTCGTTCTCGTTCAGCATGGCGACAGGAAGCGGCGCTGCTGCACTCGAACGCCAATGCCCCTGCCCCAGAATCGGGCGACGGGGCCAAGGGATGAGGGTCCGGTTCGGCACTGGCGTCGAATCCGAGGTCTTCACGCGCCGCCGACGGCGACGAAGCCGCCGACATGACACCACCACGAGACGCCGCCGCCTTGCAGCGGCCCGAGCTCGGCGAGCGCGAGCAGCAGGTTCAGCGCCGCCCAGCCGCCGACGTAGAGCCACGCCGGCACCTTCCAGCGGATGAACAGGAACACCTGGTACAGCTGCGCCCGCGGGAACAGCGCGAGGTAGGCGCCCATCAACCCGGCGATGGCCCCCGAAGCGCCCACCAGCGGCACGTCACGCGCCGACGACAACAACGCGTGGGTGAAGAACCCGGCGACGCCACAGCCGAGGAACAGCGCGAGGAACCGCCCCCGCCCGACCCGGTCCTCGACGTTGTCGCCGAACGTTCACAGGAACCACGCGTTGCCGACGAGGTGGGCGAGGCCGCCGTGCAGGAACATGTACGTGACGACCGACCAGCGCGTGCGGCCGGCGAGCACCGCCGCCGGCACCGCGCCGTAGCGGCGGGAAAACGCCTCGTCGCCGCCGACGATGGTGCCCAGCTCGACGACGAAGACCGCCACGCACAGCACGAGCAGCGCGAAGCACACCCATGCGAAGCGGCGCCGCGGGTTGTAGACCTCGAGCGGCACCGACGTGAACAGCTGGAACAGGTACCAGCCGACGCACGTCGCGGGTCCATCGTCGACGATGCTCGCGCCTGCGCGGGGGCGTCGGCAACCCTGGGTCGGACGAGCAGGCCTTCGTTCCGGGCTTCACGAGCCGTCGGCGGGGCCGGCCGTTGCCTCGCCAGGTGTTGCCGGCGGAGGAGCGCGAACCGCTCGCGCTCGGTGTCACGCTCGAGCGTACGCTCCCCGTGCTGCCGGTCCGGTGTCCCCCGCGCGTGCGGTGTCGACAGCGGTCATGACGGTGGACGTGACCAAAGACGTGGCGGCAGACCTGACCTCGCCATCGGTCTGCAGCGCGAAGACCGTCGCGCTCACAGCCCGGGCAGCGGCCCGCAGGTCGGATCGTCGCCGATGCCGGCGATGTCGACGTCGAGCAGATGGGCCACCGAGGTCAGCAGGCGATCGTTCGTGGCCGTGGTCCGCACGACCCGCCCGGTGCGCAGCCGACCGCGGGCGCTGCCGGCGAGGACGACGGGAATCCGCGCGATGTCGTGGTGGTGGCCGAAGTGCGAGACGCCGACGACCAGCGTGTGGTCGAGCATCGTGCCGTTGCCCTCGGGTGTGTCCTTCAAGCGCTGCACGAACGCGCCAAACTGCGCCCAATCCCACTGGTGGGCTCGGATGTAGTCGTCGCGACGCTCGCCGGCGAGGTGGTGGACCTCGTCGTGGATCGAGCTGTTCACGCGCACGCCAGCCCACGCGTAGGGCCAGTGGTAGCCCGAGCTGCCCCACACGAGGCCGGCGACCTGCACGCGGTCGCAGGCGAAACCGGCGAACAGCAGGTCGAGGTGGTCAGCACACCGGGCCGGCATCGAGGCATCGGCGAAGTCGTCGCGTGGCAGCGCGCACGCCGCGGACACCGACGGCGCGGCGTCGAGGTCGGCCTGCACGCGCTGCTCGACCCGGCGGATGGCGTCTTCGTGGATGTCGAGCTTCACCCGCTCGACGGCATCGAGCTCACGGCGCACCCGGGAAAGATCGGCGAGAGCGCCGTCGAGGATCGAGCGACGCGAGCGCTGGCGACGTTGGAGCGCGGCGCGCACTGCCGGCTCTTCCTGTGGCGGGACGAACCCACCAAACAGCCGACCCCACGCCTGACCGGGATCCACCGTCGGCATCTTGAAGGCACGCGGCCCCGACGAAAACGGCTGCTCGCGCATCGTGTCGCGCCCGCGGTCGGAGACGAGCAGCTCGATCGTCGCCGCACCGCGCGCCGTGGCGATTACGTGATCGATGCTCGGACCGCCCGGTTCGCCCTCGTTCTCCGCGTCGACCCGCGACTCGAGGATGTCCGCGGCCGTCAACACCTTGCCCACCGAGCGGATGTGGTCCGCGCCGCGCGGATTCAGGCCCGACCGACGGATGCTGACGCCGTCGACGATGACGACATCGTTGCGCACCGCCGACAACCCCTGCAGCATCGGCGACAACGCAAAGTCGGTCTCGCTGCCGCCGTCGGGGAAGAAGGCATCCGGCGATGGATACCCGTTGGAGAACACCCAGAAGAGCACGCGCGGAGCCGGCGCCGCCTGCGCGCGCGCGCGCGCCGCGAAGAGGGGCGACAACAGCGCCGCGCCGGTGGCCGTCGAGAACAGGAACGAGCGCCGCTTCATGGAGCCCCCAGGTTCGGTGCCAGTGTGGTGAGGACGCTGCCATCGACGGCGCGGAGCTCGAGAACGCCCGTCGCGTGTACGTACAGCGCTGCGCCCGGGTTGCCGTCGGTGCCGGTGTGGAAGATCGGCGCGCCCGATCGGGCATACACGACGAGGTTGCCGTCGCCCTGCATCGCCGTGAGGTAGGCGCGCTGCCCATCGGTGCGCGATGCCCAGCGTGCAACCCCGCGCTCATAGAGCACGAGGTTCCCGTCCCGCTGGTAGACGAACGTGAACGAGCCGTCGTGCGCCGTGCGGCTCTCGTCCGGCCGTAGCTCGGTGCCGCTGGACAACAACAACGCCGGCAACACGTCGTCGTCCTCGTTGTCGTCGTCGTCCTCGTTGTCGTCGTCGTCCTCGTTGTCGTCGTCGTCGATGGTCTCGTCGCTGTCGAGTACGCGTGGAGCGAGCGCCGCCTGGACGACGGCGTCCTCGAGGGTGGCGAGCACCCACGCTGGTCCCGACCGCGCGTCGGCCACGTGGCGGCCGAGGGCGACCGCCGGCGGCCCCGATCCAAGGCCGGTGACGAACGCCGCGGCCTGGCGGGCGAAGCAGGCGGCGACCGCGGGATCGTCAGCGAGCAGATCGGTGAGCGCGAGGCCGTCAGGGATGTCGCGCAGGCTGCCGAGCAGCGGAACGTCGTCGAGGGCGGGGTCGATCGGGCGGCCGCGCTGCTCGGTGCGATGACGACCAAGCGCGTCGTAGCGGCCAAACGCAAAGCCGAGCGGCATGAACTGCGCGTGGCAGGCGCTGCAGGCCGGCGATTGCTCCATCATCGCCTCGTACTGCTCGCGCGTCGTCATCGCGGCGAAGCCGGGGATGGCGGCGGCAGCGTCGGCCGCCGCCGCCGTGTTCACTCCTGACGGAGGCCCCACCGACTCGCACAGGAGCTGCGTCTTCACGAGCAGACCGCGCAGCACCGGGCGGTCCTTGTCGACGTCGCCGCTGGCACCGTGGGAAGCGAGCAACCCGGGCTGCGTCAACAGCCCCCGCCGCTCGGCAGCGGGCAGGTCGACACGCACCAGCGCGTCGCCGTCGACGGCAGCGCCGACGAGCGGCGCGGTGTGGCGGTTGACCAGCGCAAACGGGCTCTGCAGCAGCGCCGCGAGCGTGCCGCGGTCCGAGTAGGCGACGGCAGTGACAAACGCGTCGAAGCCATCCTTCAGCGCGCGCCCCTGCTCCGCCGACGCGAGCTTGGGAAAGTCCTCGGGTCGTCGGACCATGTCGTCGAGAGCCGTGACCCGCATCCACTGCCGCACGAACGCAGCGACGCGCGCTTGCCCGGCCGGCGTCGCAAGCAGGCGGCGAGCCTCGCGGCGCAGCGTAGCCTCGGTCAGTCCGCCATCGGCAGCGGCAGCCACGGCGATCAGGCCGACGTCGGGGGCGACGCCGGTCAGGGCATAGCCGAGCAGGTCCGCCTGCTCGTACGGGCCCAGACGCCGCCGGTCGCCTTCGACGACACCGACCTCCGACCGGTAGAGGAATTCGGGCGAGACGAGCAGCCGGGCGACGACCCCGGCGAGGGCGGCGCGGTCATCGTCGACGACCGCGCGGTGCGCGGCGAAGAAGGCGACGAGCTCTTCGATGCGGTCGTCGTCGACCGGGCGCCGCGCGGCCCGAGGCGCCAGCGTGCGCAAGACCGCGCGCACACACGCGACGTCCACGGAGGAGCCGATGCAGGAAAAATCCTCGGGCAGCGTCGTGGCCACGGCCCGTTCCGCCAGGCGCTCGGCTTCGTCGAACAGCGCGACGAACAGCGCCTCCTGCAGCTGACCGTCGGCGCCGGTGTCGAAGCCACCCGCCAGATGCACGTGGTCGAGGGCTGACGATGCTTCGAGCCGCAGGAGATCACGCACCGTCGCCCGGTACTCTTCGCCGCCGAGGAGCCGCAGCCGGGCAGGCAGCGACAGCGTCGCTGGTGTGGACGGCGACGGGCCGGCGGGGCCGTCGGTGTCGTCGGAGGATGACCCTGGCGCGTCGGTGCGGAACCGGGTGTCGGCGGCCGGACCGTCAGCGCACGCGGCTGCGATGACCGCCGCGGCGCACAGGAGGGTGAGGAGCGCGAAGGAACGAACGGTGCAAATCACGGTGACACGGTGTCAGATGCGACTGTGACGACCTCGGTCGAAAGGCCGGTCCTCGGGCGATCGTCGGAGATCCCACGCTCATCGTGCGTTCCTGCCCGAGGATTGCGGTGGCATGAGCGAACGCGGGCGACGCGGCCTCTGCTCGCCGTCGCGCGCGAGAGCGCCGAGCCTGATCCGCCGGTTGCGCGGGCACGCGTCACCGAGACACCGATCCGTCGACGCACCACCCGGGAGTGGACATAAAGCGGCAGCGCCCCTTGCAGGTTCTCTTCGACCAGGTCGCGGCGCGGGGTTTTACGTGGCCGCCTCCGAAGCTGGATCTGCGGTCGTTCCTGACCGACAAGCGCCTCATCGCGTCGGGCGACGTCGCCGCGGCGCGCTTGTCGGTGGCAGTCGAGGCCGCGCTCGATCTCCTTGCGTGGCCCACCGAGCTCGAGAAGGCGACGCTCGACGCTGCGCTGGCGCCGCGGTGGTCCGAGATCCTTCGTGCCCTGCAGCCCAAGCGCACCCCCGAGCGCGTCACCCGACTTGTCTTCGACATCGAGCCGTGGGGACGCATCCAGGCTCGTCTGCAGAAGCTGCGCAAGGATGGTCGCGCTTGGACCCCCGGCGAGGTCGTCGAGCTGCACTCCCTCCGTCACGGCAGCGCCTCCGAGGACGAGCGCGTGCTGGTCGATCGGCTCGCCCGGCTGAACGCCTTGAGCCGGATCGACTGCAATTCAGAGAACCTCCGCGTGCTCGCCGGTCACCCGCACGTTCGTTGGCGGGGTGAACCCTGCAGGGTCGAGACGAAGACGCTGACGGCCGTCGCGCGTCCGAGAGAAGACGGTGGCGTCGCTGTCGAACTGCAGTGGGACGGACGCCCGATCGCCCCGCGCGAGCTCACGGCCTCGCTGCCGGGAACCTTGCTGCACTTCGACGAACAGAAGCGGTGCGTGACCATTGTGGACGTGACCCGCGGGATGGCCACTCTGGTCTGGGCCCTGATGCGGGCGCCGCGCGGCGTTCCGCCCGAAGCGCGCCAGGCCCTGCTCGACGCGCTGGCGGCGTCGGGAGCGCCGGTCACGATCGAGTTGGACCCGGCGCTGCTCGGCCACGCGGTCGCGCTCGACCCGCGCATCTTCGTGCGGCTGGTTTCGCAGCCCTATGGTCTCGACGTCGCCTTCGTCGTGCGACCGCTCGTGGGAGCGGCGGCGTTCCCGCCGGGACGCGGACCGCTGCAGCTGGTCGCGCTGCACAACGGGCAGCGCGTCCACACCGAGCGCGATCTGCAAGCCGAGAAGGCCGCGGCGCGCGCTCTCGTCGACGACCTGCTGGCCGCCGAGGACGTCGCCGCCTTCGATGACGACTTCACTGTGGCGCTTCGGTCGGTCGACCGCGCCGCCGACCTCGTGCTCGCGCTGCAGGAGCGCGGCGTCCCGGTCGAGTGGCCCGCGGGCAACGCGTGGCAGGTTCAGCGCGCGAACGCCCGGCAGCTGCGCATCGACGTCACCGGAACGCCCACCTCGCTGCACCTGCGCGGCGAGGTCGACGTCGACGACCAGACCATCGCGCTCGTGCGGTTGATCGAGGCGAGCCGCGAAGGACGACGCTGGGTGGCGCTCGACGCCGGACGACTCGTCTCGGTCAGCGACGACCTGCGCACGCACCTTGCGGCCGTCGCCGAAGCGGGTCGAATCGCCGACAGCGTCACCGCGGCGAAGAAGGGTGGCGCCGCGGGCGGCGAGGGCGTGAGCGGCGGCATCGCGTTGGCCATCGCGCTCGAAGAGCTCGAAGACCTCGGCGTCACCGTCGAAGGACAGCGTGTGTGGGCCCAATGGCGGGACCGCCTGCACAAAGCGGCCGCCGTCGACGACGAGGTGCCGCGCGGCGTCGAGGCCGAGCTGCGCCCCTACCAGCGCGAGGGGTTGCGGTTCCTGCGGCGGCTCGTGGCGCTCGGCGCAGGCGGAGTGCTGGCCGACGACATGGGCCTCGGCAAGACGCTGCAGACCATCGCCCTGCTCGTCGAACGTGGTGGCCACGGACCCCAGCTCGTCGTCGCGCCGACCTCCGTGGTCGTGAACTGGCGACGCGAGCTCGGTCGCTTCGCGCCGGGCCTCGCGGTGCATGACCTGTCCGAAGGCGATCGCACGGCGCTGCTGCCCTCGTTGCGCGGCGGCGACGTCGTGCTCGCCAGCTACGGCCTCGTCGTGCGCGAGAGCGCGTTGCTCGCCTCGCAGACCTTCGCGACGCTGGTCCTCGACGAGGCGCAGCAGGTGAAGAACGCCGACAGCCAGCGTGCGCGCGCCGTGCGTTCACTGCGCGCCGACGTGCGGATCGCGCTGTCGGGCACGCCGCTCGAGAACCACACCGGCGAGCTCTGGTCGATCTTCGCGGCCGTCTCGCCGGGCCTGCTGTCCTCGGCGGACGAGTTCCGCGCGCGGTTCCAGCTTCCGATCGATCGCGACCGCGACGTCGATCGTCGTCGGGCGCTGGTGCGGCTCGTGCGACCGTTCCTGCTGCGGCGCACGAAGGCCTAGGTCACGCCCGAGTTGCCGTCGCGGACCGAGATCACGATCAACGTCACGCTCTCTGAGGCCGAGCGTGCGCGCTACGACGCGCTCCGCCGGGTGCTGCACGAGCGCGCGCGCGACGGCTCGTTGGCGCCGCAGCAGCGACGGGTCCAGCTGCTCTCGGCGCTGACGCGGCTGCGCCAGCTCGCGTGCCATGCCGCTCTGGACGAGGTCGGTCGCGACCTCGTCGACCGTCCGTCGAGCAAGCTCGAGGCGCTCGGGTCGCTGTGGACGGACCTGAAGGACAACCGCCATCGCGCGCTCGTCTTCTCGCAGTTCACGCGGCTGCTCGATCTGGTCGAGCCGGTGCTCGCCGCGGCGGGCATCTCGTTCGTGCGGCTCGATGGCTCGACGTCGACCGCGGAGCGCGGGCGAGCAGTCGACGCCTTCCAGTCCGGCGCCGTCGACGTGTTCCTGCTGTCGTTGAAGGCCGGCGGCTTCGGCCTGAACCTGACCGCCGCCGACTACGTCGTCCACCTCGACCCGTGGTGGAACCCTGCCGCCGAGGCGCAGGCCACCGACCGCGCCCACCGCATCGGGCAGACGCGCCCCGTGACCGTGTACCGGCTGGTCGCCGCCGGCACGATCGAAGACGCCGTCGTGCAGATGCAGGCCGACAAGCGCGCGCTGTTCGCGGCCGTCCTCGACGACGCGGAGGTTGGCGCAGCTGCAACAGCGTGGAGCGAGGACGATCTGCTCTCCTTGCTGACGGGCGCGGACGCGGCCCGCGCCGCCGATGCAGGCGACGACGTCGAGGCCGTCGAGGAGAAGCCGGCGCCGCGCCGATCGTCCCGGGCTCGCGGCCGCCGTGGATCGAAGTGAACGCAACACCGAGCGAGCGATGTCCCTGACCGTCGCGCTGCCGTGCGTCCCCGCGTCCGCGCGTGGTGCGCATCGTGTGCTGGTCGGCGTTCGACGACGACATCGCCGTCGGTCGATGCTCGCCAACGGAGGCGGGCCGGGCTCAACGCTCGTCGGCCTCCAGCGGCCGCGTCCAAAGCGACACCCCGGCGTCGTCAACGTCGCCCGTCGCTCAAGAAGCCACGGATGGGTTGGCCGCAGAGCCGTCGGCAGCCACGTAACCCGCGCCTCACCACAACTGCCCTCGCACGGTCCGACTCGCACGCCACGTCGGTGATTGTTGCCACGTCTGACCTATGTGGCTACACTTACCGTCTGGATGTTCGCTGCGCTCCCCAACGCCTTCACCTACAGCCTCGCCCATGCGCGGGGCATGTCGGACCGTCGGCTCAAGGGGTACGTCGAGGACGGGCTGCTGGAGCGTCTGGGGCATGGGGTCTATCGCAAAGCCGATGCGCCGCCCGCCGACCTCGACCGGATCGAGATCGCGCTCCGTGCTCCCGAGGCCGCGCTCTGCCTCACGTCCGCCCTCTCGGTTCACGACCTGACCGACGCCATCCCCGCGGCGATCGACATCGCACTTCCTCGATCCAGGCGTCCCCCGCGGGTCAGCGCGCCGGTCCGCTGGCACCGCTTCCACGAGGACACCTTTCTGGTCGGGCGCGAGACGATCGAGGTCGACGACGGCGTCGCCCTGGGGCTCTACAGCGCAGAGCGCTGCATCCTCGACGCCTTTCGGCTTGGCCATCGCGAGGGCCAGCAGCTCGCCGCGGAGGCGCTGAGACGCTGGCTCAAGCGACGCGGGGCTGCACCGGCCACGCTCCTCGCGATGGCGCGCCACTTCCCCAGAGTCGAGCCGTCGCTCCTGCAGGCCCTCAGGTTCCTCACGTAAAGCCGAAGCCCACCCACGCCGACCTAGACGGCGCCACCTACCTCGCGCTGCAGCGCCTCGCTCGCGCGCAGAAGCGCCCCACCGCCGAGCTGCTCCAGCTCTACGTCCTCGAGTGCTTCCTGCGCCGAATCGTCCGCTCACGACACGACGATCGGCTCGTGCTCAAAGGCGGGCTGCTCCTGGCGGCCTTCGAGCTGCGCCGCGCCACGCGCGACGTCGACCTTCTGGCCCTGCGCACCGACAACGACCCCATGGCCGTCGAGCGCCTGGTCGTCGAGGTCGCGTCGGTCGAGGTCGAGGACGGCGTGGTGTTCCTGCCCGACACGATCACCGCCGGAACCATCCGCGACGGTGACGTGTACCCCGGCGTCCGCGCCGTGCTCGAGGCGCGCCTCGCGACCGCGCGGATCAAGTTCAGCGTCGTCGTCAACGTCGGCGACCCCGTGGTCCCCGCGCCTGCCCGAACCGCGGTCCCCGCCCTCCTCGGGGACGAACGCATCGACGTGCTGGCCTACCCGAAGTCCATGGTCGTCGCGGAGAAGCTGGTGACGGCGCTGTAACGCGGGCGCGCGAGCACCCGGTGGCGCGACTTCGCGGACCTGTTCGCGCTCGTGGCAGGCGCGCTGCCCGAGGCCGAAGTGATCGAAGCCGTGCGCAGAACGTCCGTGTCGCTCGTTTATCTCACTGTATTGTTGTTCCGCCTTCGCCGCCGCGACGATCCAAGCGCGCGTGGCGACGTCGAGCGCGTCCAGGACCGCAGCGAAGTCCTCGGGCACCCGCGCCTCCGCCCCGTGCCGCGCGCGCCAGGTCGCCCACAGGCGCTGCGCTTCGGTCGGCATGCCGGCCAGCACGTCGGCGAGCGGCTGGAGGGGGACTCTGATTCAGCAGGTCTTCCGTCGGGCGTCGAGGCGGAGCAGGAGGAGAGAGGCGGCCTCTTTCGGCGAGGACTTGCGACTCCCTTGCTGCCTTCTCCGGCTCACTTCCTGGTGTGGGCGACGAAAGCCTCCTTTCGGTCAAACAGGTCGCTGCCCTGCACGGTGTCTGTACGCGAACGGTGTACGAGACGGTTGACCGGCGTGAGGTCCATTACTTCGCATCCGAAATATGATTGATTGCCGCATTTAGGAGATAAATCACTGGATGGAATCGCCCGAGCGGCAGCGCTGACGTCTCGCGGCGCGTCAGCGCAGGGGCTGCTCGCGTGCGCGATCGGCGCGCGGCGGTTCGCGCGCCTCGGCGCCGCGCTGGGCCGCTCCTGCTGCGCGACGACTGGCGAGCTGACGAGGAACATCCGCGTCGGCTTCGACGGCGCTTGCTACTGGTTTGCTACCAACCGCGAACGAGGACGCCGAAGACGACCCCGACGGGGGTCCCGACGGGGGGGACGGGGAAAAGAAAAACCCCGCATTTCTGCGGGGTTCTTGCCACCTTTCGGCTGGCGGAGCGGACGGGACTCGAACCCGCGGCCTCCGGCGTGACAGGCCGGCGTTATAACCAACTTAACTACCGCTCCAGGACGCCCTCGGTGCGCGATCCCTATCGGGGCTGCGGCGAGGCGTCAAGCATGTTCTTCGGACGGCAAGGTCTCCTCTTCATCGTCCGCGGCCTTCGGTCGACCGACCGACGTCGATCGCCCCAAGGCCGGCCCGTCGTCCGAGCCGATACCCGCGCCGTCCCCCCCGGCGCACACCATGGTCGCCATCGAACGGTCTCGCGCCTCGCACATCCCTCGCGCGGCGTGCCCGTCGAGGACGCGCACGCTGCGCGAAGGCGACCGGGCCGACGACGTGCGCGCGCTGCAGCGCCAGCTCAACGCCCGCGGCGCGCAGCTCGACGTCGACGGCGTCTTCGGCGTCCGGATGGCCGCGGCGGTGGATGGCTTCCAGCGCAGCCATGGCCTCGACGCCAACGGCGTGGCTGGCCCCCGGACGATGGCGAAGCTCGGCGCCGGGCGCGCCGGCCAGGGCGACCTGCTCAAGCGCGGCGACCGCGGCCGCGACGTGCTGGCCGCCGAGCGAAAGCTGCACAAGCTCGGCTACGACACCGGCCGCGTCGACGGTGTCTTCGACGCCAAGACGGTGAAGGTAGTGCGCGCGTTCAAGGGCGACGAAAGCGGCCGCGACCGCACGGGCCGCCTCGGCGACGCCGGGCAGGCGGCGCTGTCGCGGGCGTCGTCGTCGTGGGACCACGCTCCCCTGCGTGGCCGGGTGATGAAGAACCATGGCGCCCGTCGCCGGCTCGACGCGCTGACGGCGACGCAGGCCACGGCGCCGCGCGCCGACGGCAAGGTGGGGCTCGGCGAAGGCGACGCCGGCCGCGACAGCGCGCGCGCGATCTGCAACGTGCAGGCGCACCTCGGCAGCGTCGGCTACGGCGTCGGCAAGGTCGACGGCGTCTTCGATGGCCGGACGACGGCGGCGGTGCAGCGCTTCCAGCGCAAGAGCGGGCTGCCGGTCACCGGTCGCGTCGACCCCCCGACGTGGCAGGCGCTGCAGCGGACGCAGCGCCTCGCGACGTCGTCGACGTCCCCGGCGCAGCGCGTGGGCGAGCAGTCAGCGGCGGTGCGGCACACCGAGCGGCAGCTGTCGAAGCTCGGCTACGACGTCGGCCGCGTCGACGGCCGCTTCGACGGCGTGGGGGCGGGCACGCCGCGGGCGATCGACAAGGCGGTGCGTGACGGCGGCGTCGTGCGCCCCATCGCCGCGCGGCTCACGAGCACGTCGGAGTTCGGCTACACCGGCGCCGATGGCGCGCCAGCGGACAACGGCGTCCGGCACCACGCCGGCAGGGACTGGTTCGCGCCGGGTGGCGCGACGGTGCGCTCGCCGGTGTCGGGCAAGGTCGTCGAGGTGCGCCCATCGCGCGGCAACAGTGGCCACCTGAAGCGCTTCCTCTGACTCTCGACGGCGGGCCCGCGCGACCGGATCGACGTCGTCGGCCGACGGAGCACGTGCATCGTAGGGCTCGGTGTGGGTGCAGGTACGGTCGACCATCTGCTGGAACACCGCCGATGCGGTCCGTGCCGACAGCCCCGGCATGGCAATGGACCCCATCGACCTCCCTTCATTTTTTGGCGGTCACGCAGGCGCGTTCGGCTGAGCGCGCGCAACAGCAGGCGCTGGAGCAGGCGCGGCAGGCGCAGCAGCAACCGTCGTCGACGGGGGAGCAGACGGGCGCCCGACCGTCGACGTCGACACCCAGCGCGGCGGGCGACCAGGCGGCCCTGGGACAGGCCGGGCGGCTGGAGCGCGGGGCCCGCTCGGTCGGCGTCACGCCGTCGACGCCGATGGCGGCGCCGGCGTTGCCGGGGGGCAAAGCCGCCCCGCGATCCGCCTCACCAACGTCGCCACCGCCGTCGTCGTCGTCGTCGTGGACGGCAGCGAACCTGCTCGATGCGCCCGCGCGTCAGGCGGCGGGCAACACGCTCGGGGTGATTGGTCAGGCGTACCAGTCGGCGGCGTCGAAGGCGGCGAAGGTGACGACGCGGCCGCTGAGCGGGCAGGCGGGAAGCAGCGGTGGCGCAGTTGCTGCCTGCCGACGGTCTGAAGGCGGCAACTGAGCGCGCGAGCGCGCTCGCGACCCGATCGGCCGAGAAGATCCAGAAGGCATGGGGCATCACGAGCCACGCCGCGAACTACGGGTTCGCCGCGGCGATGAAGAGCATCGGCGGGGTCGTCTCGACGGCGGCGGACATCGTCCAAAACGGTGTCCCGAAGGACCAGCGCGAGGTCGGTGCATTGATCGCCAAGAACGTGATCAACGGTGTCGGCACGCCGGCGGGCGAGCTTTAACCTTCCAATCGCTCGGGCGTCGCCACCGGCGGCGCCGGCGCTCCGGTGGGCGCCATCGCCGGCGCCGTGGCCGGTGGCCAGCTCGTCGCCAGCCTGGCGGGTCGCATCGCCGACACGCTGTTCGGCACGTCGCGCTATGCGGCGCCCGCCATGAACGCCCCGGCGATGTGATCGTTCCTTGCTGCGTAGCGTCCGACTGGTCGACGCTGCGCCCGTCGCTGTGCTTGCGCGCGCCCCGCGTTTGCCCGTAGCGTTCGTCTTCCATTCGCTCCGCTCGCTCGCGGAGCCACGAGGTGTCTGATGAAGAAGTTGCTCCGCCTGTCCCTCGCCACCCTGGCCGTCGCGTCGCTGCTGGGCTGCTGGAAGACCACGGTCACCGTCGGCCAAGGCGGCAACACCAGTGGTACGCCGAAGAAGGACGAGATGAGCCTGTTCTTCGTCAACGGCCTGATCGGCACCAGCGACACCAACGTCAGCTCGATCTGTCCGGGCGGCAACGCCACCGTCGTCGTACAGCGCACGCTGCTCGAGGTGCTGATCGCTGTCGGCACCGTCAACCTCGTGTCGCCCAACCACGTCACGGTCTACTGCGGCGAGGAGCCGTCGGCGGCGCAGCTGTCGCCCGAGCAGCTCGAGCGCCTCGTGCAGGAGACCGACTTCGAGGATCGCCTCGTCGACGCGGTGCTCACCCAGGCGAACTGACCCTCAGCTGCCCGCCTGCGGCCCGCCACCCTCGACGTGTCAACGTCCAGCGGTGCGCGGGCCGCGCGTGCTTCTCCGGTCGCCTGCGGCGCGCTGGGACACGAGTGAGACGGTCCTTGAACGGGGGACCGAAATGCGGTCCTTTCGCCCACCATGACCGCCCAGAAGCCCATCCTCGACCACGTCCTCGGCCACGCCGAGAAAACCCCGCAGCGCGTCTTCTTGACCCAGCCCCTCGGTGGCGACCGGGTCGAGGAGTACACGTGGGCCCGCGTCGTCGACGAGGCGCGGCGGATGGCGGCGCACCTGCAGTCCCTCGGCCTGTCGCCCGGCGATCGCGTGGCGATGCTGTCGAAGAACTGCGCGCACTTCTTCATCGCCGAGCTGGCGGTGTGGATGGGCGGCTTCACCACGGTGGCCATCTTCCCCACCGAGGGCGCCGACACCGTGCGGTACGTCCTCGAGCACAGCGAGGCGAAGGTGCTCTTCGTCGGCAAGCTCGACACGTGGTCGCAGCAGGCGCCGGGCGTGCCGGCGGGCGTCAAGCAGATCGGGCTGCCGCTGGCGCCGGCCGGTGATTTTCCTCGCTGGAACGACCTGATGAAGGCCACCGCGCCGCTGGCGGGGCGTCCGTCGCGCGACCCGGAGGACCTCGCGCTGATCATCTACACGTCGGGCTCGACGGGGCAGCCCAAGGGCGTGATGCACAGCTACGGCGCCGTCTCCAAGGTCGCCGAGCTGATCGTGAAGGCCATCGCGCTGACCGACGCCGACCGCTGCATCTCGTACCTGCCGCTCGCCCACGTGTTCGAGCGCGCGTACATCGAGTTCTCGTCGTTCGTCGCCGGCCAGCAGATCTTCTTCGCCGACGCCCTCGACACCTTCGTCGCCGACCTGAAGCGCGCGCGCCCGACGCTGTTCATCTCGGTGCCGCGCCTGTGGCTCAAGTTCCAGCAGGGCGTCTTCACCAAGATGCCGCCCGAGCGCCTCGACCTGCTGTTGAAGATCCCTTTCCTCGGCAAGCGCGTCGCGAAGAAGGTGCTGAACGGCCTGGGCCTCGACCACGTGCGGCTGGCGGGCAGCGGCTCGGCGCCGATCCCCGCCGAGCTGATCGCCTGGTACCGCCGCCTCGGGCTGAACCTCCTCGAGGGCTACGCGATGAGCGAGGACATGGCCTACTCGCATCTGTCGACGCCCGAGAAGAGCGCCCCCGGCTACGTCGGCCCGCCGCTGGCGGGCGTCGAGGTGAAGCTCAGCGAAGAGGGCGAGGTGCTCATCAAGTCGCCCGGCAAGATGGTCGGCTACTACAAGCAGCCCGAGCTGACCGCCGAGGTCTTCAACGCCGACGGCTTCTTCCGCACCGGCGACAAGGGCGAGCGCCGGGCCGACGGCGTGCTCAAGCTCACCGGCCGCGTCAAGGAGCTCTTCAAGACCGCCAAGGGCAAGTACGTCGCCCCCGCGCCCATCGAGAACAAGCTCAACGAGCACCCGCTCATCGAGCTGTCGTGTGTCTCGGGCGTCGGCCAGCCGGCGGCCTTCGCCTACGTCGTCCTCGCCGAGGACCTGCGCAAGTCGCAGAGCGACCCGGCCACCCGCGCCCGCGTCGAAAAAGAGCTCGGCGAGCACCTCGACCGTGTCAACGCCGGCCTGTCGACCTACGAGCAGATGCAGATGCTCGTCGTCGCCAAGGAGCCCTTCACCATCGAAAACGGCCTGCTGACGCCGACGATGAAGATCAAGCGCAGCCGGATCGAAGAGCAGTTCAAGCCCCACCTCGACCAGTGGTACGCCCAGAGGGGCAAGGTGCTCTGGGCCTGAGGTCGAGCGGTCCGGTGGGCTCACGCCGGGGTCGCGCTGCGCCGTCGCCGCCTTGCCCCCGCCCGCCCCGTCGCGCACCGTCCCCGCCCGGTTTCATGGGGCGTGCGCTCTTCCTGTTGATCTGGTTCGTCCTGCCGGCCTGCACCTGCGGCAAACCACCCTCGTCGTCCACCGCGTCGGTGAAGGAGAGGGGGAAGGCGAAGGCGAAGGCGAAGGCGAAGGCGCGGGCGCGGGCGCGGTCCGCTTCGAGCCGCAGGACCGGTCGGCGTTGACGCTGGGGTCGGGCAACCTGCGCGCGGTGTTCGCCCGCGACGTCGTTGACGTCTGGGTCATCGGCGACGCCGGCACGGCGCTGCGTGCCGACGGCGTCGCCTGGTCGGTGGTTCCCACCGGCGTCTCCCACGCGCTCGACGGCGTTTAGGCCGCCGGGCCCGACGTCACCTGGGCCGTCGGTGGTCAGGGCGATCCGTCGATGCCGCAGGGCATCGTCCTCTTCCACGACGGCGGCCCCGGCGGCTTCGTCGTCGTCGACGCGGCGGTGCCCGGTACGCTGCGCTCGATCCACGGCACCGGTGCTGGCGACATCTGGGCCGTGGGCAAGAACCTGCGGCTGCACCACGACGGCATCGGCTTCGTCGAAGACGCCGACGCCCCCGACTCCTCGACGTCGCCAGCGAGTGGGCGGGTGCTCCCGATTCGGTCTGGGTCGTCGGTGACAACGGCCGCGCCCAGCGCTTCGACGGCAGCGCCTGACGCGAGACGCCGATGGGCCTTGGCCCGCTCGGGCTGTCGGCGGCGGCCGGCGTCGGTCGCGACGATGTCCTGGCGCTCGGCAGCAACGGCACGATGCTGTCGTTCGAGGAGGGCGCACGGCGCAACGTCGGCAGCTACGCCAACGTCACGCTGTGCTCGCTGTGGGTCGACGACCCCAGCACCGCCTGGGCCGTCGGCACCGACGGCGGGGTGACGCGCTTCTCCCTCGACGAGTTCGTTGACGTCGACAGCGGCATCGATGCGTTCCTGTTTGGCGTGCACGGCTCCAGCATCGAGCACGTCTGGATCGCCGGCTGGAACCGCACGATCCTGCGCGTCGTCGAGCCGCAGTAGTCGTCGTCGCCGTCGCCCTCCGCGCCTACTGAGCGGTACAGACGTTGATCGGCTGGACGCCGCCGCCGGGGGCGTCGAAGGGCACCGGCGTGCACACTGGCAGCGCGGTGCCGGCGCACGAGTTCGGCGTCACCGTGCACAGCTGCGTGCAGCGGCCGTCGATGGTGAGCCTCGACCGGCACTCGAGGCTGTTGGTCGTCGTCGCTCCCGTCGGCTGCGGGCCCGGCGGCGCGCCGCAGACGAAGTCGTAGCCGTTGTTCGTACGGTTGTTGCGAACCTGACAGGTGCGTCCGGCCGGACAGTCGCCGTCGGCGAGGCAGGGGTCGGCGCAGTAGGTGCCGCCGATGTTCGAGTAGATCGGGCCCGAGCACAGCAGGCTTGGTCCGCAGTCGCCGTTGTCGACGCAGGCGGCGGTGCACATGCCGGCGTCGTCGCCGCCGTCGCACAGGCCGCTTTGGCAGACGCGGCGGTCGGCGAAGAAGTCGGTGCTGCAGGCGCCGCCCAGCGCCGCGCCGGTGCCGGGGCGCCCGCACTGCAGCGTGGACGGATCGTTGCCGACGAGCTCGTTGCAGACCCGCCCGCCGCCGCACTGGTCGTCGGCGCTGCAGGGCACCGGCGGCACGTTGGGGTCGGGGGCGCACACCTGAGCGGTGCCGCCGTCGCCGTTTGCGAGCACGTACGACCGGAAGCCGCAGACCATGTCGGCGGGGCACGTCGTCGGCCCGTCGCACAGCCGCGAGCACAGCCCCTCGACGCACAGGCCCCGGTCGCACTCGGCGCTCGTGCCGCAGGCCGTACCCGGTGGCGCGCCGCCGGTGGTGGTGCCGCAGCGGCCGTCGAAGCTTTGGCCGTCGTTGTCGGCGTCGGCGAACAGGCACACCTGCCCGTCGCTGCAGTCGCCGTCGCCGTCGCAGAGCCCGATGTCGCCCTCGCCTTCGCCCTCGCCTTCGCCCTCGCCTTCGCCCTCGCCCTCGCCTTCGCCCTCGCCCTCGCCCTCGCCCTCGCCCTCGCCTCCTTCGTCTTCGCCTTCGCCTTCGCCGCTGCCGTCGGCGGGCGTCGTGTCGCGGCAGGCGGGCAGGAGGCCGAGGCCGAGGACGAGGGTGGCGAGGCCAGCGAGCAGGGCAGGGCAGCGCATGCCAGCAGTATCGGCAGTCGTCGTGCGTTCGGACACTGATCGGCGCGGAGCCGGGTGTCCGGCCAGCGCGCGACAGCGGGATCCTGCCGTCGCGCGCTAGACTGGCCGGACCGTCAGGAGCCCCCATGCCTTGTCTGTTGCTTGTCCTCGCCGTTGTCTGCGGGGCCTGCTTCCTCGGCTGCGAGACTCTGCCGCCGTCTCCGCCCGGCGACGGCAGCGGCGAAGGCGAAGGCGAAGGCGAAGGCGAAGGCGAAGGCGAGGGCGAAGGCGAGGGCGAGGGCGAGGGCGAGCCCGCCGACGCCGGCTTCGTCGTCCCCGATCCCGTCGACGACCCCGACCCGCGCGAAGACGGCAACGCCGGCCAGGACAGCGACTGCGACGGCATCTCCGACGAGGACGAGTTCGGCGACGTCTGGCCTGGCGGCGGCACGACGAACCCCGCCGACTACGACAGCGACGGCGACGGCCTGCCCGACGGCGTCGAGGCCGGCCGCACCGGCGCCGTCGATCCGCGCTGCCCGCGCACCACCCTCGACGCCGACCCGGCGACGACGACCAACCCGACGCTGCGCGACTCCGACGCCGACTGTCTCGACGACAACTTCGAGGACCCAAGCCGCGACGGCCGGCTCGACCCCGGCGAGACCGACCCGACCAACCCCGACAGCGACGACGACGGCCTGACCGACGGCGAGGAGCTCGGCTGCAACGGCCTGCCCGGGCAGGGCGGCGGCGCCGGCACCGACCCGAACGACCCCGACAGCGACGGCGACGGCGTCAGCGACGGCCTCGAGGTCGAGCTCGGCCTCGACCCGAACGACCCCGACAGCGACGGCGACGGCGCGCTCGACGGCGTCGAGCTCGACGAGGGCACCGACCCGGCGGGCGGCGCGGCCCCCGACGGCGACGGCGACGGCATCCCCGACGCCGATGAGATCCAAAACGGCACCAACCCCGACGCCGCCGACAGCGACGGCGACGGCGTCGACGACGGCTTTGAGGATCGTGACGGCGACGGCGTCCTCGACCCCGGCGAGAGCGACCCCCTGCGCCTGGACACCGACTGCGACGGCCTGACCGACGCCGCCGAGCGCGCCGCCGGCAGCGACCCCCTGGACGACGACAGCGACGGCGACGCGCTGGGCGACGGCTTCGAGGCTGGCGTCGTCGCTCGCGCCGACGTCACCTGCACGGGCCCGTTCGTCGTCGACGCCGACCCTTCGACCACCACCGATCCCACGCGCCGCGACACCGACGGCGACGGCCTGAACGACGGCGTCGAGGACCTCGACCGCGACGGCGCGCTGGCCCCGCCCGCCCCCGGGCAGCGGCAGGAGACCGACCCCGCCGACCCCGACACCGACGGCGACGGTCGCTGCGACGGCCCCCGCGGCGTCCCCGGCGTCTGCGCCGCGGGCGAGGACCAAAACGGCGACAACGTCACCGCCGGCGACGAGACCGACCCGCGCGTCCCCGACCTCGACGGCGACGGCGACGGCCTGACCGACGCGCGCGAGCTGGCCACCGGCACCGACCCGGCCGACCCCGACGGCGACGACGACGGCCTGTGCGACGGCGGCCGCGACGTCCCCGGCGTCTGCGTCGGCGGTGAAGATCTTGACGGCAACGGCCAGCTCGACCCCGGCGAGACCGACCCGCGCGACGTCGACACCGACTGCGACGCCGTGAGCGACCTGGCGGAGCGCGCGCTCGGCACCGACCCCGGCGACGCCGACAGCGACGGCGACGGCATCGCCGACGGCGTCGAGCTTGGCCTGACCATTCGCGCGGCGGGGCCCTCGACGTGCGCGAACGTGCCCGTCGACGTCGACCCGGCGGCGGCGACCAACTCCGACCCGCGCCGCGCCGACAGCGACGGCGACGGCATCCCCGACGGCCGCGAGGACCGCGACCGCGACGGCGCCTTCGACGTCGTGGATGCCGCCAGCGGCGCCCCGCGCGAGACGTACGCCGGCGACGCCGACAGCGACGACGACGGCCTGTGCGACGGCCGCGGCACCATCCTCGGCGTCTGCACCGGCGGCGAGGACCGCGACGGCGACGGTCGGCTCGACGCCGGCGAGACCGATCCGCTGGTCGGCAACTTCGACCGCGACGGCGACGGCCTGCGCGACGCCGCCGACCCCGACGACGCCCGCGCCGACAGCGACGGCGACGGCCTGTGCGACGGCGCCGTCGCCGTGGCCGGCGTGTGCGCCGCCGGCGAGGATCGCAACCAAAACGGCCTCGTCGACCCCGGCGAGACCGACCCGCGCGCCGCCGACAGCGACTGCGACGCCCTGGCCGACGGCGAGGAGCGCACCCGCGCCACCAACCCGCTGTTGCCCGACACCGACGGCGACGGGCTGAAGGACGGCGTCGAGCTCGGCAAGACCACGGCGCTGTCCTGCCGCAACGGACGCACCTCGCCCCTCGACGCCGATCCGACCCCGGCGACGAACTCCGACCCGCTGCGCGTCGACAGCGACGGCGACGGCATCCCCGACGGCCTCGAGGACCGCGACGCCGACGGCGCCGTGGCCGCCCCCGGCGCGAGCCCGCGCGAGACGTATGCCGGCGACGCCGACAGCGACGACGACGGCCTGTGCGACGGCCCGCTGGCGGTGGCCGTCATCGGCTGCGTCGTCGGCGAGGACCGCGACGGCGACGGCGTCACCGACGTCGGCGAGACCGACCCGCGCGTGCCGAACCTCGACCGCGACGGCGACGGCGTGCGCACGCCCCTGGACCCCGACGACGCCCGCGCCGACACCGACGGCGACGGCCTGTGCGACGGCGCCATCGCCGTGGCCGCCGCCTCGTGCATCGCCGGCGAGGACCGCGACGGCGACGGCGTCGTCGACGTCGGCGAGACCGACCCGCGGCGCGCCGACGAGGACTGCGACGCGCTCTCTGATCGCGACGAGCGCGCGCGCGGCACGAACCCCCGCGCCGCTGACAGCGACGGCGACGGCGTGCTCGATGGCGTCGAGGCCGGGCGCACCACCCGCCTCGACTGCGCCACCGCGCCGGTGGACCGTAGCGGTGCGACGACGACGAACCCGCTCTTGCGCGACACCGACGGCGACGGCCTCTCCGACGGCATCGAGGACGCCAACCGCGACGGCGCGATCGACCCGGCCACCAACCCCGCCGTCGTCAACGAGACCAACCCCGCCGACGCCGACAGCGACGACGACGGCCGCTGCGACGGGCCGGCGTCGGTGGTGGGCGTGTGCGTCGGCGGCGAGGACGTCAACAAGAACGGCCGCAAGGACGGCACCGAGACCGACCCCAACGTCGCCGACGTCGACCGCGACGGCGACGGCCTGAGCGACCCGGCCGAGGCGGCCCGCGGCACCGACCCGCTCGACGCCGACAGCGACGACGACGGCCTTTCCGACGGGGTCGAGGTGACGCGTACGACGACCAACCCGCTCAGCGTCGACACCGACTGCGACGGCCTGAACGACGCCGCCGAGGTGGCGCAGGGCACCGACCCGCTGCGCGCCGACAGCGACGCCGACGGCCTGACCGACGGCGTCGAGCGCGGCACGCAGTGCCTGACGACCCCGCCGCCTGGACAGACCGTGGCCCAGACGGCCGCGGCGTGCGGCGCCCGCTGCACGCCCGACGCCGACCCCACGACGACCACCGATCCGCAGGACGGCGACACCGACGGCGACGGCGTCGCCGACGGCGCCGAGGACCAAAACGGCAACGGCCGCGTCGACAGCGAGGACGCAAACGGCAACGGGCGGCTCGACCCGGGCGAAGACCGCAACGGCAACGGCACCCTGGACGTCGAGCTCGACCCGACCAACGGCGGAGACGCCAACTCCGGCGACGTCGCGGCGTGCGCGGCGGACAACCTGGTGCCCATCGACCTGACGCGCGACGGCGTCGTCGACGTGGCGCTGGCGACGGTGCAGGGCACGTTCGGCGCCCGCGCCTCCGTCGTCGGCAGCGACGGCAACGCCAGGGGCCAGCTGGCCTTCGACGCCGCCACCGGCGTGGCGACGCTGGTCGTGCGGGGCGCGCCGCGGGGTGCCAACCCGACGGCGTCGGATCAGGCCCTGCGCGCGACGCTCGCCGCCGTGGGGGCGCTGTCGGCCGAGGTGACGAACACGGCGACGACGTGGGACGGCTTCGCCGCGGTGCGCACGGCGGCCGTGCAGGCGGGCACGGTCAGCGTGCCGGCGCGGATGAACGCCATCGCGCGGGCGCTGGTGCCGGGCTCGACGGGGGCGTTGTCGACGACGGGCGCGACCAACGCGACGTCGTTTGCGCTGCGGCTGTTCACGATCCGCCGCAGCGCCACCACCGAGATCACGCTGGTGGCCTTGCGCGCCACCAACAACACTGCCGCCGTCGCCGGCTTCGCCCACAAGGACAACGGCGAGGGATCGGCGCTGGCGCAGTCCACCGACGACACGCTGGTGCAGTGCGACCGCTTCAACGTCGTCGCGCCGGCGCCCCTCGACATCCTGTGGGCCGTCGACAACTCGGCGTCGATGGCCGACGAGCAGAACGCCGTGGCGACGGCGGCGCAGGCGGTGGCCAACCGCCTGACGGTGGCCGGCGTCGACTGGCGCGCCGCCGCGGTGACCAGCGGCTTCTACAGCCCGCCGGCCAACGCCGGCTGCTCCGACTTCTGCGGCAACACGACGGGCAACCAGTGCCGGGCGTTCACCGTCGACGCCAACGAGATGCGCGGCTGGTTCCGCGTGCCGGTGACCGGCAGCCCGTCGCCGACGTGGCTCGGCGCCGGCAACAGCAACGGCTTCTCCTGCAACCAACCCAACGAGCAGTTCGTGCGCAGCGCCGAGCTGATCCTCACCGCGCAGGCCCCGACGCAGCGCCAGGAATTCGTGCCGCCCACGGTGCCGCCGACCGCGACGTCGCCGTTGTTCGCCCGACAGGGGGTCAACCTGCTGCTCATCTTTGTCGGCGACGCCGACGATCAGCGGGCCAGCGCGACGACGGCGCAGCAGCAGATCACGACGTACACCGACTTCTTCCGCGGGCTGCAGCGCGCCGACCGCTTCGCGCAGGTCAGCATGGGCGGCATCCTGTGCCCGACGACGTCGGGCACGACGGCGTGCGGTGAAGACCAGCGCGTGCCGCGCGTCGCGCGCTCGCTCATCGACGCGTTCGGCGGCCGCATCGGCTCGATCACCGACACGACCACGATCCCCGGCGTCGTCGACGCGATCATCGAGCAGGCCGTCGGTCAGGCCAGCCCCTACGTGCTGTCGCGCCCGGCCATCGCCGCGACCATCAAGGTCGCCTTCGACGGCAGCGTGCAGACGCGCGGCACCTGCGACAAGACCAACGTGCCCAGAAGCCGCGAGAACGGCTTCGACTACGACGCCGACCGCAACGCCATCGTCTTCTTCGGCAGCTGCGTCCCGCAGGGCACGCCGGCGGGCAACCTCGTCAGCGCCAGCTACCGCTACTGGTCCGAAGACAGCCCGAGCCCCGACGGCAACACCGACCCCTGCGCGACCTGCGACGACCCGCGCGTCTGCGTCGATCAGGTCTGTCAGTGCCCGGCGGACTGCGGCACCACGCTCGGCGCCAACCAGACCTGCAACACGACGACGTGTCAGGTGCAGTGCCTGCCCGACTGCGGCGGCTGCGACGTCGGCTTCGCCTGCGACACGACCGCCTGCGCCTGCGTCTGCGACGCCTGCGAGGGCACCGCCCCGCCGGGCTTCACGTGCAACCGCGCCACCTGCCAGTACGAGTGCGGCGCCTGCCCCGGCGCGCCGCCGGGCCCCTTCTCCGAGTGCAACCGCACCACCTGCGAGTGGGAGTGCCCCGACTGCGATGTCGTCGCCGGCGAGCTGCCGCCGAACCAGTACTGCAACACGAGCGTCACCACCTGCGACGTCGAGTGTCGGCCCGACTGCGGCGGGTGCGCGCCCCCGTTCGTCTGCTCGACGGACTCGTGCGCCTGCGAGTGCCAGGGCTGCCCCGGCGACGCGCCGGGTGCCGGGTTCGAATGCAACCCGAACACCTGCGCGTGGGACTGCGTCGCCTGCCCCGAAGACCAACCCCACGGCGACAGCGCCCAGTGCGACTTCGCCACCTGCCAGTGGACCTGCCCCGACTGCGGCGTCGACGAGGTGCCGCCCCACCGCTTCTGCAACACCGACGTGCCCGTCTGCGCCGTGCAGTGCCTGCCCGACTGCGGCGGCTGCCCGGGCGCCGCGGTGTGCGACGAGGCCGCGTGTCAGTGCCTGTGCCCCGCCGACTGCGGGGGGGCGCCGCCGCGCGAGGGCATGGTCTGCAACCAGGCGTCCTGCCGCTACGAGTGCCCGACGCCGCCGCCGGGGGCGACGCCGCCGTCGCCGCGCTTCGTCTGGGATCCGGCGAGCTGCAGCTACGCCTGCCCCGCCGACTGCGGCGGCGGGTCACCCGGTCCGGCGGCGGTGTGCGACCAGGCGACGTGCGAGTTCCGCTGCCCCGTCGACTGCGGCGGCTGCGACGGCAACGCCGAGTGCAACGTCGCCACCTGCGCCTGCGAGTGCCCCGCCGACTGCGGCGCGCCGTCGCCGTCGCCGGACTTCGTGTGCAACCAGGACACCTGCGGCTTCGAGTGCCGCGCGACGCCGACGCGCCCGCCGCCGGGCAACAACCCGGCCTTCGTCTGGGACCAAGGCAGCTGCGCCTGGCAGTGCCCGAGCGACTGCGGCACCGGCGGACCGTTGGCGGCCACCGAGCGCTGCGACCGCGCGACCTGCACCGTGCAGTGCAAGGCGGGCTGCGGCGGCTGCGGCGGCGGCGAGGTCTGCGACGACGACGCCTGCGCCTGCGTGTGCGCGCCGACGGCGACGTGCGCGGCGGGCTTCGCGTGGAGCACCGAGCTGTGCGCCTGTGCCTGCGACGCCACCGTCGACTGCGGGCCCACGCGCGTGCTTGACGTCGACAAATGCGCCTGCGTGTGCGGCACCGACACCGCCGGCAACGCCAACTGCAACGGCGCCTGCAACGGCGTCACGCCGCTGTGTCAGACGTCGCTGTGCGTCTGCGAGGGCGTCGAAGGCTGAGTCAGGCCCTCATCCCCCGGCCCCTCCTCCCGAGTCCGGGAGAAGGGGAGGGACGCCGGTCGTCGTCGCCGTCGAGCGGACCTCCTTGGCGGGCCGCGCCTCGGTCGCGATCCCGCATGCCTTCTGGCCCTCTCCCAGAATTGGGAGAGGGCAGCGGCGCAGCCGCGGGTGAGGGCAGCGGCGCAGCCGCGGGTGAGGGCAGCGGCGCAGCCGCGGGTGAGGGCAGCGGCGCAGCCGCGGGTGAGGGCAGCGGCGCAGCCGCGGGTGAGGGACGCCGGTCGTCGTCGTCGAGAGGGCGCGCGTCAGGAGAACTGCGCGAAGTCCGGCTTGCGCTTCTCGAAGAACGCGGTGAACGCCTCGCGGGCCTCGTCGCCGCCGAGCAGCGCGGTGAACTCGACGGCCTCCTTGACCAGCGCCTGGTCGATGCGCTCGCGCAGCGCCTCCTTCATCAGGCGCTTGGTCGTGCGCAAGGACACCGCGGGGCGCTCGCGGGCGAGGATGCGGGCGCGCTCCTTCGTGAAGGCGGCCAGGCCCTCGGCGGGCACGACGCGGCTGGCGAGGCCGACGTCGACGGCGGTGGCGGCGTCGAAGGGCTCGCCGAACAGCAGCAGCTCGGCGGCGCGGGCGTGGCCGGCCATGCGCGGCAGCAGGAACGACGAGCCGCCCTCGGCGCACAGGCCGAGCGTCGTAAACGGCAGCTTCAGCTTCGCGCTGTCGGCGACGTAGACGATGTCGGCGTGCAACAGCATCGTGACGCCGATGCCGACGGCGGTGCCGTTGACGGCGACGACCACCGGCTTCTCGTAGCCAAACAGCGTCAGCAAGAACTGGAACACCGGGCTGTCTTCGCCGGTGGGCGGCGTGTTCATGAAGTCGGCGACGTCGTTGCCTGACGTGAAGCTGTCGCCGCTGCCGGTGATCACGACGACGCGCACGGCGGGGTCGCTGGCGGCGGCCTTCAGCGCGGCGACGGTGTCCTGGTACATCTGCACCGTCAGCGCGTTCTTGCGCGCCGGGCGGGTGAACGTGATCGTTGTGACGCCGTCTTCGGTGGTGACCTGCAGGTCGCTCATGTGCTCGCTCCGTTCGTGCCGTTCGTGCCGCTCGTGCCGTCGCCGGGGCCGCCGCTCTCGTGCTTCGCCGCTTTGTCGGCGAACTTGCTCTGCGCGTCGGGGGCCCGCTGGCGCAGGTCACCCGTCAGCGCGTTCACCACCACGGATGCGCAGGCGAGGCCGAAGGCGCCGGTGACGTAGGCGACGGTGCCGTCGATCAGGTTCTTCTCGTCGCAGCTGTGGTGGTGCTCGCGGACGTGCTCGACGTCGGCGTCGCCCGTCGGGCATACGCACGAAAATCCCTCGCCCTTGTCGTAGGTCAGCTCTTTGGGCCAGTGCCGGTGCTCCAGCGAGAACACCGTGCGCACGCCCAGCGGTCCCGTCGTCGGGAAGCCGTGCTTCTTTCGCAGGATCGAGCGCAGCTCGCGCGCCAGCGGGCACACCTTGGCGTCGGCGAGGTCGTCAATGCGCACCTGCGTCGGGTCGAGCTTGCCCGCCGCCCCCGCCGACGACACCACGGGGATGCCGCGCCGACGACACTCGGCCAGCAGGTGCGCCTTGGCGGTGAGGTTGTCGATGGCATCGACGACGAAGTCGTACTGGTCGTGCTCGTGCTTCTTCCACGCCGCGGGCAGGGCGAGCAGCTCGTCGGCGCGGGCGGCGTTGTAGAAGGCGCGCTTGCTGTCGACTTGCGCGGGCGGGTTGATGAGCCGCAGGCGGTCACGCATCAGCCACACCTTGGGCTTGCCTACGTTGCCTTGCAGCGCGGGCAGCTGGCGGTTGCTGTTGGTGATGCAGACGTCGTCGAAGTCGACGAGCATCAGGTGCCCGATCGCCGAACGCGCCAGCGCCTCGGCGGCGAAGGAGCCCACGCCACCGACGCCGAAGATGACGACGCGCTTGTTCATCAATGATTCGACGGCGTAGTCGCCGAGCAGCCGCCCGAGGCGATCGAACCGCCGGTGCAGGCGGTAGCGCGTCTCGGGCTCCTTGTTCTGCAGCACCGGGTTCGACGGCTTGTCGTGGTGCTTGTCGTGGTGCTTGTCGTGGTGCTTGTCGTGGCTGTGCGTGGTCACGCGCGTGTCCTGTCCTTCGTCGATATCGTCGTCGATGTCGTCGTCGATGTCGTCGTCGATGTCGTCGTCGATGTCGTCGTCGTCAGCGGTTCGCGAGCACGACGCGCAGCGTGTAGGGCGAGCAGCTGCCGCCGGAGGTCCGCTTGACGCGGACGAGCACGGTGACGTTGTCGTTGAGCGCGCAGATGCCGTCGTAGTCGACGAAAAAGCCTTCGTCGGCGTTGCCGAGCCGCTTGCTCTCGCACACGCCGAGGCCCGAGGCGCCGCTGAGGAACCCGGCGCAGTCGACGAAGGTCGCCGTCGCGCAGGCGGCCGGGTCGTCGGGGTGGATCGACAGGTCGTAGTTGCTGCCGGCAGGGATGCCGCTGAGGCGGAAGATCGCGCGATAGCGCTCGGTGCTGAGGAAGTCGCAGTTGAGCGCGCTGTTCTCGATGAGGTTCACCCGGTACCAGTCTTCGTCGTTGGCGCCGCCGATGGAGGCCATCGGGTAGATCGTGGCCTCGATACCCGCCGGCGCGACGAGGCACTTGGCGCCGAGACAGAGCTCGTTCTGCCGCGCGTTGCAGTCGGAGTCGACGGTGCAGGCGACGGTGCCGGCCGCGCGCTCCTGCACGTCGGCGACGTTGTCGGCGACAGTGCAGCTGTTGTTGGTGTTGACCTCGTTCGCGCCGTTGGCGTCGAACGGGTCGGCGCTCAGGCCCTCGTCGATCTTGCCGTCGCAGTCCTCGTCGAGGCCGGTGCAGGTCTCGTCCGCCAGCGGGAAGACCGGGCACTGGTACTCGCAGCCGTCGGAGCTGGTGCTCTGCGCGGCGTTCAGCGTGTTGTTCAGGTCGCGGGCGTCGGCCTCGCAGGTGTACGTGCACGCCGACGTGGCCGCGGTGCAGCCGCGCACGGCGTTGGCGCGCGCCTGACACGGCGTGCACGAGCTGCCGCAGCTGTCGGGGCTGTCGTTCAGCAGGCAGGCGTCGCCGCAGGTGTGGCTGCCGGCGTTGCAGGTGTAGACGCACTGGTCGCCGTTGACGGCGACGGTGGCGTTGGCGCGGGCCGGGCAGCCGCCGCTGGTGCCCACCAGCTCGACGAGGACGTCGCCGCGGTCGAAGTCGGTGCTCTGCACGGCCAGCGTGCTCTGCGAGATCTGGTCGGCCACCGTCGGCGCGTAGCGCACCGTCACCGTCAGCGCGTCGCCGTTGACGATGAGCGGCTGCAGCGCGGCGGGCAGCGGTCGGCTCGTCGACACCACCGAGAACACCGGCAGCGTCGGCGTCACGAACCCCGTCACCGTCAGCGCGCCGCCGCCGCCGTTGGTCACCGTGAACGTCCGCGTCGCTGGCGTGCCGCCGGCGAGCACGCGGCCGAAGTCCAGCGCCGTCGTCGACACGTTGATCACCGGGCGGATCGCGCGGCCCGACAGCTGCAGCTCGACGACGGGGCGGGCCGGGTCGTCGCTCTCGATGTACAGCGTCGCCGTGTCGGCGATGCCGGTGAGCGCGATCGGCTGGTAGACCACCGTCAGGTCCCGCGACGGCGCCAGGTCAAGGTTGCGGGGCAGAGCAACGTCGATGGCGTTGGTGGTCACCGAGAAGCGCTCGGCCGCCGGCCCGTCGATGGTCACGCGCCGCACGGTCAGCGCCGACAGCGGGTCGCCGTCGTTCACCACCTTGACCGCGCGGTTCGCCGGCCGGCCGACGTAGACGTCGCCGAACGCGACGGCGGCGGTGGGGTCGGCCGCCGGCAGCGACAGCTTCACCCGCGCCTCGTCGTACAGCCCAAGCTCGGGCGGCACGCGGGTGTTGGCCTGCACGCGCGTCGTCGCCGGCTGCACCGCGCCGGCGAGGGCCCACTCGATGGTGTTGCTGGTCTGCGCGGTGCCGGTGGGCGTGCAGACCACGCCGACGGGCAGCTCGTCGTCGGGCGACAGCGTCACCGGGAACGTCGGCAGCGCGTCGACCGCGAAGATCGAGCCGTCGCTCTGCAGCGTAGCCCCCGTCAGCGTCAGCGGCGCGCCGCCGATGTTCTTCAACCGCACCGTCTGGCGCTGCGGGAAGCCGACGAAGACCTCGTCGAAGCTGACCGGCGACGGCGTCACCGACAGCACGCCGGCGGCGCCCACGCCGGTGATGGTGACGTCGTGGACGCTGTCGGCGAGGCCGCCGGCGTCGGTGCGGATCGACAGCGTCGCGCTGACCGCCTGCGACTGCTGCGGCGCAAACGTCACCGTCACCGCCACCGCGTCGACGAGCTGCCCGCCGGCGTCGAAGCAGGCGCCGTCGGTGCAGATCGCCGCCCCCGCCGCGCTGCCCGGGCACTCGTTCGCCGCCGTGCAGCGGCCGTCCCACGCCGACAGCGCCACCGGCGACGACAGCGCCGCCTGCACCGCGACGCCGACGTTCTGCGGGGCCAGCGTCGCCTGCGACACCGTCAGCACGCTGTCGCCGTCGCCGTCGTTGCGCACGAACAGCGTCACCGAGCGGCTGTCGCCGATGGCCACGGTGCCGAAGTCCAGCGTCGTGACGTCGGGTGACAGCGTCAGCGGCGACGTCGACACCGACAGCGTCGAGTCGCCCTTGAACTCGGCGCGCAGCGGCACCGACGTCAGCTGCCCGGCGCCGGTGTGCAGCACCTTCAGCTCGGCGGTGTCGGGGGACCCGTCGGTGGGCGTGTAGACGAGCAGCAGCGCCAGCTCGTCGGCGGGTTGCAGCGTGACGTCGACGCCGCCCGACGGCTCGACGGCGAAGGCGCCGTCGTCGTTGTCGTCGAGCACGATCTGCAGCACCGAAAGCGCCGCGTCGCCGATGTTCCGCAGCGTGACGTTGCGCTCGACCGGCACGCCGAGCCGCAGCGCGCCGAACTCGACGGTGGGCTCGGGCAGCACCGTCAGCACACCGGCCGGCGCCTCGCCTTCGCCCTCGCCCTCGCCCTCGCCCTCGCCTTCGCCCTCGCCCTCGCCCTCGGCGGGAAGGGAGTCGCGGCACTCGCCCTGTATGCAGACCCGGCCGGCGCCGCAGTCGACGTCGAGGACACAGTCGGGCCCGCCCGGGTTCGGCGCCTCGTCGGAGCAGGCGGCGCCCGCCAGGGCGAGCATGGCGAAGAACCACGGCGCCGCGCGGCGGGCGGCAGGCGAGCACGAACGATGACGCATGGCGAAGACCTCGCTGGCGTCGATGCTAGCAGCGGGTCTCTCGACGACAACCCCGATCGCCGCCGTGCCGTGGGACCATCGTCCCCGGTGTCCGGGCTTTATCAGCGGTTCAGGACATTGCCGCTGACGCCGTCTGGGCCGTCCGCGCCTGCGGACGTGCCGCCCGCGCCGGCAGCGCCCAGCATGAAGGTGTTGTCCGAGGACGTCACGGTGCTGGCACCAAGGACAAGGATGCCCACCGATGGCCCGCCGGCGCCGCCGCCGCCGTGGCCACCACGTCCACCGGCACCGCCACGGCCGCCCTTGCCGCCGTTGCTGCCGTCGTCTTGTTCGCTGCCGCCGCCGTAGCCGTTGCCCTTGTTGGGCCGCGACGCGTCGCCACCGTTGCCACCGTTGCCACCGTTTCCGCCGGTCTGTCCGTCGCCGCCCCTGCCGCCGTTGCCGCCGCCGGCGGTGCGCAGGGTCGAGGCATCCACCGTCACGTTCGAGGCGGACGAGTAGACCGCGAACGACCCACCCCCCGACGTCCCGCCGGTCGCGCCGCCGCCGCCGCAACCGCCGGCACCGCCACCACCGCCACCGCCACCGTAGCTGACGCAGTGGTCGTCGCCGCCGCCGCCGCCGCCGCCGCCGCCGCCGCCGCCGCCGTGGTTGCCGACGTCCCCGTTGCGACCGGGGCTCGGTGCGTAGCTGCTGGGCAGGAAGGCAGGGGCGCCCGCGGCCCCGTCGGCGCCCGGCGCGCCATTGGCGCCATCGCGTCCGCAGAACTGCAGCGGCGGGTTCCAGTCTCCCTGCCCCGGTGGGGTGCCCTGGCCACCGCCGGCTCCGCCGGCGCCGCTGCTGCCAGCGTCGCCGCTGCCGAACTCTTTTCCGGGTTGCCCGCCGGTGCCGCCGTTGCGGGCGCAGACGGCGTTCGTTCCCGCCGCTCCGCCAGAGGGGCGGCCGCACGCGGTGCAGAAGAAACCCGAGTCTTCGCATCCGGGCGCACCGGCGCCGCCGTTGCCGCCGCTCGCTGCGCTGCCGCCGGGTGAGGTCCCGGCGACTCCAGCGGCGCCACGGCCGGCGCTGACCGTGCTCTTGTGAACGACCAGCCCGGTGCTCGACGTGATGAGCAGGCCGTACGCTGATCCGCTGCTGGCGTTGCCGCCGATCAGTTCGATCCGGTCGAGCACCGTGGTGCCCGTGAGCGACGACGCGCGGGCAGCGACGGCTTGTCCGACCTGGATCACGGCGACCGAGCCCTCATCGCGCGACCAGCTGGTGGCGTCGTAGCCGCCGTAGAGCGAGACGCCGCTCGAGAGGTCCAGCGTGGAGGCCAGCGTGTAGCTGCCGCCGGCGATGTAGACGTCCTTGCCGTCGGCGGCGGCGCGCGTGACGGCGAGCGGGATGCTGCGCAGCGGTGCGTCCGCCGTGCCCGCGTTCACATCGTTGCCGACGATACCGTCGACGAAGATCGCGCCGGCGATGTCACCGTCGATGCCGTCGCAGTTGGCGTCGGCGAAGGCGTCGTCGGGCAGATCGGTGAGCGACTGGAACACGCAGGCGTACTCGCAGCCGTTCACCGCCCCGAGGCTGCCGATCGGCACGAAGCCGGTCCTGGGCGTGTCGCCGTCGAGGTCGACGAAGCCGGCGTTGCAGTCGTAGCGGCACGTCGAGCCCTCTTGCGTCGCCGTCGCGCCCGCGAGGCTCGGGCACGCGCGCCCCGCGCCCGACAGCACCACCGTCGCCTGCGGGTTGGCGCCGTCGTTGCTGCCGACGACGAGGGGCACCGAGAACAGCGTCGGCGCGGTCGGCGCGAAGCGCACCTGCACCGAGAGCACCTGGTTGCGCGACAGCGCGGCGGGCAGCGCCAGCGCCGACACGATCTCGAACGGCGCCGTCGTCGTCACCGAGCCCACCAGCAGCTGGTCGAAGCCGACGTTGGCGATGTCGACGGTCAGCGTCGTCGTCGCGCCGACGTCGACGTCGCCGAAGGCCACCGTGGTGGGCACCGACACGACGGGGAAGATGGCGAAGCCCGAGACCGCGACGTCGACGGCGCCGCGCGCCGGATCGTCGGAGACCACCGTCACCGTCGCGCGGTCGACGCCCAGCGTCTGCAGGGGCGCGGTGTACGTGACGCGCACGCGCTCGGTGGCGCCCGCCGCGATCGACAGCGGCAGCGTCGGCAACGTCAGCGCGTACGCCGTGGCCGCCGGACCGGTGACGCTCAGCGACGTCACCTGCAGCACGCCGGGGCCGTCGTTCGTGATCGCGAGCTCCCGCGCCGCCACCGCGCCGACGTACACGCCGCCGAACTCGAGGGTCGACGGCACGGCGATGGCCGGCGGCAGCCGCGCGTTGCCCTGCAGCGCCACCGTCAGCTCGTCGGTGTCCGACGGCACGCGCAGCGTCGCCGCTAGCGAGCCCTCGGCGACGGGCGCCGCCTGCAGCGTGACCGTCGTCTGCGCGCCCGCCGCCAGCACTTGGCCCGCCGCCGGCGCCGTCGTCAGCGACCACGCAGCGGCGCCGTCGCCGTCGACCGCGACGGCGCCGAGGGCCACCGGCGCGCCGCCGACGTTCTGCACCACGACGTCCTGCGTGCGCGGCCGGCCGATGAACACGGTGCCCACCTCGACGCCGCCCGGCGTCGCCTGCAGCTGGCCCGCGGTGCCGGTGGCGCGCACGACGACGTCGCGCGTGGCCACCTCGCCGTGCAGGTCGAAGGCCAGCGTCACCGTCGCTTGCTGCGGGCCCGTCGCCGTCGGCGCAAACGTCACGACGACGGGAAACGTGTCGGCGTCGCCGCCGCGGTAGCCCGCCAGCTGGGCGCCGGCGTAGGGGGCCAGCGCGCCAAACGCCGTCGAGAAGGGCCCGGTGGACGGCGTCAGCGTGACGCCGGTGACGGCGACGATCGAGTCGAGGGAGCCGCGGTTGCGCACCAGCAGCGTCGTCGTCTGCGACGCGCCCACCGGCACGCCGCCCAGATCGACGTCCACGGCGTCGGGCACGAGGGCGTCGGCCGTCGTCGTCACCGACGGGGCGGGCGAGCCCTTGAACTCGGCGAACAGCCGCAGCTGCAGCACGGCGTCGTCACCGACGGACACGAAGTTCACGTCGGCCTGGTCGGCGCGGCCGTCGTCGGGGGTGTGGGTCAGCAGCACCGCGGTCTCGGCGCCGGGGTCCAGCGTCAGCGACAGCGCGCCGACGGGCTCGGCGGCGAAGGTGCCCGAGTCGTCGTTCAGGAACGCCTGCACAATGGTGAGCGGCGCGTCGCCGGCGTTCTTCAGGGTGACCGTGCGCTCGACGGCCGAGCCGATGCGCGTGGCGCCGAACTCGACCTCATCCCCGCCGAGCGCGATCAGGCGACCGCGGGGCTCGCCCTCGCCCTCGCCCTCGCCCTCGCCCTCGCCCTCGCCCTCGCCCTCGGCGGGGATGGGGTCGACGCAGGCGCCGGCGCGGCACACGTCGCCGTCGTCGCAGTCGTCGTCGAGGACACACTCGGGATCGCCATCGTCGCCGGGGGCGGGCGGGTCGGAGCAGGCGCCGGCGGCGGTGAACGCCGCGACGAGCACGAGCATGCCCACGCGCAAAAGGGACACGCGCAGGAAGGAGCTGTGGATCGCGCTCATCATCGTCACCTCGTCGACCACGAGGCTACCAGCCGTCGCGCCGGCGGCGACAGCGCGCGCGATCCGTGTCTCGTCGTCATTTCTGCTGGCCGCGCAATCCGAGCCTCATCGTCGTCCGCGCGCCGTCGCCGGCTCTTCAGTTCACCGAACCTGACTGGCCGGCGAGGCCGTTGTTGCCGGGCGACGTGCCGCCGGCGCCGCCGGCGCCGCTCTGCAGCGTGTTGCCGGTCGTCGTGACCGTGGTGAGGCTGCGGAACACCGCGAAGCTTGGTCCGCCGGCGCCGCCGCCGCCGTGGCCGCCGCTGCCGCCGCTGCCGCCGGCGCCGCCGTTGCCGCCGCGCCCGATCTCGGTGTTGGTGTTGGCGCCGTTGCCGCCGGCGCCGCCGCCGCCGCCGTTGCTGCCGCGACCGCCGTTGCCGCCGTCGCCCCCCGCGCGCGAGGTGATCGTGTTGTTGCGCAGCTGGATCTCGCTCGAGCTGACGAGGAACACGCCGAAGCTGCCGCCGCCGCCGGTGCCCGCAGTCCCCGCGGTGCCGCCGCAGCCGCCGCCGCCGCCGCCACCGCCGCCGTCGCCGGTGCCGTCGATGCAGAAGAAGCACTGCTGCCCGCCGCCGCCGCCGCCACCGCCGCCGCCGCCGCCGGGGTTGCCGGCGACGCCATTGCTGCCGCTGCTGCTGCTCCAGAACCCGCCGGTGACCGTCCCGCCCGCGCCGCTGCTGCCGTTGCCACCGCTGCCGCCGGGACCACCAGGATTGCCGTTGCTGCCGGCCTGACCCGGGTTGCCCGTCGAGCCGCCGCCGCCGCCGTTGCCGCCGCCGCCGCCCGGCGCGAACCCGGTGCCTGCGCCGCCGGCCTGGCCGTTCTGCGTGTACGGGCTGACCGGTTCGTCGGAGCCGCCGCGCCCGCCGCCGCCGCCGGGCCGGCCGCACGCCGAGCCGCCGCCGCCGCCGCCGCCGCCTCGTGTGTTCTGGCTGTCGATGTTGCCGGAGTCGCCGACGCCGCCATTGCTGCCGTTCGCGCCCGTCGTCCCGGCGCTGCCCGCCACGCCCGCGCCGCCGCCCCCGGCTTCGATGGTGCTCTGCGACACGACGAGGCCCACGCAGCCGCTGCAGTGCAGGCCGTACGTCGAGACGCCCGCCTGCGTCGTGGTGTCGGCGACGATCCTCATCCGGTCGATGCGCGCGTTGGTGATGTTGGTGCCCTCGACGGCGCTCATGCGTCCATTGGCCACCGTCGTGGCGCGGATCGTCGCGACAGACTCCGCCGTTCGCCGCCACGCGTTCGCCGCGCTGTAGCCGCCGAACAACGACACGCCGTTCGCCAGCGTTACGCGACCGACATACTCGCCCTCGGAGACGTAGACCTGCGGCAGCCTGAGAGACACCGCCCTGGCGATGCCGTTGACGACGTTGTTCAGCGGTCGGGCCAGGGTGCCCGGGTTGCCCGCCGCGCCCGTGACCGCCACGAACACCGCTGCCGCCGGGACGCCGTCGATGCCGTCGCAGTTGGCATCGACGTTGTCATCATCGGGTTGATCGTCGGTGCCCTGGAAGACGCAGGAGTACTCGCAGCCGTTGCTCGTCGCCGCCGCGTTCAGGTCGCCGTCGAGGTCGTGGAAGTTCGCGCTGCACGTGTACGTGCACTGCGCGCCGCTCTGCTGGAACGACGACCCCGGTCGCGTCGCGCACACCTTGCCGCGCCCGCGCAGCAGCAGCGTCTTCGCCGGTGTCGCGCCGTCGTTCGACGTCATCGTCAGCAGGCCCGCCAGGTCGCCGGGCGCCGTCGCCGAGAACACCACGTCGATCCCCACCGGCACGCCGACGCCGACGGCAAACGGCAGCGTCGGCGACGTCGAGAACGACGCGGCGTTGGTGCCGCCGATGCTCGCGCCGGACACGACGAGGGGGCCGAAGCCGCTGTTCTGCACGCTGACGGTCAGCCGCGTCGTCGTGCCGACGTCGATCTCGCCGAAGTCGAGGGCGGTGCCGGGCACGAGGGCGATCACCGGCCGGATCGACGAGCCCGACAGCGCCACGTCGACGGTCGGCTGGTCGGGGTCGTCGGTGGTGAAGCGCAGCGTGCCAGCGTCGACGGCGCCGGTGGGCGCGGCGGGCGCCGTGTAGCGGACCGTCAGCGACAGCGCCGCCCCCGCCGCCACCGTCGCCGGCAGCGACGGCGCCGTCGTCGCGTACGTCGCGGCGCCGAGCAGCTGGAGCGCAGCGACGTTCAGCGCGCCGGGGCCGGCGTTGTCGAGCGTCACCGTGCGCGTCGCGGTGGTGCCGGCGTAGACGAGGCCGTAGTCGACGTCGGGCGGGTCCACCGCCCGCGGCGCGAGGCGGGCGCTGCCCGACAGCAGCACGGCCAGCGGCGCGGCCGACGTCGTCACATGCAGCGCGCCGTCGGCCGCGCCCTCGGCGAGCGGCGCGAAGCGCATGTTGACGGTGAGCGACGCGCCGACGTCCAGCGTCGTCGGCAACGACGGCACGGCGAGGACGGCGAAGGGCCCTTCGCTGGCGACGGCGGTGAGGTCGAGAGGTGCCGTGCCGGTGTTCTGCAGGGTCACCGTCTGCGTGCGCGCGCGGCCGACGAAGGTCTCGGCGAACGCCACGGGGTCGGGCGTCGCCGCCAGCGCGCCTTGCGTGCCTTCGCAGACCAGCGTCACCAGCGTCTGCGGCCGCGCGAGGTCGGTGGAGCCGATGGTCAGCGTACCAACGACGACGCCGGTGACGAGGGGCTCGCAGACGAGGTCGAGCACGAGCGGCGCGCCGCCGGCCACCACCGGGTTTGCCAGCGACGTCCGCGGCGTCACGCGAAACGGCCCGCCGTCGTTGGTGGACACCGCCGTGACGAACAGCGGGCCGGCGCCGACGTTGGCTACCGACAGCGAGCGCCCGCCGGTGGTGCCGAGCGGCACGCGACCGTGGTCGAGGGGGCCGGTGGGGATGAGCGCGAGCACCGGCTTGATCGCTGTGCCGGTGAGGCCGACGTCGACGTTGGCCCGGGTCGGGTCATCGGTGGCGAACCGCAGTGTGCCCGCGTCGTCGAACCCCGACGGCGCCAGCGGCGCGGTGTAGCGGACCTCGACGGTCAGCCTCTCGCCGGGCGGCACCGTCGCCGGCAGCGCTGGCGCGGTGACCGCGAACGCCGCCGAGCCGAGCGTCGTCACTGCGCCGACGTGCAGCACGCCGGGACCGGCGTTCTGAAGGGTCACCGTGCGCGTCGCCGTCACGCCGGCGTATACGGGCCCGAAGGCCACCGCGTCGGGCGGCAGGGCGACGGGGGCGAAGCGCGCGCTGCCGGCGAGCGGCACGCGCAGGGTGCCCGTGTCGTGGCCCACCGCCAGCGTGCCCGTGGGGTTGCCTTCGGCGGTGGGCGCGAAGCGCACGGTCAGCGTGACGCTGGCGCCGGCGTCGACGCGCAACGGCAGCGGTGGCGGCGTGACCAGCGAGAACGGCGCATCGACGTTCAGGCTGGCGACGTTCAGGTGCGCGCCGCCGGTGTTGGTGAGGGTGAGCGTGCGGGTGCTGGTTGAGCCGACGAACGACGCGTCGAAGGCGACCGCGCTCGGCTGCGCGCCGAGCGCGCCCTGCGTGCCTTCGCCGAACAGGGCGACGCTGGTCTGCGCCCGCGCGAGGTCGCTGGTGGTCACCGTCAGGACGCCGGCGACGGTGCCCACCGCGCCCGGGACAAAGACGACGTCGAGCAGGAGCGGCGCGCCGCCGAGCTCGAGGGTGACCGGCAGCGGCGCGCGCGGCGTGACGCGGAACTGTCCGCCGGCGTTGGTCGCCGCCGCGCCGACGACGAGCGGGCCGAAGCCGTTGTTGCGCACCGTGACGACGGCGGCGCCCTCGTTGCCGACGCGCACGCGGCCGAGGTCGAGGCTCGTGGCCGGGTTGAGCACGACCACCGGCTTGATGGCCTGACCCTGCAGCGCGAGGTCGACGTCTCGGGTCTGCGGATCGTCGCTCGTGAGTCGCAGCGTCGCCGTGTCCACCGTGCCCGGCGGCAGCGCCGGCGCGGTGTAGCGCACGTCCAACGTGGCGGACGAGCCCGCCGGGATTGTGAGCGGCAGCGACGGAGCCGTCACCGAAAACGTCGTCGAGCCCGACAGCGCCACCGCCTGCAGCGTCAGCACGCCGGGCCCGGCGTTCGCCACCGTCACCGCCGCGGCGCGCGTCGTGCCGGCGTAGACGACGCCGAAGTCGATGGAGAACGGCGCCACCAGCGACGGCGGCAGGCGCGCGGTGGCCTCGACGGGCACGCGCAGGGTGCCCGCGCCGTGCACGATCGCGACCTCGTCGGCGAAGGCGCCCTCGGCGTCGGGCGCGTAGCGCACGCCGAACGACGTGTTCGCGCCCACCGCCAGGCTGCGGGGCAGGGCGCCCCGGTCGACGACGAAGAACGGCGGTCGCACCGACAGCGACGCGAGGTCGAGGGCCGCGGTGCCGGTGTTCTGCAGAATCACCGTGCGCCGGGTCTCGGCGCCGACGTACAGCTCGCCGAAGGCGACCCGGGCCGGCTGCGCGCCGAGCGCGCCCAGCGCGCCTTCGCCGACGAGGGTCAGCGCTGCCCGCGGGCGGGCGACGTCGCTGGACGTGATCGCGAGCGCGCCGGTAATGGCCCCGAGCGAGCTCGGCGTGAAGGTGACGTCGAGGAACAGGCTCGCGCCGCCGAGCTCGAGGGTCACCGGCAGCGCCGTCTGGGGCGTGACACCGAAGGCGCCGCTGCCGTCGATGGCGACGGCCTCGACGACGAGGGGGCCGAAGCCGTTGTTCTTCACCTCGACGAAGGCGCGGCCGACGTCGCCCACGCGCACGCGGCCAAAGACGACCTCGGAGGACGGGATGGTGGCGACGACGGGCCGCACGCCGGTGCCCGACAGCGTCACGACCACGGGGTCGTCGTCGGGGTCGTCGGACGACAGCGTCAGCGTCGCCGTCTCGTCGAGGCCGGTGGGCACGGGCGGCGCTGTGAAGCGCACGCGCAGCGGGAACGTCGCCCCCGGGGCCAGCGACACCGGCAGGCTCTCGGGCAGCGACAGCGCGTAGCGCGCCGCCGCCGGGCCCGACAGCGACGCCGACACGAGGGTGAGCGCGCCGCTGCCGCCGTTGTCGACGGGCAGCGCGCGCTCGCGGGTGGTGCCCACGTACACCGCGCCGAACGACAGCAACGGGGTGACGACGAGATCGCCCTCGGGCCGCGCGTCGCCGAAGACGTCGACCACCGTGTCATCCCCGTCAGCATCGTCGACCACGAGGACGTCTTCGAGGGGCCCCGGCGTCGCCACGTCGGCCACCAGCGTCAGCGACAGCGACGCCGACGGCGCCAGCGTGACCGGCCACGTCGGCGCCTGCAGCGCGACCCGCGCGCCGTCGAGCAGGCGGGCGCTGGCGATGGTGGCCGGTGCGTCGCCCACGTTCTGCACGACGACGGCGCGCTGCTGCGGGCGGCCGGTGAAGACGACGCCGAAGTCGACGCTGCCGGGGTCGGCGAGCAGGCGGCCGGTGGTGCCCGCGCCGCGCAGCACGACGTCGTGGCGGGCGGGGGTGCCGTGCAGATCGAGTTCGAAGGTCAGCGCCGTCTGCTGCGGGCCCACCTGCGTGGGCGTGTACGTGATCGTCACGGCGAACGTGTCGGGCTGCGGGGCGCCTTCGACGGTGCCGGCGAGCAGCGCGCCTGGGGCAGGGGCCACCGCATCGTGCGTCACGGCGAAGGGCCCCGCGGTCGGCGTCAGCGTCACGCCGGTGACCGCCACCAGCGAGTCGCGCGCGCCGCGGTTGCGCACGACGAGCACCGCCTGCTGCGACGCGCCCAGCGGCACGCCGCCGAGGTCGAGGTCGACGACGTCGGGGATGAGGGCGGCGTCGGCGCGCGTGACGGCGGCCTGCGGCGCGCCCTTGAACTCGGCGAACAGGCTCAGCCTCAACAGCTGGCCGTCGCCGTCGTGGAGCACGTTGACCTCGGCGGTGTCCGGCCGCCCGTCGCGGGGCACGTAGGTGAACAGCACCGCCATCTCGTCGCCGGGCGCGAGCGTCACGCTGACCGAGCCTACGGGCGACGCGGCGAACGTGCCGCTCGTGTCGTCGAGCACGATCTGAAACACCGTCAGCGGCGCGTTGCCGACGTTTTGCAGCGTCACGGTCTTTTCGACCGGCGTGCCAAGGCGCGTGGCGCCGAACTCGACCTCGCCGCCGCCCGCCGCGACCAGCACGCCGCGGGGATCGCCCTCGCCCTCGCCCTCGCCCTCGCCCTCGCCCGCGCCCTCGCCCCCGCCCCCGCCCCC
>VGSZ01000014.1 GCA_016874845.1 Deltaproteobacteria bacterium
GGTGAAGGCGAGGGTGAAGGCGAGGGTGAAGGCGAGGGTGAAGGCGAGGGTGAAGGCGAGGGTGAAGGCGAGGGTGAAGGCGAGGGTGAAGGCGAGGGTGAAGGCGAGGGCGAGGGCGAGGGCGAAGGCGAGACCGTCGCTTGCGATCCGGCCACCTTCGACGCGACGTGCGCCGGTGACCGCATCGAGATCTGCCTCGTTGAAGGCGCGGCGGCTGCGGAGGCGACGTTTGGATGCGCGACGGACTTCTTCCTCGACGGCGACGGCAACCCCCTGGCGATCACCGGTGCGACCTGCGGCGACGTCGCCTGCAGCGGCGCCGAGTGCCCGGCCGAGGCGACGAATTGCGTCCAGTCGGTGGTCGGCGGTGCCTGCATCGGCGTGTTGTCGTTCCTCGACGGCAGCGAAGGCGCGAACTTCAACCTGCTGCCGTGCGGAGCGAACCTGACCTGTGCGGTCGCCGCCGATGGTGACGAGTCGTGCGTGGCCCAGGTAGGCTCGGACTGCACGAGCGCCGGCGAGGCGACCTGCAGCGGCAACCAGCTGCGCGTGTGCGTCGGCTTCCAGGATGGCTCGTTCTTCGTCGAGCCCTACGCCGTCGACTGCGGCGTCTTTGGTCCTGGGTTTGTCTGTGATCTGGCTGGCGGCACGGCGGGCGGCGCCGACTGCGTGTTCGAGCCCGGCGACGAGACGGCCCCGGTGCCCGACACGCTGCCCTTCTCGTCGACGACGGCGCTGGCCATCGGCGACCGCGACTGCTTCGTGTTCACCGTCGACGCCGACACGACGCTGGCGGTCACGGCGGACTCCGCCAACTGCGCGACCGAGGACACCGTCGTGCAGGTCTTCCAGAACGGGGTGCTCATCGGCGACGGCGACGATCGCTCCAGAAACTCCCGGTGCTCGACGGCCACCGTCGACGTCCTCGCCGGCGACGTCGTCGTCTGCGTCGAGGAGTTCGAGCGGGATGCCGCCCTGGCGGAGGTGACCCTCACCGTCGCCGTCACCAGCGCCACCGGCGACGACGCTGGCGGCCGGGCGAACGCCGCTGCCACCGCGCTGCCGCTGCAGCAGACCGTCGACCTCGCCGTCAACGGTGACGAGGATTGCTTCCGCCTGAGCCTGGGCGTGGTTGGCACCTTTGAAGCCACGACGAGCGGCGCTGCGGGCTGCCCGGGTGACACCGTGCTGTCGCTGTTCGACGCCGCCGGCAATATCGTGGCCAGAAACGACGACGCCAACGGCGGGCGTTGCTCGGCGTTCGAGGTCGACGTCGACGCCGGCGTGTACACGCTGTGCGCTCGCGCCTTATTCGACGGTGACGCCATCGCCGGGGTGGCCGTCGCCGCGGCGTTCGGGCCGGGCCTGCTCATCTCCGAGGTCGCCGACCCGCAGCAGCCGTCGTCGGGCGCGGCGCGCTTCGTCGAGCTCAAGAACGTCACCACGGTCGACGCCGCCGCCGGCGCCTACCGCCTGCGCACCTTCAGCAACGGCAACCTGACGGCGAGCGGCACCATCACGCTCACGGCCGGTGGCGTCATCCCGGCGGGTGGAACGTGGATCGTGGCCAACGACGCCGACGAGTTCGCGACGACCTTTGCCGCGTTGCTCGATCCGGCGGCGGTGCCGTCGGTGGGGCGCACGGGCGCCGACCAGCAGAACGGCTCGCTGAACGGCAACGGCAACGACGTCTACGAGCTGCTCGACGCCGCCGGCGCGCGCATCGACGTGTACGGTGTCGTTGGCGAAGGCGCCACGACCCCCGCCTGGGACTACGCCGACGGCGCCGCGGCGCGGAACGACGACGTTGTCGCCCCCTCGGCCACGTTCGACGCGTCGCAGTGGACCGTCGTCAAGGCGCCTGCCCAGCCGAGCTTCACGCCGGGTCGCTGAGCGTGTGACGAGCCCTTCGGCGGGGACCGACGCGCAGGCGGCGGTCCCCGCTCCTCTTTGAGGCGCGACGGGCTCGTGGTCAGGGGCGTTGTCGCGGTTCGTCGATGGTCACGCCTGAGCTCGCGTGGGCTCGCGTGGGCTCGCGTGGGTCGACGTCCGTCGCCGCGCGCGATGTCAATCGTCGTGGTCGACGCGGCCGCGGCCGCGCTTCTTCTCGCCGGTGCTCTTCTTGTCGCCGAGCCGCCGCCGCACCGAGCCCTTCGTCGGCCTCGTCTTCGTCCGCGGCTTCGGCGGCACGAGCACGCTGCGGATGAGCGCCGCGAGCTTGTCGCCGGCGTCGTCGAGGTTCTGCTTCTGGTCGCGCGTGCGCTCGCTGCTGACGAGCAGGCAGCCGTCGTCGGTGAGCCGGCCCGGGCACGCCGCGCGCAGGCGCTGCTTGACGTCGTCGCGCAGCACCGAGGTGCGGTCGAGAAAGAAGCGCAGCTGCACCTTCGACGACACCTTGTTGACGTTCTGCCCGCCGCTGCCGCCCGAGCGGACGAAGGCGACCTCGTAGTCGTCGTCGGGGATCGTGATGCGGGGCGTGACCTCGATGGGCATCGCGGGAGCCTCGGTCGGTTCTTCGTCCGTCAGACCGTCCGTCGGTCGGCCTGTCAGCCGTCGGCGCGGTAGTTCGGCGCCTCGCGCGTGATGATCACGTCGTGCACATGCGCCTCGCGCAGCCCCGCCGACGTCACGCGCACGAAGCTCGCCTTCGCGCGCAGGTCGGCCAGCGTCGCCGCGCCGAGGTAGCCCATGCCCGACCGCACGCCGCCGGTCAGCTGGTACAGGTTCGCCGCCAGCGGCCCGCGCGCCGGCACCCGGCCCTCGATGCCCTCGGGCACGAGCTTGCTCGCCTCTTTAACGTCGGCCTGCCCGTAGCGGTCCTTCGAGCCCTGCTCCATGGCGCCCATGCTGCCCATGCCGCGGTAGACCTTGAACGTGCGGCCCTGGAACAGCACGAGCTCGCCCGGCGCCTCGTCGGTGCCGGCGAACAGCGAGCCCACCATGATGGCGTCGGCGCCGGCGGCCAGCGCCTTGACGCAGTCGCCTGAGTACTTGACGCCGCCGTCGGCGATGGTCGTGGCACCCCGCGCGCGCGCCGCCGCCGACACGTCCATCACCGCGGTCACCTGCGGCACGCCGACGCCGGCGACGATGCGCGTCGTGCAGATGCTGCCCGGGCCGATGCCGCACTTGACGACGTCAGCGCCGGCCTCGACGAGGGCGACGGCGGCCTCGGCGGTGGCGATGTTGCCGCCCACCAGGCACACGTCCTTGAACCAGCGGCGCAGCTGCGCGAGCGCGTCGAGCACGCCCTCGCTGTGCCCGTGGGCGGTGTCGACGACGAGGACGTCGACGCCGGCGTCCACCAGCGCGTGGGCGCGAGCCTCGAGGTCGCGGCTGGGGCCGACGGCGGCGGCGGCCAGCAGGCGCCCGCGCGAGTCGCGGGCAGCGTGGGGAAACTCCTTCACCTTCAGCAGGTCTTTGACCGTGATCAGGCCCTGCAAGCGGCGCTCGTTGTCGACGAGCAGCAGCTTCTCGACCCGGCGCTTGACCATCAGCGCCATGGCGTCGTCGCGGCTGACGCCTTCGGCGGCGGTCACCAGATCGGTGGTCATCACCTCGCTGACCGGGGTCTCGGGCTGTGCTGCCCGCAGGTCGCGGCGGGTGACGATACCCTTGACGCGGCCGCCAGCGTCGACGACGGGGAAGCCGCTGACGCCGTGCTTGGCCATCCGGTCGAAGGCCTCGCGGGCAAGCGCGTCGGGACGCAGCGTCAGCGGCGCGCGCACGATGCCGGCCTCGTACTTCTTCACGCGGGCGACCATCGCGCCCTGCGCGTCGGGCGGCATGTTCTTGTGGATGACGCCGAGCCCGCCGTTCTGCGCCATCGCGATGGCCGTGCCGGCCTCGGTGACGGTGTCCATCGCCGCCGAGAGGAAGGGGATCGACAGGCTGACGCCGCGGCCCAGGTGCGTGCGGGGATCGACGTCGGCGGGCAGCACCTCGCTCATGGCCGGGACCAGGGAGACGTCATCGAAGGTCAGGGCTTCGCGGATCGGGGCGGGCATGGGTTCCTCGACGAGAAAGGGCGGCGAGAACAGGCAGCGGGAGCAGGCAGCGGACGTCGATGTGGGGGACGTCGAGCGACGGCGCCGGCGGGCCGCGCACGGCGGCGAGAGGATGCGAAGCGCGCGCCCACGGGCGCGCGCGGGGCCACGAGCGTCAGCCCTTGTCCTTCTTCTTCTTCTTTTTCTTCTCCGGGTTGTCGGCGGGCGGCTCCTCGGCAGGCGGCGGTGGCGGCGGCGGTGGAGGCGCCAACAGCTCGCTCATGGCCGCCGACAACAGCGCCGTCGTCTTTGCGTACGCCGCCAGACGCGGTGCCATCAATTCCAGCGCCGCCTTCGCCTCGGCGTCGCCCTCAAGGGCGCCGCAGGCCACCGGGGTGGCGCGGACCTCGCGCGCCACGGCGCAGGCGAGCAGCTCGCGCGCGTACAGCTTGTCGGTGGGCAGCGCCGTCTTCGTCGCCTCGGCGAGGCGGGGGTGGCCCTCGAGCAGCGAGCCGGCGGCGGTGAGCTTGTCGGCCTCGGCGGCGACGACGGTGCGCGCGAAGGCGAAGGTAGCGGCGTCGAGCAGGCGGGCGTCGTCGGCGTCGCCGCGCGACGGGCCGGTGATGATGCCCGTCGTCTCGTCGGCGGTGACGACGAAGAACGCGCCGTGGGCGTCCAGATCGTTCAGGACGACGGCGACGCGGCCCTGGGCGCCGCCATCATCGAGCAGTTGGTCGGACGCGTCGCCCAGGCGCACCGCCTTCGTCACATCGCCGATCGCCTTTGCCAAAGGCGGCAGCAGCCGCTTCTGCGTCGCGCGGGCGTCTTCGTAGGCGTTGCGCAGCAGCGCCGAGCCGCCTTCTTCGTTGAACCACTCGCGCAGCGGGCCGGCCAGGGCCTTGGCCAGCGGCGATGTCGCCGCCTTGTCGTCGCAGCGCGGCGCCGGGCCGAGCTGCAGCACGGCGTCGACGTAGTCCTGCACCGAGCCGGGGTTCTTCTCGAACAGCTCAGCCAGCTCCTTCGACGACGACCGGCCGAGGTTCTGGCGCAGCTTGTCGCGCGCGGCGGCGTACTGCGGACGCTCGAGGGGACCCGGGCCGAAGACCGTTTCTTTGTCGTAACCGACGCTGTTCATCAGCGCGAACAGCGCGAAGATGCGCGGCTCGACGCCAAGCTCGACGCCGTCTTCGGTGAAGACGCTGGCGCTCGACCACTGCGCGCGCGCGCCGGTGGACGCCGCCGCGACGATGGCGAACAGGAACAACGAGCGACAGGAGGGGACAGGCAGCAGGCGACGCATCATGGCTCCGTGACGACCGCCGCCGTCGATGCATTCGACGATCACGCGATCTCTCGACGAGACCACGATGGGCTAGCAGGCGCCCGCCTGCACACAAGGGGGCGCGCCCCGCTCCGGCGCGTCAGCGAGTGCGGGCGACGGCCTTGGGATCGAGCCCCTCACGCACCAGCAGGCCCTTGCCGCGTGGCTCGATGAAGCCCCGGCGCTGGAACTCGGACAGCGCGCGGCTGACCGTCTCGCGCGAGGTGCCGATGCGGCTGGCGATGTGCTGCTGCGTCGGGATCTTCTTCAGCACGTGACCCTCGGCGACGATGTCGCCCTCTTCCTCGCAGCGCTCGAGCAGGTAGCGCGCGACGCGCCCGTAGACGTCGAGCAGCGCGAGGTTGCCGATGCTCTCGTCGGCGCGGCGCAGGCGCACGCACACCTCGGTCATCACGTTGATCGCGATGGTCGGGTACGAGCGCAGGGCCTGTAGGAACTCCTTGCGGCCCAGCCGCAACAGCAGCGAGTCGGTCAGGCAGGCGACGTTGGCCGACCGCGGCTCGCCGTCGACCAGCGACATCTCGCCGAAGAAGGAGCCGGGGCCAAGCGTCGACAGGATGATCTCGCGTCCGTTGTCGGACCACAAAGAGACCTTCACCTCGCCCTCGGCGACGACGTACAGCGCGTCGCCCGGGTCGGTGGCCGACACGATCACGGTCTCTTTCGGGTAGTGCTTCTCGGTCAACAGCAGCGACAGACGCGAGAGGTCGTCGGCCGCCAGCCCCGCGAACAGCGGCACGTCCTTCAACAGCTCGGCCACGGCCCGTGTCCGCGCGTTCCCCGTCGTCGTCGACGTCATGCGCACCCTCCGCAAGTGTCCGCACGCTAGCCGCACGGGCGTCCGGCGGTCAAATGCGACGACGACCGGCGTCATCGACAAAGCGTCGCCACGGCGCACGCGGCGCGCGCGGCGCGCGCGCCGCGCCGTGGCGTGACGCGATCCGCCGCGCGGTGTATCGCCTCGACGTCGACCACGACCCCCTTCGCCGGAGCGCCCGATGCAGCTGACGAATCTCCCCTCCACCGGCCCCGGCCCCGAAGAGGGCCGCGGCGACTTCGTCGACGGCGCTTTCCGGCGGTCGCGGGGTGAGAACGTCATCACGAGCCGCGACCCGGCGCGCGACTTCGCGCCGGTCTTCCGCGCGGCGGTGGATGTCGCGCGCGTCGACGACGCCGTCGCCGCCGCGCACCGCGCGCAGCCCGCGTGGCAGGCGCTCGGTGTAGAGGGCCGCAAGAAGCACCTGCTCGCGCTCAAGGCCGCGTTCGACGAGAACGTCGACCTCATCGCGCGCGCCATCGTGCGCGAGATGGGCAAGCCGCTGCGTGAGGCGCTCATCGAGGCGAAGTCGCTCGGCGACCGCGTCACTCTCGTGCTCGAAGACGGCCTGAAGCGCATCGAGACGTTGAAGCCCGCTGGCGTCGTTGGCGAGGCGCGCGCCCACCCGCAGGGCGTGCTTGCCGTGCTCGGGCCGTACAACTTTCCCTGCCACCTGATGAACAGCCACATCATCCCGGCGCTGGCGACGGGCAACACCGTCGCCGTCAAGCCGAGCGAGATCGTGCCGTTGTGCGGCGAGCTGTACGCCCGCTGCGTCGAGCGCGCCGGGCTGCCGCCGGGCGTGTTCAACCTGGTGCAGGGTGGCGGCGACGTCGGCCGCGCGTTGGTGGCGCACCCCGACACCCACGGCGTCCTGTTCACCGGCTCGTGGAAGACCGGCCGCGCCATCAGCGAGGCGATCCTCGACCAGCCGCACAAGATCGCGGCGCTCGAGATGGGCGGCAAGAACGTCGCCGTCGTCTGCGACGACGCCGACCTTCCGCAGGCGCTCGCCGCCGTCGTGCAGGGCGCCTTCCTGACCGCGGGCCAGCGCTGCACGGCGACGTCGCGCTTGCTCGTCTTCGAGAAGGTCGCCGAGCGCTTCCTCGACGCTCTCGTCGCCGCCACCCGCGAGCTGCGCCCCGGCGACCCGATGGACATGGCCACCGCCTTCGGCCCGCTGTCGACCAAGGACGCCTTCGACAAGTTCACGCGGCTGCGCGGGCTCGCGCCCGCCTTCGGCTGCGAGACGCTGCTTGCCGGCACCGCGCTGCCCGGCGGCGCGTTCGTGACGCCGTCCATCCACCTGCTGCCGAAGAAGGACGGCCGCGTCATCGACGCCAACGGCTACCTCGACGAAGAGCTCTTCGGGCCGGATCTCGCGGTCGAGATCGTCGCCGACCTCGACGAGGCCATCGCCCGCACCAACGCGCTGCCGTTTGGCCTGTCGAACTCGATCTTCACCGTCGATGCCGCGAAGTTCGAGCGCTTCTACGAGCGCACGCGCACCGGCTGCGTCAACTGGAACCGCAGCACCAACAACGCCAGCGGCAAGCTGCCCTTCGGCGGCGTCGCCAAGAGCGGCAACCAGCGCCCCGCCGGTATCGACGCCGTGCGGTTCACGACCTATCCCGTCGCCATCCTGCGCGGCGAGCCCGGCGAGGTGCAGCTCGAGCCGCCGTTTGCGGCGGCGTTCCGCGCGGGCGAGGAGCGGCTGAAGCTGAAGGTCGACCGGCTCGCGCTTCGTCATCGCGTCGAGGCGCTGCTCGAGCGCTACCGCATCTACCTCGACGACGTGCGCGGCCCCGACGTGCTCGTGCCCCTTGAGCAGCTCACCGACCTCACCGTCGAGGACAACCTCCTCGATGACGACGACCTGCTTGCGCGCCTGCAGCCCTACGCCCGCATCGAGGAGCCGCACCTCGTGCTGACGGTGCCCGACGTCGACTCCGACGACGACGACATCGCCGAGGCCTTCCTCGCGACGGTGACGGCGCTGTTAGACGACATCGCCCGTGACAACCCGGTGCACCTGCTGCGCTTGCAGCCTCGGCAGATCCGCCGCCCGCCAAGCGGGCGGCTGCCGCGGTCCGAGGCGATGCTGCGACGGCTGTACCGCGGCGAGTTCGTGCCGAAGGAGAAGAAGGAGCCGGTCATCGATCTGGGCTGGTCCGACGGTGCGTACATGTCGTCCATCGACGACGACGCGCTCATCGTGCTCGACGCCGGCTCGCAGATCGCGTCGCTCGGGCTCGGCTTCTCGGCGGGCCGCTTCCTGCGCGCCCTCGACGACGGCCTGCTCGGCGACGCGCTGGTGGCGAACCCCGACACCGAGGCCATCGGCGTCGACCGCGGCGTCCTCGACGACTACGCCCGGCTGCTGCTGAAGCAGGCGTGGCCGGGGCTGCGTCACGTGTCGTTCACGGCGGCGGGCAGCGAGGCCAACGAGAAGGCCTTCGACCTCTGCCGGCTGCATGGGCCTGGTGGCCGGCGGGTCATCGCGTTCGAGGGCAGCTTCCACGGCCGGACGCTGGTCTCGCTGCACGCGACGTCGAACGCCGAGAAGCGCAAGCCGTTCGAGTTCAAGGGCTACGAAGCGACGTTTGTGCCGTTTCCGCGCTGGAGCGATCCACGCGAGGAGCCGCGCTTCGCCGACGCGTGGGTGGCGGCGTGGTCGACGGGGCAGACGCCCGACGACGAAGGCGACGCGCTGCTGCGCGCCGAGATCGAGTCGCTGGTGGCGGTGCGCGACCAGATCAAGAAGGGCGACGTCTGCTGCGTGATCGTCGAGCCGATGCAGGGCGAGGGCGGCGACAACTACGCCACCGCGCGCTTCTTCAATGGCCTGCGCGCGCTGACCCGCGGCTTCGGTGTACCGCTCGTCTTCGACGAGGTGCAGGTCGGCTTCGGCACCGGCGGACCCTTCTGGTGGCACGCGCTGTTCAACCTGAAGAACGCGCGCGGGCAGACAGACGGGCCCGACTGCGTGACGACGGCGAAGAAGGCGCAGGTCGGCGCCTGCTTGAGCGTGTGGCCCGATCCCCGGCCGGCGTCCACCCATGTCGCGCAGGTGCTGCGCGGGCGCCTGCACGCCGAGGGCATCCTCGAAGAGAGCGCGAAGTCCATCGAGACCGAGGTGCAGGAGCGGCTGTGGGCGTTGGCCGTCGACTACCCGGCGCTCGTCGCCAATCCGCGCAACGTGGGCTGGATCTTCGCGTTCGATCTGCCGAGCGGTCACCTCGCCAACCAGCTCATCAACCAGCGCTTCTACCGCGGATTCATGGCCTACACCGCCGGCGACAAGACCGTGCGCTTCCGCCTCAACGCGGCGTGGACGACGAAGGAGCTCGATCAGCTGTTTGCCGGGTTGCGCGAGGCGCTTAACGCCATCGCGATGAAGACCCGCGGCGTCGAGCCCGCGAAGCAGCGCGAGGCGATGGAGACCTACGTCGCGCCCCGGTGGGAGGAGGGCCCGTCGACGACGCAGGGCGAGAGCGCGCGCCAGTCGGGGGGACCGTTCGCGCAGAACTACGAGACGCTGAGCGAGGACCCGCCGCGGCTCTTGCGCTGGATGAGCCACCTGCCGCGGGGCCCCCTCGAGAAGGTGTGTGACCGCGTGCTCGCGATGGAGGGCCAGTACGACGATGCCAAGGTCGAGGAGGCGCTGCGGCGGCTGATGGGGCGCGAGCGCGCGTGGGCGTTCCCCTCGCAGGTCATCGAGCGGTTGCGCGCGGTCTCTGACGAGCTCGACCGCGCCGACAAGCCGTTGCACGCCTACGAGGAGCTGACGGCGCAGCTCGGGCTCGAGCCGGTGCGCGTGCTGGCCGAGGTGCTCGGTGCGCGCGTCGTCGTGCTCGATCCGGGCGAGTGGGGCGACTACGCCGACAAGATCGTCGAGATCGAGGTGGCGACCTACGAAGAGGGCCGGCGCGACAGCGAAGAGGACCTGCGTCGGATGGTGCAGGGCGAGGGCGGCGTCGGCGTGCTGCTCGTGCGCTACACCGACGTGGGCGAGCGCGTGCTCGGCTACGCGTTCGGCGGCCCGGTGGAGCAGTACACCTCCGACGGCCCGCGTGAGGACGTCATGAACGGCCGGCACAACACCTTCTACTCGAGCAACATCACGGTGGCGCCGACGGCACGCAGCGCCGGGCTCGGGCGCCGGCTCAAGAGCGCGCAGGTGCGGCGCGTCGCTGAGCTCAAGGACACGGCGGGGCAGCCGCGCTACCAGTTCATGACGGGCCGCAACCGTCTGGGCTTCACGCGGGAGATGGCGGCGATCAACCGGCTCTTCGGCGCCTACGTCGTCGAGCACTTCCGCGGTAACCAGTACGGCGACCTGAGCGGACAGGCGCTCTACTACCGCATCCCCCTCAGGCGGCCGCGCGCGCCGACGGCGCTGCCCGAGCAGCCGTCGTGGGCGACCTACGCGTCGACGACGACGTCGATCGTCGGCAACGCGCCGCTCATCGACTGGGCCAGCTCGGTGCAGGCACCGCTGGGCCAGCGTCACCCGCGGCTGGTGCGCGCGTTGTTCGACGGCGAGTTCACGCGCATCGTCGGCACGAAGCTGACGCTGTCGAACTGGGCGACGCCCGACATCGTCCGCTACGCCGAGACGCTGATGAACGTCGGTCCGCGCGGGCTGCCGCACTCGTACTTCACGTCGAGCCGCGCCGAGCTCATCGACAAGTCCATCCGCATGCTGCGCGTGAAGCGCCCGGGCGCCGACGTCGTGCTCGGCCTCGAGCGCGCGTACGTGGGCCACACGACGGCGGCGGCACGCTCGTTGACCGATCCGCTCGGCGAGCAGCTGCCGTTCGGCTGGTTCGACTGGCCGCGCATCCCGCACCCCGCCGAGGTGGGCACCGACGCCGCGCTGGGCGCGCTGATGGCGACGGTCAACCGGCTCGGCCCCGACCGCGTCCTCGGGCTCTACGTCGAGCTCGTCGGTGAAAGGACCGGCTACACGCTGCCCGAGGACTTCCAGGCCGGGCTGCAGGCCCTGCACGAGGACACGGGCGTGCCCATCGTCGCTGTCGAGACGGCGTCGTCGCTGGGGCGGCTGACGCCGAACCTATGGGCGTGCGACGGCGTGCCGCTGCAGCCCAATGTCGTGCTCTGGTACGCCGGCGCACAGCTCGGCCACGTCTTCGTCGACGACAGGTACTACGTCGGCAAGCCGCTGACGTTGATCTCGACGTGGGATGGGGACGAGCTGTCCATCGTGCGCGCCCACCACCACCTGCTCGAGGCGCGGCACCTGCTGCGCGAGGGCCGCGGCGCCGCCTTCGCGCGGGCGCTCGACGACAAGCAGCTGCCCGGTCGTCGCCACGGCGGCGGGCTGTGGCAGGTGGTCGAGCTGGGCGACGAGCTGCGCGCCGACGCCGTCCGCAAGGCGGCCATCCGGCGGGGCCTGCGGCTGGGCAAGGGGCTCCCCGGCCGTGTCGTGCTCGCGCCGCCGCTCGGCGTCGACGACGAGCAGATCGCCACCGGCGTGGCCCGGCTCGAGGCGGCGATGCGCGAGGTGCTCTAAGTGGAATTTGAGGGGCCCGGGCAGGCGACGAGGACCGGCGCGCCGTGGCCGGTCCTCCGGCCCCCCCTTCAGCGGACTCTCAGCGCCGTCGACGACGCAGCAGCAGCAGCAGGCCAAGCAGCGGTGCCGCCGACGTCGACGTCGTCGATTGCGCGCAGCCGCCGTCGGCAAGGAGCCCGACGTTCCCCGGTCCTCCCGTCGTCGGCGCCTGGGTGCGCGGGGCGGTCGGGTCGCCGCCGTCGTCGTCCTCGTCGCGCGGGTCCGTGGGATCGGTCGGGTTCGTCGGGTCCGTCGGGTCGCTCGGGTCGGGCGGCGGCGGGTCGACGGGCTCCGGCGGAGGCGGGCCCGACTGCGTGCAATCCAGAGACAGCGTGTAGGGGCCCTCGGCGGCGGCGCCGGTCTGCGCGTTCACGAACGGATTCACGAGGATGACGATGCGCTTGTCGACGTCGAGGGTGCCGTTGATGGTCTCGGCGCCGGTCTCGGTATCGCTGCGGGCCACGATCTCGGTGCCGTTGCGCACGATGTACAGGTCGAGGTCAGTGGCCCCGCCATCGATGGCGACGACGAGGGAGCCGGCGGCGGCGTCGACGGCGAACCAGTCCTGATCGCGCGCGCCGGCCACGAGGTTCAGGCGCGCGCCGCAGCCGATCACGGCCTCCTGGCCGGCGGCGTCGTTCTCTTCGCGAATGTCGTCGACGAGGCCCGGCGGCGGGTCGGGGTCAACCGGGTCCACCGGGTCGGGTGGGGTCGTCCCCGGCGGCGGCACCGCGCGCACGGCGGCGGCGGCGTCCATCGACACGAGGCTATCGCAGTTGCCGCAGGCGCCGCCGGTGTCGCGCAGGATCTGCTCGATGGCCGCTCGCGACAGCGCCGGGTTCACCGCCTGCATCAACGAGATCACGCCGGCGACGTGGGGCGCGGCCATCGAGGTGCCCTGGTAGAACTGGTACGTCCGCGCCGTCGGGCCAAGGGTCGACAGCACGCCGTTGGGGTCGCCGGCGTTGCCAGAGCCGCCGGGAGCGAAGATGTCCACCTCGGGCCCGAATGACGAGTAGCCGGTGCGGTTGCGGTTGCGGTCGTGGGCGGCGACGGCGACGACGCCGTCGCAGTCGGCGGGGCTGCCCACCGTGCCGCTGTCGTTGCCGGCGGCGGCGACGATGACGACCCCCGCCGCGCCGATCTGCGTGACCGCTTCCTGCTCGAAGGCCCCACAGTCGCCCGGGCTGCCGAGCGAGAGGTTCATGACGCCGACCTTGTTGGCCCCGATGGGCGGCACCCCGGGCACCGCGAGGCCAGCGAGCCACTGCGCGGCGACGAGGATATCGTCGGTGGTGCCGCCGCAGCGCCCCAGCGCCCGGGCCACCACGAGCCCCGCGTTCCAGTTGATCCCCGAAATGCCGACGCCGTTGTTCGTGCCCGCCGCGATGATGCCGGCGACGTGGGTGCCGTGGAAGCTGTTGCCGGCGCCGCAGTCGTCGCCGGCGTCCTCGTAGTCAGCGTCGCGGCCGTCACCGTCGTTGCCCGTCGCCGGGTCGGACACGAAGTCGTACCCGGCCACCGCGCGGTCGCCGACGTCCTCGTGGCCGCGCAGCAGCCCGGTGTCGATGACGCCGACGCGCTGGGTGGCCGTGCCGCGCGTGACGTCCCAGGCGCTGTCGGCGCCGATGACGTCGAGGTTCCACATGTCGGCGCGCAGGGGGTCGTTGGCGACGGCGTAGGGGCGCATCCACTTGTTGTCGCTGGCGCGCAGCACCCCGACGTCGGCGGCCAGCCTGTGGACCAGCGCCAGCGTGGCGTCCTCGTCGGGGACGGCGTCCGCCGGGCCTACCTGGACGAGCACGAAGCCCGCTGCCGACGGACGCACGTAGCGCAGGGGTACCCCGGTGCGCGCGGCGATGTCCTTCAGGGCGTCGGCGGGCACCGCGGCGGCGGCCTTCGTCGACGGCACGAACTTCAAAAGCGCCTGCCCGGGTACGCGCAGCCGCGGAGCGTTGAAGCTCGACGCCTTGGTCGTCGACGGCGCCGCAAGGACGGCGGACGGCGCGAGGCTGAGCAAGCTGACGACGGCGATGGACCCGACACGCATCGACCCTCCTCGACCGTGACACCCCTGTTCTGGATGGCCCTAGTGTGCCGCGCCCTCATCCGAACGGACGATGCGACGTGTAGGTGTGCCTCGAATCAATCCGGCCGGGTGAGAGTGGCGCCGATGGTGTCGGCGATTGAACACGGGCTTGACGCCGGCCGTTCTTCGACCACAACCCTGAGCGGCCCACCGGGGGCCCGGAGAAGCCATGCGAGCCACCCTGCGTCCGACCCGACTTCCGCGCCCGCTGTTGCACCTGTCGCCAAGCCCGTGCCTGATGCGCCGTGTGGCCTTCGTCGTCGGCGTGTTCGCCCTGTCGTCGACGGCGGCCGTCGCCGGTCCCGCGCCGGCGAAGGAGCTGACCGCGGCCGAGATCGTCGACAAGGCGCTGTCGAAGGGGGCGGTGGGCTTCAAGCAGGGCTCGGCGACGCTGCAGATGACGCTCGTGACTGCCAAGGGCGAGCCGAAGGCGCGCAGCCTCGAGATCAAGGCCATGCGCGGCAAGGACGGGATGCTGCGCAGCATGGTGCGCTTCACCAAGCCCGCCGACGTGAACGGCACCACCTTCCTCGTCGTCGAGAAGAAGGACGCGCTGCCCGACCAGTACGTCTATGTGCCGAAGGCCAAGATCGTCCGCCGCATCACCGCCGGCAACGCGTCCTCGTCGTTCTTCGGCTCCGACTTCACCTTCGCCGACCTGATGCCGCTGCCGGTCAGCGAGCAGGACAAGGTCGACGTGCAGAAGATCGCCGACGCCGAGGTCGGCGGCCAGCCGGTCTACGTGCTGCAGGTGACGCCGAAGATCGAGGGCGCGCCCTACGGCCGCGTCGTCGCCTACGTGCACAAGGAGCTGATGCTGCCGGTGAAGATCGAGTTCTTCGACCCGCAGAAGGCGCCGCTGAAGACGATGCGGGTCAAGAGGCTGCAGAAGGTCGGCGGCGAGCAGGTCCCCGTCGAGGTCGAGATGAAGGCCGAGAGCGGCTCGCGCACCGACCTCGTGCTGGAGCAGGTCGACCCCAATGCGGCGCTGACCGAAGCCGACTTCACCGAAGAGGCGATGCAGCGCTGAGACACGCTGAAACACGCGCCGGAACGCGTTGTCCCCGGGGCGGTGCTCTGGCAGACCCACGCTCGAGGCCGCGTGTCCGCGGCCGGGAGCCGCCATGCGCCGTCTGCTTGCCCCGCTTTATCTGTCAGTCGCCGTCTTCGCTGCCGCCGGCTCCGTCCGCGCCGCCGGCGACGACGCCCCTGCCGCCGTCGGCGATGCCGAAGACGACGAAGGCGACGGCGACGGTCCCGTGCGTGACGCCGCGCCGGCGAAGAAGCCGGCGAAGCCTGCGCTCAATCGCGACACGCCGCCCACGTCGGGCGACGGGGTTGACGACGACGATATCCTCGCGCCGGTGCGTAGCCCCGCCGAGCGCGGCCCCACCGCGGTGCCGATGAAGGAGCGCGCCACCAAGATAGGCCTGCTGCCGCTGGTGCCGGTGGGCGACGCGGGCAAGCCCCTCGCCGACTCGCTGACCGCCGAGTTGCTGAAGGCCCTGAACGAGTCGGCGGTCGCCGAGGTCAAGGCCCTCGGGCTCGACGCCGGCAACGCCGCCGGCGGCTCCGTGAACGTCGCCCGCGCGACGGCGGCGAAGAAGGCCGGCGACGAGTCTCTGGCGCGCGGCCGGCAGCTGCTTACCAAGCTGCAGTTCGGCAAGGCGAAGAAGATCCTCGAGGCGGCGCTGGCGTCTTATGACAATGCCGCTCCGCTGCTTGAGTCGCCGCAGCCGCTCGTCGACGCGTGGCTCGCCCTCGCCGAGGTCGCGGCTCGCCAGGCGCAGGACGACGAGGTGCACCGTTGCTTCGCCGCCGTCGTCGCGCTGAACCCCGAGCTTGAGCTCGACAAGAAGCGCTTCCCCGGTCTCTTCCTCACGACGCACCGCAAGGTGCGCGACCAGCTGCTGAAGGGCCAGCGCGCCTCGATCCTCGTCGACGAGACCGGCACGGGGGCGACCGTCTTTGTCGACGGCCGTCCGGCGAAGACGGCGCCGGCGCGCATCGGCGGGCTCTTTCCCGGCCCGCACCTCGTACGCGCGGCGCGCGAGGGCCTGCCGGCGTGGGGCGCCGTCGTCGTCGTCGAGCCGGGCGCCACCGCCACGGCCTCGCCGGGCTTCCTCGCCAAGGGCACGCGCGGCCCCGGCGAGGACCTCGCGCAGAACAAGCTCTCGGCCGAGGCCGCGGGCGTCGTCGCCGAGGCGGCGCGCAAGCAGGGCCTGAAGGCGGGCGTCGTCGGCGTGGTGTCGAAAGACGCCGGCCGCGCGGTGGTGCAGCTCGTCTACGTCGACGCCGCCAGCGGGAAGGTCGCGCAGCTGCCGACGGCGACGTTCTCGCCCTCGCTGCTCGACGCTGGGATCGAGGCGCTGAAGGCGCGGGCCCGCATGGACGAGCTCGTCGGCCTCGACAAGCCGTCGCTGGCGGACGCCGACGACTCGGAGGCGCTCATCGAGGACGCGCGGGCGGGCGCCGCCGTGACCGTGGCCGCGGTCGAGTTCAAGTACAACGTCAAGATCTCGAAGGACGCGCCGGCGGCGCGCAAGGTCGCCGCCGACGACGAGGTCGAGCGCGACGACGGTGACGACGAGGGTGGCGAGCGTGTCGTCGCCGAGGCAAGGTCGGGCAGCCGCCGCAGCATCGACGGCGACGAAGAGGTCGACGGGGGCCGTCGGTCAGACGGCTCGGTCGACGAGGACGCGCCCCTGACCGCGCAGCCGTGGTTCGTGCCCACGATGATCGTCGTCGGTGTCGCCGGGAGCGTCGGAGTGCTGGCGGGGACCGGGGCCGCGCTCGTCGGCGCGGGCGTCCTTCCCGACCCGCGGCCGGCGGACGGCGCCGCCTTGCGCATCACGCTGCCGGCGTCGCCGTGAGCGTCGCGCGTCCTCGCCCCCTGCTTGTTTCCTGTCCCTTCGGATCCTTCGGACTCTTCGGAACGAACCCCATGCGCACCTTCGCCCGTCCCATGCTCCACGTCGCTGCGACTCTGCTGCCGTTGACCCTCGGGGCCGCCGGCTGCTCGCGGCTCGTCGCCGTCGACCTGACCCTGGCCGAGCCCTGCGGTCAGGAGAACCAGGCGCTCAACGGCGTGTCGTCGTTCCGGATCGTGTCGTCGGGGGCCGAGCCCGACGGCGTCGTCGCCTTCACCAGCGACCAGCCTCAGACGCTGCAGATGGGGCTGGGCGACAAGGTCGTCATCACCGTCGAGGCCTATGCCGACGACATCACCGCCGGCGGCGACCCGACGGCGCCATCGGTGCTGCCCAAGGCGGCGGGGGCCACGATGCCGCTGGCCATCGGCGCCGAGACCGACGCGGTGAAGGGCGTCGTGCTGATCGGCAAGGTCGACTCGTTCGGCGCGCCCCGCGGCGCTGGCGGCTCGTGCACGGCGATGACGAACGGCGCGGCGGTCCCCGGGCGCCACGGCCACACGGCGACGTACCTGCCGAAGGTCAACAAGGTGCTGCTGTTTGGCGGCGCGGTGTGGACGCCCGACGGCGCCGAGGCCTTCCTGAAGAGCGCCGAGGTCTACGACCCGGCGACGGGCACGTTCTCGGCGCTGCCGGCGCCGGCGAACGCGCGCGCGTACCACACGGCGACGGCGTTGCCTGACGGCCGGGTGTTGATCCTCGGCGGGTTCTCGGTGCTGAACGGCACGACGGCGCCGCTCGGCAGCGGCCTGCTCGTCGACGTCAACGCCGACAATACCTACGTCAAGGTCATCCGCATGCGCGTGCCGCGCGCGCACCACACCGCGACGCTGCTCGACGACGTCGGCCTCGTCGGCATCATTGGTGGCTGCACCGGCTACTCGCTGGCTGACGGCTGCGCGCCCGACCGCGCGTCGGGGGGCTCGACGACGGCGCTGACGCCGTCCGTCGAGTACGTGAACGTCGAGGACGTCGGCGACGAGACGCTCGCCGCCGCCGGCAACCTGTCGGGGGGGCGGGCGATGCATACCGCGGTCGCGTTCCCCGGCGGCGCCGCGGGCTTCATCGCCGTGGCTGGCGGGCTCAACGGCGTTGGCGCGCTCGACACTCTCGAGCTCGTGCCGCTGGCGGGCGGGTCATTCGGCGACGGCCTGGTGACGACGGGGCGGCTGCCCGAGCCGCTGGTGCGACACCAGATGGTGGTGGTGGGCGACAAGACCATCGCGCTGACCGGCGGTCAGACGCAGGCGTCCAACGGCATCCTGAATCCGGCGGCGCCAGCGTCGGCGAAGGCGACGGTGTGCGACCTGACGCTGGGGGCCGGCACGTGCAACCAGTGGGCGGATATGACGTCGACGCGCTTCGGCCACGCGATGGCGCGGCTGCGCGACGGCAGCCTGCTGGTGGTGGGCGGCGTGTCGCCGGCGGGGGCGACGGCGGAGGTGCTGCGCGTGGTGCCGGAGGCGAGTGCACCGACGTGGGTGCCGACGGCGGGTCCGTTGGCGGTGGCGCGCGACCGGGCGGCCTTCGCGCTGCTCGGCGGCGACGACTCCCTCGACGGCTTCGTCAACCAGGTCTTGTACTCGGGCGGCCACTCGACGGTCGCGCCGTACGTGACGTCGTCGCTGACCGACATCTATTTCGGCAGCTTGTCGTTCGGTCGCTGACGGGCGGCGCTGACAAGCTCGCTGGCGAGCGACGGTGCCCGCGACCTTCAGCGCAGGCGGATCGTGACCTGGGTACGGTCGACCTTGACGCTCAGGATCGACGAGAACGGCAGGATCAGCTGCTCTTCGCCGAGCAGCTTGATGACGATGTGGTCGGCGCCGACGTCACCGATGCCGTAGCGGGAGTCCTGCAGCTTCTCGGGCCCGGGGCCGAGCACGAGCAGCTTCTTGTCGGCGGTCTGCTCGACGAGGACGTGCTGCAGCGTGCGCACGGGCGGGGCCTTGGTCGCGGCGGGGGTCGGGGCGGAAGAGCGAGGATCGGGCATGTCCGGTTTTTGCCACGGGGACGGCGCGGGGGCGACCCTGACGACCTTGCGCGCGCGCCGTCGCCCGGTCCCGACGCCGCCCAATTCGCCCGACGCCGTTGAATCTGGACAGTGTCCAGGGTCCGCGCTCGGTGCGGCGGGACTCCGCATCGACGTCGACGCCGTTGACGCGTGCCCTCCTGATCGGTCCCATACGGACATGACCAGCGTCGCCGTCGCCGACCGCTCGCCGCCGTCCTTCGAGCCTGGCGCCGCAGCCGGCGTCGCAGCCGGCGCGCCCGGGGCCCGCGCCTCGTCGTCGACAAGGGTGCTCGCCGACGTGGTGTCCCTCGGAAAGCCGCGCATCGCGGCGATGGCGGCGGTGGTGGGCGCTGGCACGTTCTGCCTGTCGACGCCGTCGTTCGCCGCCGCCGCCGTCGCGCGTGGCGCCGTCGGTCTGCTCGGCGTCGTGCTGCTGGTGATGGGCGCGGGGGCGCTCAACATGTGGGTCGAGCGCGACGTCGATGCGCTGATGGTCCGCACGCGGGACCGCCCGTTGGCGGCGCGGCGCCTGTCGCCGCTGGTCGCTTGGCTGGTGGGCGTCGGGCTCGTCGTCGCGTCGCTGCCGCTGCTGCGCGTCGGCGGCAACGACCTGACTTGCGGCCTCGGGCTCTTCAGCCTGTTCCTGTACGTGCTCGTCTATACGCCGATGAAGCGCACAAGCCCGTGGTCGCTCGTCGTCGGCGCGGTGCCGGGGGCGATGCCGGCGTTGATGGGCGGCACCCTGGCGGCGGGCGTCGTCGAACGCGCCGGCGCGGCGATGTTCGGGCTCGTGTTCCTGTGGCAGCTGCCGCACTTCCTCGCGATCTCGCTGTACCGGCAGGACGAGTACCGCGCCGCCGGGCACCGCTTGTTCTCGACGGCGCTCGGCATGCGGACGACGCAGCTGTGGATCGTGGGCACGGCGGCGCCGCTCGCGCTCTTCGGCGTCGCGCTGTGGCCGCTCGCGCTGGGCGGCGTCGTCACTGGCGTCACGGCGGTGGTGGTCGGCCTCTGGTTTCTCGCCGTGTGCGTCGGCGGGCTGCGGCTGCGGGCCCGCGCCGACGTCGACGCCTGGGCGCGGCGGGTCTTCTTCGGCACGCTGATCTGGCAGACGGTGGTCTTCGGCGCGCTCGCCGCCGACCGCCTGCTCGTGGTCGCGGCGCGCCACGCGGGGTAGCCAGCGATGACGTCGGAGCCCTCGCCGTCCTCTCCCGATGCGTCGTCGCCGACGTCGACGCGCCAGCCACCGTGGAAGAACCCGTTCGTCATCGCGTTCGTCGCCGGCGCGATCACGCTGACGGTCTTGCCCTTCCTCGCCAGCCAGACCCTGCGGGCGCCGCCGGCCGTCGCCTCGCTGGGGCCATGGCAGCTCGTCGACCAGGACGGCAAGGCCATCGGCAGCGAGACGCTGCGCGGCCAGGTGTGGATCGCGTCGGTGTTCTTCTCGCGCTGCCCGAGCGTGTGCCCGAAGCAGCAGCGTGCCTTCGCCTCGATCCTGCGTCACGTCGACGATCTGCGCGCGCCCGGCAAGCAGCCGGTCCGCCTCGTCAGCTTCTCTGTCGACCCTGGCTTCGACTCCCCAGAAGTCTTGCGCGCCTGGGCGACGAAGCAGGGCGTCGACCTGTCACGGTGGTCGCTGGTCACCGGACCCGAGGCCGACCTGAAAAAGCTGCTCGTCGAGCGGATGTTCCTCGAGATCGGCGACAAGACCCCGGTGCCCGGCACCGACCTCTTCGACATCGCCCACGCCAGCCGCTTCGTGCTCGTCGACCAGAACGGCGACGTGCGCGGCTACTGGCCCACCGACGACCTGGGCCGCGGCAACCTGATCAACGCCGCGCGCCTGCTGTGGAAGAAGGGTCCGCGGCCCTGACGACGGCGACGGCGACCACCCACCGCCGGCGACCGCCGATGCTCCGTCGGACCGTCAACGGCTGACGGAAGGTCGAGCGAGACGATGCGCCGGGCGAGGAGCGCCGCGAGCGTGGTGGACGCCGGTGAGCGAGCGCCGCCGGCCGGCAGCGAAGTCGCAGCCGTGCTTCCGTCAGCCTGTCAGTGTTTCTCGGGGACGAAGTCCGGCGGCAGGTTGCTGCCGTCGCCGAAGAAGAATTGCTCGCACTGCTGCTTCAACAGCTGCCGCGCCGACTTGTCGGACAGGTCGATGCGGTACTCGTTCATCAGCATCTTCTGGTGCTCGAGCCACTGGCCCCACGCCTCCTCCGAGACTTGCGCAAGGATCCGCGCCCCAAGCTCGCCGGGAAACGGCGCCTTCGCCAACGCCAGAGCGGTCTTCTTCAGTTTCACGCACTGCACGGTCTTGTCGCTCATGGCCACCTCCTACGCTCTCGGGCTGGATGCGCAAGCGAGGGGACACGCGCTCCACGCCGCCGCCGACTTGCGATAGCATGCACCATGTCCGACGCTCCCCTGGTGGGCAGCATGGCCCTCGACTTTGCCGTCCCGCCGACGGAGAACCGCCTCGTCCGCCTTGACGACTACGTCGGCCGCTGGCTCGTTGTGTTCTTTTATCCGAAGGCCTTCACCCCCGGCTGCACGAAGGAGGCAGGCGCCTTCACCGCGCAGAGCCACGCGATCGAGGCGCTGAGCGCCAGCGTCCTTGGCGTCTCGGTCGACGACCTCGCCGTGCAGTGCGCCTTCGCCCGCGAGCAGCACCTGGGCTTCGCGCTGCTCGCCGACGTCGACCAGCCGATGTTGAAGGCGTGGGGCGTCAGCCGCGGGCTCCTGCCGTTCGACGAGCGTGTGACCTTCATCGTCGACCCCGACGGCGTCGCGCGCGCGCGCTTCCACCACGAAGTGCAGGCGACGAGGCACGTCGACGACGTCCTCGCCTTCCTGCGCGCGCAGGTCCCTGGCCCGGCGTCCTCGTCGCCATGAGCGCGCTGTTCTCGTCCACCCGCGACACCTTCGCCCCCGGCCTGTTCGACGGCGTCACCGTCGCCGTCACTGGCAGTGGCTCGGGCATCGGCCGCCTCACCGCGATCCGTTTCGCCGCACTTGGCGCGCGGGTCAGCCTGTGCGGCCGCCGCCCGCACGCGCTCGAGGAGTCGAAGCTGCTCGTCGACGAAGCCGCCTGCGCCGCCGGCTTCAAGACGTCGTGCTTCGTCGCAAGCGCTGACGTCAAGCAGCCCGCTACGCTCGCCGCGTGGGTCACGGACACCGTCGATGCGCTGGGCCCCGTCGACGTCCTCGTCTGCAACGCCGGCGCGAATTTCCTCGCCCCGGCGGCGAGCATCAGCCCCAACGGCTTCGCCACCGTCGTGGGCACCGTGCTGCTCGGCACCTGGAACACCGTGCACGCGTGGTTCCCACATCTGTCCGAGCGCGGCCGCGCCAGCATCGTGATGATGGCGGCGACCAACGGCTACACCGCATCGCCGCTGATGGCCCACTCGGGCGCTGGCAAGGCGGGCATGTTGAACCTGACCCAGACGCTGGCTGTCGAGTGGGCGGGGCTTGGCATCCGCGTCAACGCCGTCGCCCCCGGCCCTGTCGACACCGAGGGCGCCAACGCCCGCCTGTGGGCTGACGCCGAGGCGCGCGCGCGGGTCGAGCAGACGGTGCCGCTCGGCCGCATGGGGAACGCGCGCGACTGCGCCGACGCCGTGCTGTTCCTGTGTTCGCCGGCGGCGTCGTTCATGACAGGAACGACGCTGACCATCGACGGCGGCAACTTCTTGAAGCCGCTGCCGGCCCTTCTGTGACGATGTCGCCGCGCGCGCGAAGGAGACGACGATGAAGCAGGTGTTCTGTGTCGGCACCGACGACGACGCCAGCCGCGCGGTGCGCGTCGACGACGTCGCCGATCCTGCCTGCCCCGACGACGGCGTCGTCGTCGCGGTCAAGGCGCGTCCGATAAACCCTGCCGACCTGCTGCTGCTGAACGGGCGGCACGTGTTCTCGCCGACGCTGCCGGCGGCGGTGGGCATCGAGGGCGCGGGCGTCGTGGTCGCTGCGGGGCCGCGCTCGCGACTGACGGCGGGCACCGTCGTCGCCATCCCGCAGGGCGGCACATGGCGCGAGCAGATGGCGCTGCGCGACGACCAGGTGCTCGCCTTGCCCGCCGACGTCGAGGTCGAGCAGGCGGCGATGCTGTGTGTGAACCCGTTCACGGTGATGGGCATGCTCGAGGGCGTCGCCGCCGGCGCCACGGTGATCGTCAACGCCGGCACGTCGGCGGTGTCGAAGCTCGTGATCGCGGTCGCCCGGCAGCGCGGGATCGCCGTTGTTGCCGTCGTGCGCGACGCCCGCGCCACCGATGAGCTGAAGGCGCTGGGCGCCGTCGCGGTGCTCGTCGACGGCGACGACCTGGCGGCGCGGGTGGCGCCGGTGGCGCCGTCGCCGGTGGTGCGGGCGCTCGACGCCGTGGCGGGCAGCGCCAGCGGTCGCCTCTACGACTGCGTCGCCGACGGCGGCGACCTTGTGGTGTACGGGCTGTTGGCGAGCGACCGCGTGGAGCTGCCGGCGGCGCGCCTGGTCTTTCGCGACGTGACGGTGCGCGGGTTCTCGCGGCTGCGGATCTTCGCGGCGATGCCTCCCGCGCGCCGGCGCGAGATCACCGACGAGCTGGTGGCCCTGCTCGCCGACGGCACGCTGCGCGTCGACGTCGAGGCGCGCTATCCCCTCGCCGACGTGGCCGCCGCTCTCGCCCACCAGACCCGCCCCGGGCGACGCGGCAAGGTCCTGCTCGTGTCCTGAACAGACCGTGCCGTTCGCGCAGGGCCGGGCCGTCTGCTTGCTTCGCACCGACCGCCTCGGTGAGAGTCGGGCTGCCGCCGAAGCGGCCAGAGGCTCCCGTGCAGAAGCGTGTGTCGCGTTCGATCCTCGCCGCGTTGTCCGTCGTCGTCGCCACCGCCTGCGCGACGCCCGCGCCGTCGCCGTCGTCGACGGCTGGCGCCACGCAGCCCGCGGCGCCGTCGGGGCCGCCCGCGGGGCTCGGCCGCCGCGACAACGCGGCCACGATCGGGCCCTTCGGCAGCGGGGCGCTGACGCTGCGCGCGCACCAGTCGGCCGAGTACTCGGCGACGGTCAACTCGTGGCTGCTCGAGACCGCCACCGAGGTCGCCATCGTCGACGCGCAGCTGGTGATGCCCGAGGCGCAGAAGGTCGTGGAGCTCGTGCGCTCGACCGGCAAGAAGCTCGCGTGGGTGTGGGTCAGCCACGGCCACCCCGACCACTACGCCGGCCTCGAGGCGCTGGCGACGGCGTTCCCCGGCGTGCCGCTTTATGCGCGGTCGTCCACGGTGACCGACGGGCCCGAGCTGCTGAAGAAGTTCGACGCGCCGCTGCAGAAGTTCTTTCCCGGCGAGATGACGAAGGGGCCGATGGCGCTGTCGCCCTACACCGCGGCGACCCTCGCCGTAGGCGGCGTCGAGGTGAAGATCGTCGACATCGAAGGCGGCGAGCACCCGACGTCGACGATGCTCGTGATCCCGTCGCTGCGCGGCGCGCTCGTCGGCGACCTCGTCTACCACAAGGTCCACCCGTGGCTGAACGAGATGGACGACGTGGGCGTGCTGAAGCACGTCGACATGCTCTCTACCCTCGCCGACGTCGACACGTTCTACCCCGGGCACGGCGAGCCCTTCGGCCGTGACTTCCTGCCCGTCTACCGCGGCTACGTCACTGACTTCCTCGCCGAGGTGCCGCAGGCGAAGGACGGCAACGACCTCATCGAGCGCGTCTGGCGTCGCTACCCCGACTGGCGCACGATGGCGGGGCTGCGCTTCTCGGCCAACGCGTACATCGGCGCGCGCGCGTCCGGCGCCGCGAAGTAGCGCCACGTCAGCTGCACGCCAGCTCCCCGTCAGCTTCGACCGGCGGCCGCGCGTGAGCCCGCGCACGTCGGGGGAGCCATCCACGCAACGCGCGCGGAACCGGGACCCATGCGGCCGATGGGGGCCGTGATAGACGCCGTCCATGCAGCGTGCGTTGCACCGGGTTATCTTACCGCCGCCCCTTGCACGCGTCGCGCAGGCGACACCACCGGCTGCCACCACAGCCAGAGAGAGATGAGCGCCATGAAGATCGGAATCCTTGGTTCGGGCAACGTCGGTCAGTCGTTGGCGAAGGGGCTCAAGGGCCTCGGCCACGACGTCGTGATTGGCAGCAGCGCCGGCAACAAGCTCGCGGCGTTCTCGGCCGAGACCGGCGTCGCCGAGCAGAAGTTCGCCGACGCCGTCGCCGGCGCCCACGTCGTGATCGTCGCGTTGAAGGGGCAGGGCGCCGAAGAGATCGTGCGCGGTCTGGCCGGCTCGCTGGCCGGCAAGGTCGTGCTCGACGCCACCAACCCCATCGCCGGCGAGGCGAAGGGCGGCATCGTGCCGTACTTCACCGGGCCCAACGACAGCCTGCTGCAACGCCTGCAGAAGGCGGCGCCCGGCGCGAAGTTCGTCAAGTGTTTCAACTCGGTGGCGGCGCATGTGATGGTCAAGCCGCACTTCAAGTCGGGCACGCCGGCGATGTTCATCTGCGGCGATGACGCCGAGGCGAAGGCGACGACGACGAAGCTGCTCGCCGAGCTCGGCTGGGCCGCCGAGGATGTCGGGGGCAGCGAGGCCGGCAACGCCGTCGAGGCGCTGTGCCAGCTGTGGTGTGCGCCGGGCTTCCTGCGCAACGACTGGTCCCACGCGTACGCCGTGCTACGGTCCTGAGCATCGGAGAGTGAGCAGGGCTCCGGGTCATCCTGACTGGCCATCGTCGCCGGTCGGCTCGACCCGGGCGCTTTGCGGGTAGGGATGCGGGCGTCGTTTTGAGGGGGCTGCCGCGTCGGGCTCCCTCACCGGAAGGAGATTGCAGTGGCTCGTACACCGCTGTTTCGTTTGCTGCAGAAGCTCGATCGCCGTCATCGCGCCCGTGATGCCGCGTCGTCGTCGGAGGCGAGCGTGGGCGCCGCTGCGGGCCCCGTCCGCATCGACCGGCGTTCGTTTCTCTGGGCCGCCGGCGCCGTCGTCGCCGCGCCGACGCTCGGAGCGGCGTGCGGCGGCAGCGAGAACCCGCCGCCGTCGTCGGGCAAGCGGGTCGCCGTCGTCGGCGGCGGCATCGCCGGCCTGCACTGCGCCTATCGCCTGAAGGACCTGGGCGCCGACGACGTCGTGCTGTTCGAGGCGCAGGACCGCATCGGCGGGCGCATGTTCTCGGACCGCACGACGTTTGCTCCGCTGAATTGCGAGCTCGGCGCCGAGCTCATCGACACCGGTCACGAGACCATGCGCGATCTGGCGGCCGAGTTCGGCATCGAGCTGCACGATTTCACCACCGACGACGCCGAGCTCGAGCTCATCGTGGCGTTCCTGGGCGGTCGCCGGGTGCCGGTGGACGAGCTGCTGACCGCCTACGCCCCCATCGCCGCGCGCATCGACGCCGACCTCGCCACCATCGGCGGCGACGGCTACGTCACCTACGACGCGCCCAACGGCGGCGAGCTGCTCGACGCGCTGTCGATCACCGGCTGGTTCGATCGGCTCGTCGACGAAGGCGTGATCGCCGCCGACAACGTCGCCCGCCAGCTGTTCGAGCTCGCCTACACCACCGAGTACGGGCTCGAGCCGTCGGAGCAGTCCGCGCTGAACGTGCTCTTCCTCGTGTCGACGTCGACCACCGACCTCGCGCCCTACGGCGACTCCGACGAGCGGTTCCGCGCCGCCGCAGGCAACGACACGTTCATCACGGCCCTGGGCGACCGCCTCGGCGACGTGGTGAGGAAGGGTCACCGGCTGACGGCGCTGCGGCGCGGCACCGATGGCCGGTTCACGCTGAGCTTCACGACCGCCTCCGGCGGCGTCGAAGAGACCGCCGACGAGGTCGTGCTCGCCCTGCCGTTCACGATGCTGCGCGAGGTCGCGCTCGACGACAGCCTCGCGCTGTCGTCGGCCAAGCGGGCGGCCATCGACACCATCGGCTACGGCACGAATGCCAAGCTGATGGTCGGGTTCAACGAGCCCGTGTGGCGCAACAAGCAGGCCGGCAACACGAGCAACGGCGAGGTCTACAGCGACACCGGCTTCCAATCGATGTGGGAGACCTCGCGGCTGCAGACGGCGTCGACCGAGGGCATCGCCACCAACTTCACCGGCGGCGCCCACGGCGTGGAGATCGGCGACGGCACGCCCGCCGAGCAGGCCACGGCCTTCGTCGGCGAGCTCAACGGAATCTTTCCTGGCGTTGCCGCCGCGTTCAACGACAAGGTCGCGCGCTTCCACTGGCCGACGAACGCGTTCGTGAAGGCCAGCTACGCCTGCTACCGCCCCGGCCAGTACGCCGCGATCTGCGGCGCCGAGGGCGAGCCCGAGGCCTCGGGTCACCTGCACTTCTGCGGCGAGCACACGAGCCTCGACTTCCAGGGCTACATGGAGGGCGGCGCCGTTACCGGCGCGGCGGCGGCGCTGGCCGCCGCCGAGAACGTCGGCGTCGACACCCAGGCCCTGCGCGTCGATGGCCCCGCGGCGCGCATCCTCGCCCGCGCCGACGTCGTGCGTCGCCATCGTCGGCTGCGTCGTCGTCGCTGACGACCGCGACGGCCGTCAGAAGACGCCGGGGAGAAAGCGCTTCTTCGTGCCCATCTGCTCGGCGTAGCCGGGCAGGGCGAACAGCACGCGCTCCTCGGCGCGGATGCGGAAGAACAGCACGACGGCGTTCAGCGCCGAGACGACGACGAGCGTGACGAAGCAGCCGTGGGCCAGCGGCAGGAAGACCAGCTCGGCGATCACGATGGCGTAGTTCGGATGACGCACGTACCGGTACGGCCCGGCGACGACGACGGCGTCGGGCTGCACGATGCGCACGTTCCAGCGCGCGCCCAGCGTCGACAGCGTCCACACCCGCGCGACGCCGAGCAGCAGGAGCGCCGCCGCCGACGTCGCGAACAACGGCGTCGAGAACGGCCGCTCGAGCAGCGCGACCTCGAGGGGGCCGAGCAAGAACGGCAGCACGTGCAGCACGACCATGACGACGAACACCGGCTCGCGCTGCGGCCGCGCCCCGCGCGCCGTCGCCTGCGCCGTCAAGCGACGCGCGACGACGAGCTCGGCGATGCGCGCTGCGCCCATCACCGTCAACAGCACGAGATAGGCGACGAAGCCGGCGTCCACCGACGTCGTCGTCACGGCTCGCCCGTCGGCTCGCCCGTCCAGCGCCCGAGCACCATCTCGGCGGAGAAGCCAGGGCCGAACGCCGTCAGCAGGCCGCGTTGGCCGTCCTTCGGCGCGCGGCGCTCGAAGGTGTTCTTCAAGACGACGAGCACGCTGGCCGACGACAGGTTGCCGACGTCGCGCAGGCACTCGTAGCTCGAGGCCAGCGCGCCCTCTTGCAGGTCGAAGGTGCGGGCGACCTCGTCGATGACCTTCTTGCCGCCGGGGTGCAGCACGTGGAAGTCGACGTTGCTGCCGCGCAGGCCCTGGCTGTCGAGGTAGCCGAGCATCACCGGGCGGATGGCGCGCTCGACGGCGCCGGGGATGCCCTTGTCGAGGACGAGGTGCAGGCCCGAGTCCTTGACCTCGAACCCCATGTAGCCCCAGCTGTCCTCGAACAGCCACGACTGCGACGACTCCATCGCAAAGCCGGTGACCGGGCCGGCCGTGCCGTCGTCGGCGCGGACGACGCAGGCGGCGACGCCGTCGCCGAACAGCAGCGCGCCGACGAGGGCCTGCATCGAGAAGTCCTGCCGCTGGTAGGTCAGCGAGCAGAACTCGTGGGCCACGATCAGGACGTTCCTGCCGCCGGCGGCGATGTGCTCGCGGGCGAGGCCGAGGGCGAAGGCGCCGGCGGCGCAGCCGCGCTCGGTGACCGGCAGGCGCTTGGTGGTGCGCGTCATGCCGAGGGCGGGGATGAGGTGCGCGCACAGCGCGGGGATCATGAAGCCGGTGCACGACGTCGTGATCACGAAGTCGATGTCGCCTGCCTGCAGGCCGGCGTTCACGATGGCTTCGCGCGCGGCCTGCTCGCCGAGCTCCTTGCTCGCCTCGATGAAGCGATCGTTGCGGTAGCCGAAGCCGCGCTCGACGATCGTGTCTTCGATCGTCTGCACGAGCCAGCGACGGTCGATGCCGGCGTTGCCGAGGATCTTCTTCATCCGGCCGAGGTGCCGGTGGTCGCTGCCAAGCACGCGTTCGGCGTAGACAGCTACGTCATCGCGGGTCAGCGCGTGCGGGGGCAGGGCGAGGGCGGGCTTGCAGGCGATGGCACGGGTAGGCACTTGAAACCTCGTAGCAGGCGCGACGTCTTCGACAATGTCCGCTGCACATTCATCCGGTGATGCTCACGTGGCCGGTGCGCTGCGAGCCCACGCGGATCGTCACCGGCCCGTCACCGAAGACGACGAAGCGGCACGTGCGCCGCGACGGCAGCGCCTGGCTCGACTGGTACGGCCACGTGCCGACGCCGCCATGGCGGCCGGCGTGGGTGCCGCCCAGGTGGCCGAGGGTGCGGCGCGCGCCGTCCTTCACGCGGCTCGCGTCGTCGATCACGACGTGCACCGGCTCGTTGTGCGGCAGCCCGCGGGCGACGTCGGGGCCCGCCGTCGACACGCCGCCGCGGTTCTCGACGGTGATGGTCAGCAGGTGGGCGCCGTCGGCGAGCGGCTCGCGGCGCGTCGTTACGTGCAGCCGCGGCAGCAGCGCCAGCAGGCGGAAGAACACCGCGGCGTGCCCACGGCACAACTCGTCGACCAGCGGCCCCTCGGGCGGGTTCCAGACGGAGAAACGGGCGTCGAGGCCGCCAATTTCGACGTCGCCGAGCTGCGGGTGGGTCGCCTTCGTCCACGGGCGCAGCGGGCTCGCACCCAGGTGACCGAGCGTGCGCGCGAGCAGCTCCATCTGGCCGCGGCTCTGGCGCGCGTAGACGTCGATGAAGCGCCTGGGCCGCGGCAGCCCGGCGCGGGCGTAGAGATCCCACAGCTCGACGGCCCACGCGTACGCGCCGCGCTGCAGGAACGCGTAGTCGACGAGGTCGCCGCGCAGCGGCGTCTCGGGCGTGTAGAGGAACTCGTGGAAGCCCGACACCGTCGGCACGCGGGCGTGGGCCGTCGTCCACTCCTCGACGAGGCGAAAGAGCGCGAGGTCGTCGCCCGACAGCTTGTCGTCGCTCTTGTCGCCGAGGGGACGGATCCACACGCCGCCGTAGGTGTGCAGGTTCACCCAGAAGTACAGGTGCGGGGTCGCTGTCGCGAACGCCATCAGCGCGCGCGCCTCGGGGCTGCTGCCGACGTAGTCGCCGGCGCCGTACTGCAGCGGCTCGGGCTGCCAGCCCCAGCTGAAGTTGCGGTTCAGATCGAGGGGGTTGTCGTCGTAGAAGCCCCACGGCGGCACCGCGTTGCCGTCCCAGTCGTCGATGACGCCCTCGGGGTACAGCGCGTAGAACGGGCCGTCGTCGTCGATGTCGCGGGGCAGCATCAGGCCGGGGATGGTCTTGCTCTCGACGAAGCCGCCGCACGGGTCGAGCACGCGCATGCGGCGGATCTGGCCGTCGCCGTCGACGTCGACCTGGCGCCAGCGGGGCAGGGCGGTCTGGCGCGTGTCGACGGGGGAGCTGCGCACGAAGCGACCAGCCTCGTGCACGGCCTCGGCGCCGTCGGGGGACAAGGAGGGCGCGACGACGACGAGGGCGTCCTTCGCGGCGGCGGCGACGGCGGCGGACAGGCCGTGGCGATCGTCGCCCTCCTGCAGCGCCAGCAGGTCGAGCACGAAGGCGAGGGCGACGTTGGTGCCGACGAACTCGCCGGCGTGCATGTTGGCGTCGATCCACAGCGCTGGACGCGGCCGGTCGGGATCTCGGCCGACGACGACGACGTACAGCGGCCGGCCGAGCGCCGAGCTGCCGATGCGCTGCAGCCGGACGAGGTCGGGGTGACGGGCCGCGAGCTGTTGCAGCACCTGCTGCTGCTCGGCGTAGCGGAGATAGCGACGGCGTACGTCGTCCGGGGACACGTTCATGTCCCGAACATGCTGAGCGTAGGCGTGCATGTCGAGACGTAGTTCGCCCACCGGGGGCGAACCACGTTCATGACCCGACAACGTGCGAGCCCTTCACCGAACCTGAATCCACGACCGTCTCGCGACATAGAGGACCCATGAAAAGGCTCGCCCTGATGCTGCCTACGCTCGCCGTCGCCCTGGTCGCCGCCTGTACTTCGTCGCTGGATCAGCTCTGCCTGGAGCGGGCGACCCGCAGCGGAGAAGAAGACCCGGCCGCCGCCTGCGAGGACGCCGAAGAGGACCTCAGCGAGGACGAGCAGGCGCTGCGCGACGCCTGCAACGCCGAGTACGAGGCCTTCGCCGGCTGCTTCCTCGACGACGCCGCCTGTCAGGACTTCGGCCCGGTGAAGGTCTTCGCTCCCGGGGCCGAGGACGCCTGCAGCGCCGAGGGCGAGGCGCTGACCGACCGCACCGAGGCGAACGGCTGAACGTCGCCCGCTGCGTGCTCGCGCGCGCTCCGGGGAGCACGACGAGCACAGCCACGCAGGGCGGGCTTCGGCCCGCCCTGCGTCGTCTCGGTGGGTCCGCCGGCGCCCACGGCGGCGCACGTCGAGCCTGCCCTTTTGCCACGCTGGCGAAGCGTCCTACCGTCATCGCATGCACGATGCGTCGCTCGCGAAAGAAGCCCTGGCCGAGCTGCCCGCCGACGTCGGCGACAGCCCGCTGTTCAACGCCGACCTTGCCCCCGTGCCGACGGCGCGACGCAACTGGACGACGTACAACTTCGCGGCGCTGTGGATCTCGATGGCCCACTGCATCCCGACGTACACGCTGGCCGGCGGGCTGATGGCCAAGGGCATGAACTGGTGGCAGGCGCTGTTCACCGTCGGGCTCGGCAACCTGATCGTGCTGGTGCCCATCCTGCTGAACGCCCACCCGGGCACCGCCTACGGCATCTCGTTTCCGGTGCTGGCGCGGGCGAGCTTTGGCACCACGGGCGCCAACATCCCCGCGATCCTGCGCGCGCTGGTGGCCTGCGGCTGGTTCGGCATCAACGCTTTCGTCGGCGGCGAGGCGCTGAAGACCTTCGTCGTCACGTTCGTGCCGGGCTTCGCGACGCTGGGCGGCGGCGCCACCATCGCCGGCCTGTCGCTGTCGTCGGCGATCACGTTCCTCGCCTTCTGGGCGATGAACATCTTCATCCTGTACCGCGGCATGAACGCCATCCGCGTCTTCGAGAACTGGGCGGCGCCCATCGTGCTCGTGCTGGCCGCGCTGCTGCTCGGCTGGGTGTGTCTGCGCGCCGGCGGCGTGGGGCCGCTGCTCACGCGGCCGTCGCAGTTCGCCAGCGTCGGCGACTTCTGGCCGGTGTTCATCCCTTCGTTGACGGCGATGATTGGCTTCTGGTCGACGCTGTCTTTGAACATCCCCGACTTCACGCGCTTCGGCCGCGGCCAGCGGGAGCAGATGGTGGGTCAGGCTCTGGGCCTACCTACGACGATGATCGCGTTCTCGGCGATGGCCATCGTGATCACGAGCGCCTCGGCGGCGGTGCTGCCCGCCGTGCCGCTCGACCAGCTGTGGAACCCCGACGTCGTGCTCGGCTTCATGACGTCCTCGACGCCGCCGCTGGGCCACGACGCGCCGCTCATCGCCGGCGCCGGCGTGCGCGCCATTGTGGCCGTCATCGCCGTGTTCGGCATCGTGATCGCCACGCTGAGCGTGAACATCGCCGCGAACGTCGTCAGCCCGGCGCAGGACTTCGCCAACCTGTCGCCGCGGCACATCAGCTTCCAGACCGGCGGGCTCATCACCGGCCTGCTCGGCATCGTCTGCATGCCGTGGAAGCTGCTCGCCGACCCGGCGACGTATCTGGGAGGCTGGCTCGGCGGCGTCGGCGGGCTGCTCGGCCCGGTCGCCGGGATCATGATCGCCGACTACTGGATCGTGCGCCGCAAGCGGCTCGACGTCGCCGACCTGTTCCGCCCCCACGGCCAGTACACCGGCACCAACCCGGTCGCGTTGGTCGCCCTCGCCGCTGGCGTGTTGCCGAACTTGCCCGGGTTCCTCGCTGGCATCCACGCCATCGGCCCGGTCTCGGGTTTCTTCGCCGACGTCTACCCGTACGCGTGGTTCTCGGGGTTCTTCCTCGCGCTGGTGGTCTACGCGCTGGGGATGAAGCTGAAGGGGCCGCTGCCCCAGTCCACCAACGACAGCTCGATGAACTGACGTGCTGGCGGAGCGCACGCAGTCCGTCGGGCGCTACGCCCCCTCGCCCACCGGCGACCTGCACGTCGGCAACGCCTTCGCCGCCGTCGTGACGTGGGCGCGCGCGCGGCAACGACGCGGTTGTTGCCTGCTGCGCATCGAGGATCTCGACACGCCGCGCGTCGTCGCTGGTGCCGCCGGGCGGATCGTGAAGGACTGCGCTGCCCTGGGCCTCGCCTTCGATCCCTTCGTGGTCGCCGACGCCGCCGGCGACGAGGCCGTGCAGGACGGCGTCGTCTGGCAGTCGCGTCGGACGCGCGCCTACGCCGATGCGCTGCAGGCGCTCGTGGACGACGGCCTCGTGTTCGCCTGCCGCTGCTCGCGCAGGGACCTGCAGCGCGCCGCGTCGGCGCCGCACGCCGGCGACGAGGGCCCGGTGTACCCGGGTACGTGCCGCGAGCTCGGCATCCCGCTGGATGCTCCCGACGTCGCCCTGCGCGTGCGCGTCGACCGTCTCGCGCGGCGCCACGGCGATCCGGGCCACGGCGCTGCGGGCCACAGCGCCGTCGTCGCCGTCGACGACGCCTGGCAGGGCTGCTTCGCCCACGATGTCACCACCGACGTCGGCGACTTCGTCGTGCGCCGGCGCGACGGCCTGTTTTCGTATCAGCTGGCGGTCGTCGTCGACGACCGCTGGCAGGGCGTCACCGAGGTGGTACGGGGCGCCGACCTGTTGGCGTCGGCGCCGCGGCAGATCCTGCTGCACCGCGCGCTCGCCGCGTCCGACGGGACGCCGCCTCGGCCGCCGTCGTTCGCCCACCTGCCGCTGCTCGTCGACGGCGACGGCCAACGGCTGAGCAAGCGGTCGCCGCAGGCGCCGGGGCTCTTGGGCGCGGTGCTGCAGCAGACGTCGGCGCCGGCGTTGATCGGTCACTTCGCGGCGCTGCTCGGCGTCGTCGTCGCCGGCGCCCGGCTCACTGTCGAGGAATTCGCCGCGCTGCCGCTCGAGGCGGCGCTACAGCGACCCACCGTGGGTTGGGCGCCGCCGGGCTGACGGCAAGGCGGGGCAGCGCGAGCGGCGGCCTATCGACGCCGACGACGGCCGCTGTATCGTCGTGCTGGTGGTGCATCCCCGATGGTGAAGACAGCGCTCGTCGTCGAAGATGACAATGGCATGCAGGCCGTCGTGCGCGAGGCGCTCGAGGCCGCCGGGCTGCAGGTGTTGGTCGAAAAAGACGGCGACTGGGCCTTCAAGGCGCTGCAGCGGCGGCTGCCCGACGTGCTCGTGACCGACCTGCTGCTGCCGCAGATCGGCGGCTTCGAGCTGATCGAGAAGCTGCGGGCGCTGCCCGGTGGCGAGCACGTCGCTGTTGTCGTCATGTCCGGCATCTACAAGTCGGCGCGCCACAAGCGGCAGGCCACCGAGAAGCTCGGCGCCGTCGCCTGCCTCGACAAGCCCTTCGCCCTCGAAGAGCTCGTCGTCGTCGTGCAGCAGGCCGTAGGCGAGGCGCCGAAGAAGCGCCGCGCCGCCGACAGCGGTCTGCCGAAGGCGCCCAAGCCGCAGGCTCACGGCAGCGTCCGCGCCGAGGGCATGGTCGACGATCCCCTCGCCGACTTCGACAGCCGCCTTGACAAGAGCGATGGCGAGCGCGCCGGCCAGAGCCTGCCCGCCGAGCGCACCGTGCGCGGGAACCTGAAGAACAAAAGGTTCCCGGAGGTGCTCGCTCAAATGTATCGTTGGAAGGCGACTGGAGCGCTGCTGGTCCGTCGGGGAAGGATCAAGAAAATCGTCTACGTCAAGGACGGCTATCCCGTCTTCGTGAAGTCGAACCTGATGTCCGAGTGCCTGGGTCGTGTGCTCGTGCGCGAGAAGATGATCAGCGAGGACGAGTGCGAGCGCTCGCTGGTCATCGCGAAGAGCCCCGCCGGCGGCGGGCGCCAGCAGGGCACGGTGCTCATCGAGATGGGCGCGCTGTCGCCGCACAACCTCGTCTTCGCCCTGCAGCTACAGCTCGAGCAGAAGCTGTTCGATGTCTTCGCCTGGCCAGACGGCGACTACCAGTTCAGCGCCCGCATCGAACTGCCGGCGCAGTCGGTGCAACTCGACATGACGCTGGTCACCATCGTCAGCGAGGGCGTGCGCCGCAAGTTCACCGACACGCAGCTGCAGGACCTGCTCGAGCCGTTCCTCGACGCGTTCGTCGGTCCGCACCCCGAGCCGGGGATGCGCGTCGAGGACCTGCCGCTCGAGCTCGACGAGCGCGCCCTGGTCGACCGCATCGACGGCCGCCGCACGCTGCGTGACCTGGTAGCCCACGGCGGCATGCCGCCCCGGGCGGCCCGGCAGCTGCTGTACGCGTTGATCGCCGCCGAGATCGTGCTGCCCTCGATGCGCCCCGCGCGCTCCGGCGCGCGCGGCGACGAGCGTCCATCGACGCCGCCGGCCGCGTCGTCGTCGTCGGCGTCGATGGCGGCGTTGCCGCCGTCGCCGCTGGCGACGCGGACGACGCCGCCGCCCCTGCCGAAGAAGCGTGAGAGCACGGCCCCGCTGCCACTGCAGGCGGCAGTGACGACATCGCCGTCGTTGCCACCGCGCCGCTCGGCCGCCGGTGATCCGGTGCTCGCCCCCGCCGCCCTCGCTGAGGTCGTCAGCGTCGAGGAGCTCCGCGCCCGCCTCGTCGAGCGGGCGCGGCTGTGGAAGCGCCAGAACCACTTCGAGGCCCTCGGCGTCAGCCAGCGCGCCGGCGTCGACGAGCTCCAGCGCGCCTATCAGGCCCTCGTGCGCGACCTGCACCCCGACCGCCTGCGCCGGACCAGCGACGGCGCGCTGCCCGCCGACGCCCGCGCCCTGGCCGACCAGCTGCACCACCAGCTCACCACGGCGTTCGAGACGTTGTCCGACGAGCGCCGCCGCGCCGACTACGCCGCCCGCCTCACACCGGGGCCCCGCACCGCGGCGTCCGACGACATCACCCGCTTGCTCAAGGCCGACACGGCGTTTCGCAAGGGCGAGGCGGCCCTCGACGCCGAGCGCCTCGCCGACGCCGTCGTCCACTTCCGCGACGCTGCTGGCCTCTTCCCCGACGAGGGCGAGTTCCAGGCGTCGCTGGCGTGGGCGCTGTACCGGCAGGCCCCCGACGACCCTGTCGTGCAGGTCGACGTGATCGGCCGCCTGCAGCGCGCCACCGAGCTCGCGCCCCGCTACGACCGCGGCTGGCTGTGGTTCGGCCGCGTCCTGCAACGCGCCGGGCGCCCCGGCGAGGCGCTGAAGCAGTTCGAGCGCGCCTTGCAGTGCAACCCCGACAGCCGCGACGCGCAAAGCGAGCTGCAGCTGCTCGCTCCGGCCCGCTGACGGCCCGTCCCGACGACGCGCACAAAAAGCCAGCGCCCACAGCCACGTCGACGCCTGCGCCGACCTCAGCGCCCGCGACCGCCGAGGACGACGGCGCCGACGAAAAACACTCCACCGACGAGCACCATCGCCGCCCCCGCCGGCACCGGCGTAGCCGCCGACACCACCAGCCCCAGCACCCCCGACGCCAGCGCGACGACGACGGCTGTGACGACGTTGCGTCCGAGCCCCGCGCCCCACGCCCGCGCCGTCGCCGCTGGCAGCACCAGCAGCGCCTCGACCAGCAGTGCGCCCACCACGCGGCTGGCGACGACGACGGCGGCGGCCAGCGCCACGACGAAGGCGAGCTCGGCGAAGAACGCCCGCCGGCCGGCGGCCGCCGCGAGCCCCGGGTCGAGGGCGTCGAGCAACAACGCCGGCGCCGCGCCCGCGGCGATGACGGCGACGCCGACGGCGACGACGGCGACCACGACGAGGTCGGCCGAGCGCACCGTGAGCGGGCTGCCGAACAGCACGGCCTCGAGCTGGTGGACATTGAAGCGGCGGGTGACGACGACGAGCGCCGCGACCCCCGCCGCCAGCGACAGCGCGAGGAACACCCCGGTGAGCGTGTCGGCGGGCAGCCGCCCGTGGCGACGCAGGACCACCAGCCACACCGCGCACAGCCCCGTCGTGCCGAGCAGGCCGACCCACGGCGCGTCGACGGGCTCGCCGAGGGCCACGCCGACGGCGACGCCGGCCATCGCCGCCTGCCCGAGCGCTGTCGAGAAGAACGCCAGCCGCCGCGCCGTGACGAGCACGCCCAGCGCGCCGAACAGCGGTGTCACCACGAGCACCGCGAGCAGCGCCTTCGCCAGGAACGAATGCGCAAACGCCGGCGGCAGCGCGCCGGCCGCCGCCAGCGCCGCGAGCGCGCGCGACAGGGCGTCGACGACGTCGTCGACGACGCCGACCGGCACGGCGGCGGGGTTCATCGCGGAGCCTCCGCCGGTGCGAGGCGGGTGACGACGTCGGAGACGGCGGCCACCTGGCGCTCGTCGTGGGAGACCAGCAGCACGCCGGCGCCGTCGTCACGGGCGCGGCGCACCAGCGCGTCGACGACGGCGCGGCTCGGCGCGTCCACCGACGCCGACGGCTCGTCGAGCAGGCACAGCGCCGGCCGCGGCAGGACCGCCAGGGCGGTCAGCAGGCGCGCGAGCTCGCCGCCCGACAGCGCCGACAGCGCGCGCCGCGGTGGCACCCGCCCGGCGAGCCCCGCGGCGTCCAGCGCTGCGTCGACCGCGACGCGGCGCCCGCGCGGCGGCAGCCGGCACAGGTCGGCGACAGTGAGCGGCAGATGCGGCGGCGGCACCAGCCGCTGCGGCGCGTAGCCGATGTGGTCGGCGTGCACCGCCAGCGTCGAGCGCAGCAGCCCGAGCACGGCGAGCAGCACGCTGGTCTTGCCGGCGCCGTTGTCGCCGACGAGCGCGTGCACCTGCCCGGCGACGACGACGAGGTCGAGGCCGTCGACGACGACGCGGGCGCCTGCGCCGTCGCCCCGCCCGTCGCCTCCCCCGCCGCCGCGCCAGATGCGCGCCTGCCGGGCCACCACCAGCGCCTCCGGCGCCGCAGCCGCCGTCGTCGCCGTCGACGGCGCGCTCGTCGTCGACGCGGACGCCGACGACGTCATCGACCGCCCAGCGCCACCACGAGGGTGTCGAGGTTGCGCTTCATCTCGCGCTCGAAGCGGTCGGCGGCGAAGGCGCCGGTGGCGACGTGGCTGACGACGAAGGTCTTCGCCCCCGCCTGCTCCAGCGGACGGGCGAGCGCGGCGGGGAACTGCTCTTCGGCGAGCACGACGCGGATGCCCTCGCGCTTCACCAGCGCGACGACGTCGCCCAACTCGGCCGCGGACGGCAGCAGCCCGTGGGCCGGCTCGACGACGGTGACCAGCTCGATGCCGAGCTCTTGCAGCAGGTAGCCATAGCCGTCGTGCACGGCGATCACGCGTCGGACTGGCGCGGCCTTCAGGCGCGCCTGCGCGTCGGCGAGCAGGCGACGCAGCCGCTTGCCGTACGCTGCAGCGTTGTCTTGCAGCTTCGCCGCCACCGCCGGCGGGGCGCCGCCCTGCGCGAGCCGTTGCCCGAGCACGCGGGCGAGCAGCGCGCTCTGCTGCACGGCGTTGGTCAACGACAGGAACGTGTGGCTGTTCTTGCCCTTGCCCTTGCCCTTGCCGTGGGCCGCGGGCAGCGTCGCCGTCTCGGCATTGATGTCGACCACCAGCAGGCGCGGGTTGTTCGCCGCGGCGACCATCGCGTCAGCGACGGCGTCGTGGCCGAGGCCGTTTCTCACCAGCACGTCCAGCGACGCCAGGATGGCGATGTCGTCGGCGCGCGGCTGGTACGCGTCGACGTCGACGTCGCCGGGCAGCACGGGCACCACCACGACGTCCGTGCCCTGCACGACGTTGTGCACCCACGAGTGATAGGGGTGCAGCGTCACGCCGACCCGCAGCGGCGCGGCCGCGGCGACGTCGGCCCCCAGACCAGCGACGCCGAGCGCGACGATCACGAACGAGCGAAGCAACATGCGAGGACCTCGGGGCAACACGGCTCGGAAGGCACGGCGGAAGGCACGGCGGAAGGCACGTCAGAGGGCGCGCACCCGCAGGTAGCCGAGCGCCACCGGCGCGGCCACACCCCCCGTGTCCGCCGTGGCGACCGACGCTCCGGGCTGACCGCGGGGCACGATCCACACCGACCCATGCAGCCAGCGCGGCGCGCCGTCGGGGTCGACGACGCGGTGGTGCTCCTCGTCCTGCGCGTCCGACGCCGGCGCCGTGGTCGGCTGCACGTGCAGCAGGAGCGCCGCCAGCGGCGCCGCGGCGTCGCCGCGGCCGACGTAGACGACGACGTCGCCGTCCACGCGTCGCTCGAAGGTGAACGCCGGGTCGGCAAACGGGGGCACCAGCTCGTCGCGCAGCGCCGCGACGTCGACGGGGGCACGGGCGGCGACGCCGCGCTCGACGTCGGGCAGGGCAGCGAACGCGGCGCGAACGACGGCGGCCTCGCCCGCCGACAACGACGACAGCGCCCGCTCCCACGGCAGCAGCTGGGGCCCCGCGGGGGCGGGGTGCAGGCGGGCGAGCACGGCCATGACGACCACGACCACGGCGGTGAGCTCGGCGGCGACGCTGCGCACACGGGCGCCGTCGGCTTCGGGCAGCGGGGCGGCGGTGACGGCCGGCGCAGGCATACGGCGAGCGTAGCCGGTGGACGCCGAAGGAGAAGCCGCGCCGCTTTACGCGGCGGGACGCGCGGCTACCATGGTCACCATGAAGCACCTGTCGTTGGTCGCCGTCGTCGTCCTCGCGTGGTCCGCCTCGTCGGGCTGCGCGCCGCAGTGCACCACCGAGGAGCCGGCGTACGGCGGCGTCGCCACCGATGAGGTGTGGGCGGTGCTGTACTCCGCGCGCGCCGACGCCACCGAGGGCGCCGACGCGCCGACGTTCACGACGCCCGGGGACGGGGCCCGGGTCAGCGTGTCGTCGCTGCAGTTCGCGTGGGACTCGCCCCTGAAGGTCGCGTCGGCGCCCCTGCCGCTGCCCCGCTTCGCGGGGCCGCGCTCCCGGCGAGCGCCGTCGCTCGTCGACAAGCTCTTCGCATCGGTGGTCCCGTCGGCCCACGCGCACCTGCCGCCGATCACGTCCGACGTGTATCTGCTCGAGGTCGAGGTGCCGGGGCGCGCCTGCCCGGTGGCCGCCTTGACGAGCGAGCTGTCCTTCACGTTCGAGGGGCCGGCGTGGGACGAGATCGAGGCGGGGGGAGGCCGGCGAACCGCGCACCTG
>VGSZ01000015.1 GCA_016874845.1 Deltaproteobacteria bacterium
GATCGATCGCGGGCGTCTGGCCTACGTCATCGACTTCATCGACATGTACGCCGCCGGGCCGGAGTCGGTGGTGGCCTGGCTGGGACGACACTTCGGCACGACGCACTGGCCGACCTACAACATCGCCGACATGTGCATCGTGGGCGGGGCGGGGCTTGTCATCCTGCGCACCTTGCGACCATTGCCCGAGGACGATGAGCCCGCGGTGAAGCCGGCTGCCGAGGAATTGTCCGCGCCGACAGAAGGTCCGGTATCGTCCGCGTGAGCCCGCCCGGCCCGCGCCGGCATCGACGCAGAAGGACACCATGTACCTCGCACGAGTGATCGGCACCGTCGTCGCCACCCGCAAGGCCGACAACATGCAGGGCCTGAAGCTGCTCGTCGTCGAGCCGTGCGACAAGGATCGTCAGCCGTGCGGCGAGCCCCACGTCGCAGTCGACGCGGCGCAGGCGGGCGAGGGCGATCTCGTTTCTTGCGTCGGGTCGCGGGAGGCCGCGCTCGCGGTGGAGCCGAGCTTCGTGCCTGTCGACGCGGCCATCATCGGGATCGTCGACCACGCCGACATCGTCTGACGTCCGGCTGCGGGTTCGTCTTGCGGGTTCGTCTTGCGGGACCGTCTTGCGGGACCGTCTTGCCGGAGCGTCTTGCGGGATCGTCTGACCTCCGGGTGCGAGCGCGGTGGTCTGTCTCGCTCGCTGCGGTGTCTTGCCACCGAGCGTTGACGTCCGGTCGGTGGTCCCGCGACGCTCTCTCCATGGACGTGCGCGCCCTCGGCGATCTGTTGGTGGAGGCCCGCGCCGTGACGCCCGAGGCTTGCGCGGCGTGGCTCGCCGAGCTGCCGAGCGCCGGCGAGCTCGTCGTCCGCGCTCGGATGCTGCCGACCTTGCAGGCTCACGAGCGCGAAATCGCCCATGTCCTCGCCGCCCGCATCGGCGCGCCGGTGCTCGTGCTCGGTGAGTCCACCCTCGACCTGCGGGCGCTCGATGTCCTTCCCGCCGACGTCGCCGTCGAGGCCGGCGCGCTGCCCGCGTTCCTCGAGGGCGACGTCCTCACCGTCGCCGTGGCGACCGAGTCCGACGCCGTCGAGTGCCGGCTCGCCGCCGTCACCGGACGCAGCTTGCTCGTCGTCCTCGCGCTGCCCGACCTGCTCGCCGCCGCGGCGACGCTCGCGCGCACGTTGCGGGCCGCGGGCGAGACGACGCTCGCCGGTCCACGGAGCACCACCGCGACACCGTGCCTCGCCCTGGTGCGACCGCCCGCCGCCGCAGCGCCGGCAGCCGACGACGTCGCTCGCGCCCTCGGCGACCTGCTGTCGGCGGCGCTCGAGTCACCAGCGTCCCCGCCGACCGGCGACGGGGCCGTGTCACCGACGCCCCCCGCCGAGGCAGGGCGCGCGGCGTCGCGCAGCCTTGGCGCCTTGAAGCTCAAGCAGGTGAGGCGGGTCCAAGCGCCGCCACAGCCGCTGTCAGCTGCTGCGTTGCTCGGCGGTCCCGCCCCCATCGCCTCGCCGCGCGATCTGATCGAGCTGCCGCCGCTGCCCGCGGGCGACGGCCCCCGCGCGCTCGTCGTCGAGGACGACGACGCCATCCGCACCTTGCTGACCCGCGTGCTGCGCGCCGACGGCCTCGTCGTCGAGGCCGCAGGCGACGGCCGCACCGCGCTGGCGTTGATGCGACGGCGGCGCCCGGACCTCGTGGTGCTCGACGCCATGCTGCCCGAGATCCACGGCTTCGAGATCTGCGCGGCGATCAAGAAAAGCGAACAATGGTCCGCCATCCCCGTGCTCATGATCTCGGCGGTCTTCCGCGGCTTCGACAACGCGCGCACCATCCAGGAGGTCCACGGCGCCGACGTCTTCATCGAGAAGCCGTTCGACCTGCGCCACGTCCGCCACGTCGTCGCCGACCTCCTGCAGCGACCGCAGCCCGTCGAGCAGCCGGCCGGCCAGGCCGTCGAGCTGGCCGAGCTCGCTCGCGCGCGCGCCGCCGAACACCACGCCCAGGGCAACGTCGACGGCGTCGTCGAGGCCGTCCGCCAGTGGCTCGACGCCGACCCGTTCCACGTCGACGCCTGGTTGCTGCTCGGGCGTGCGGAGGCACAGCGGTCTGACAGCCTTGCCGCGCTGCGCGCCTTCGAGCGGGCGGCGACCTACGGACGAATCGATTTCCGCGCCCAGATCGCTCTGGCGACGGCGTACGAGAGCTTCGGCTTCGTGCGCCGGGCGCGCGCGGTGTGGCTGCGGGCCGCCGCGTGCGCCCCCGACGAGACCGCCGCCCAGAAGATAAGGAGCGCCCTCGCGGCGTGGCGCTGACGCTCGCTGTGACGCGCACGCCCGCGCCGCCGACGCGCTTGACCCCGCCCTCGACCGTGGTAGGCAAAGCGTCCGTCTGGACAGCTGGCCGAGTGGCTGAAGGCACCTGACTCGAAATCAGGAGTACCCTCACGGGTATCGGGGGTTCGAATCCCTCGCTGTCCGCCAGAGACCGTCGCCGCCGCGGGAGACCGCGGCGGCGACGTCGAGAGAACCGAATACGGAGAGATGGCCGAGTGGCTGAAGGCACACGACTGGAAATCGTGTAACGGGGAAACTCGTTCGAGGGTTCGAATCCCTCTCTCTCCGCCACCCGTCTCTCGCCGCCACCCGTCTCTCGCCGCCACCCGTCCCGAGCCCCCGCGCGCCCTTCCTGCTCGACCAACGTCCCGGGGCGGGTCCTCGCCGCCGCGAGCCTGATGAACGACGACGTTGCCTCCATAAGCGCCGCCCACGACCGCCACCACGAGCGGCTGCGGGAGCTGCTGTTCGCCTTGCTGGCGCGGCTGGTCGCCGTCGACGTGGTGGCGGCTCGTGCGTGTTTCGCCGTCTTCGTCGATGAGCTGCGGGCCGGCCTCGCCCTCGAGGACGAGGTCGTGCTGCCAGCGTACCGGCCGTTGCCGCCGGCGCAGGCGGGGGCAGGGCGCGTCGCTCACGTCGACGGGGACCACGTGATCCTGCTGCGAGGCGTCGACTTCGTGGCGGCGTTTCTGGACGAGGTCGTCGCGGCACCGACGTTGCGTACGGTGCTCGAGGGACTGCCCCACGTGTATCGGCTGCTTGGCACGCTGGAGCATCACGGTGAACGCGAGCGGCGGCACGTCTATCCGGCGGCGCTGCCGGCCATGGGCGACGCTGAGCGGGCGCGGCTCGGCGCGGCGCTGCGCCGTCTTGTCGACGATGTTTCGCTGCCGTAGTCCGCCCGGCGGAGGTTTTCCATGCGCGCCATCGCTGTCGTCCCGTCGTTGTTCGTCGCCGTCTCCGTCGTGGGCTGTTCGACCCCTGCGCCCGCCGGCTCGCCCGAGGGAGCGGTGGCCACAGTCGCGCACGCCGACGAGGGCAAGGGCGAGAGCTGCGAGGCCGACAAGAAGTCTGAGCCCCCCGTGCAGCAGGCGGCGGCCAAGCCCGATCGCGATCAGGTCGACGCCGACGGCGTCATCCGTCGCGGCGCGAAGCTCTCCGAGGGGGCGGCGCTCACCGTCGTCGATGCGGTGGCCAAAGCCGCCGACCTCGACGGCAAGAACGTCAAGATCACGGGGCGAGTCGACAGCGTCTGCCAGGCGATGGGCTGCTGGTTCACGTTGGCCAACGATGGCGGTCCGTCGATCCGCATCTCATCGAAGGGCCACGACATCTTCGTGCCCCGGGGCGCGGCCGGCCGCGTCGCCACCGTCGAGGGCGAGTTCAAGGTCAAGACGCTGTCGAAGGAGCAGGCGCAGCACTTCGAGGACGAGCGTCCGTTGAAGGCCGGTGAGACGCGCAAGACGTTCACCGAAGACGTCAAGGAACTCTCTCTGGCCATCACGGCGGTGGAAATGACGCCGGCGACCTGACCGCCGGGGGCGCGACGCGCCAGTGGGTCGATGAGCCGCGCTGGTCTTCGCTCTGGTCGCGGACAAGAGCGGACTTGCTCGAGCAGGCTGCTAGGGGCGGCGATGGGGGCCTTCTTCCACCGGTCGGCTACCGCTGCGGCGTGAGCGTCAGGCTGATCTCCATCGCCGCGCCGGCCGGATTCTGCAGCGACAGCAGCGTCTTCTTGCCGTAGGGCACCGCGATGTTGTCGACGGGCGTGCGGCCGCGCCCGACCTGATCGACGCGGACGATGGCCCACGGCTCGCTGTCGACCGCGATGCGCGCGCTGCCGTCGGCGCTCCGCACCTTGAGCCGGAGCTTGAACGGCGCCTGCCGGTCGTCGACGACGAGGACCGTGGCGCCCTTGCTGCCGAGAGTACGCGGTCCCTTGACGACGAAGCCATCGGCGGCCATGGCGATACGCGCGACGATGTTGCCGGCGTTGGCGTTCACCGGCCGGGTGGGCTTCGTCGGGCGCGTCGTCGGCGTGCCCGCGCCGTCGGGCCCGGTGACGTCGACGCCGACGTCGGCGACCACGCTGACCACGCCGACCGCGCCGCTGAGCACGCCAGCGTCTGCAACGGCGACGTCGCCGCTGTCGACGACGGGGGGGCCAGCGTCGGGTGCGCGGGGAGCGACGCCCGCGTCCCCCGGTGTCGTCGTGGCGTCGTTCGCGCCGGCGGCGACGAGGGGCGCCGCCAGCCGAACGGGGAGCGGCGCCGGGGGGGGGCGCAGCGCGATCCCCACCCCGACGACGGCGACGACGCCCACGAGGGCGGTGACGGCGCCGAGGACGAACGCCGGCGGGCTGCGCGGCTGCGCGGGCAGGGCGCCGGTGGGGCCGGTGGCGCCATCGCGCTCCGGCGCCGGGACGTCAGGCTCCAAGGCGGCGCGCGCCGGCGCGGGCGCCGTCGGTACCGTCGGGTCCGCCGCGGCCCGGGGCAACGCCCGCACCGCGCTCGAAGAGTGGGGCAGCGGCGGCCGCGAGGGCGCCGATACGACGTCGACCACGGTGCCGGTCAGCTCGAGGATGCGGCGATGGCTCTCGAGCTCGGGGCCAAAGAGCCCCCGCAGCCAGGTGGACAGTGGTTGCTGCGGCTCGGGGATGATCCCGTCTTGCAACAGGAAGCGCAGCGCGTCGGTGACCTCGGCGCAGTCGGCGAAGCGGTCGTCAGGGTTCTTGCGCAGCATCCGCTCGACGACGGGGTCGAGCAACGCGGCGGCGGGGCGCGACGCCGACGGCGAGGGCGGCATCGTGCGCTGGATGGCCTCGAGAGACAAGACGACGTTGCTGCGCTTGAACGGGTTTCGCAGCGTCAACAGCTCGTAGAAGCAGATGCCGAGCGCGAAGAGGTCGCTGCGGGCGTCAAGGGGCTCGGCGGCCGACTGCTCCGGGGACATGTAGGCGAACTTGCCTTTGATCGTGCCGGTCGCGGTGTGCTGCAGGCTCAGGTCGCTCTTGGCGATGCCGAAGTCGATGACCTTCACGTCGCCGTCGAAAGTGACGAGGACGTTGTGGGGGTTGATGTCGCGGTGCACCACCCGGAGCGGCAGGCCGCTGTGCGCGTCGATGAGGTTGTGGGCGTAGGCCAGTCCTTCGGCGGCCTGGACCATCATGTCGACGACGTAGCCCAGCGGGATGTGCTGTTTGTTGCGCCGACAGCGGTCGATGAGCGCCCGCCACGAGGGGCCGTGCACATGCTCCATCGCCAGGTAGACCTGACCGTCGATCTCGCCGACGTCCTGGATCTGCACGATCTGCGGCGAGCGCAAGAGCGTCTGCAGCCGTGCCTCCTCGACGAAGCCGCGCCGTTGCTCCTCGTCGCGACGCATGTGAGCGAGGATGCGTTTGACGACGATGAGACGCGATGGAGCCGGGCCGAGTCCCGCCGGCAGCTGGGCGTCGCGCCGCGCTAGGAACACCTCGCCCATGCCGCCGAAGGCGAGCCGGCGCAGCAACGTGAACGGCCCGAAGACGCGCTCGTTCTCGGGCAGCGCGTCCTCTTCGCCCAGGTGCTGCCGCGCGGCGCTGTCGGCGTCGTCGTCGGCGGCGGGCGGCACCGAGTCTGGCACCGACAGCGCTGAGCCTTCGCGGCGCCCACGGGCGGTGCGGTTGGCGTCACGCGCGGCCGCCGGGTCGCCCTCGGCGGAGAGGTCCACGAGGTCTTCGTCGGCGAGGCTCTGGGGTGCGTCGTCCAGGGGCAGCGCCGAGATCGGACGGGGAGGGCGCGGGCCCTGCGCGGTGCGCGCGCCGGAATCGTCGTTGGACGCCGCACCGGCGGCGAACGCAGGAGCCCAGGGAGGACGCGGCGTCGTCAACAGCGAGAATCCTAGCAGGGACGCGACGCCGCCTCGCCTTTCTCGCTCCCCCGGTCCGCGCGGTTCGTGCGGCACTGCCACCGCCGTACTGGCGCCCCCGGACTGGCGCCGCCGCATCGCCGCGGCGCGACCCCCCGACGTCCGCCTCCACGTTGCCGTCGCTGGGGCCGGCGCATAGACCGCCCAGATGGATTCTCGCATCGAAGAGCTGCCCGAGCTGTTGTCGTCGTCGGACCTCGACCGGATGCGACGCGCCTGCCGCGCCGCCGCCGACATGCTGTGGCACGTCGCCGGGTACCTGAAGCCCGGCATCACGACCCAGGACCTCGATGACGTCGCCGTCGCGTGGACGACCGAGCGCGGCTACAAGAACGGCCCGCTGAACTACTACGGCTATCCGCGCAGCATCTGCACGTCGGTGAACGAGGTCGTCTGCCATGGCATTCCCTCGCCGAAGGTCAAGCTCAAGGACGGCGACATCATCAACATCGACGTCAGCCCCATCGTCGACGGCTGGTTCGGCGACACCAGCCGCACGTTCTTCGTCGGCACGCCGTCGCCGGCGGCGAAGAAGCTGGTGGAGGTCACCGAGCAGTGCCTGAAGAAGGGGATCGCCGCGGTGAAGCACGGCGGCCGCATCGGCGACATCGGCAAGGCCATCGCGGACCACGCGCACGCCCAGGGCTTCTCGGTCGTCGAGGACTTCGTCGGCCACGGCATCGGTCGCAAGTTCCACATGCCGCCGCAGGTGCCCCACTACTTCAAGGAGCGGGGCGCGCGGCTCGAGAAGGGCATGGTCTTCACCATCGAGCCGATGATCAACGAGGGCACGTACCGGACGCGCACACTGAAGGACAAGTGGACGGCGGTCACCACCGACGGGAAGCTGTCGGCGCAGTTCGAGCACACCATCGCGATCACCGACAAGGGCGTCGAGGTGCTGACGCTGCGCGAGAGCGAGACCTACCCGCTCGCCTGAGCCGGCGCAGGGACCGCGGCGAGCGGTCCGGCGGTGTCAGCCGAGCAGGTGCTCGAGCACGGCCTGCTGCACCGGCATGCGGTTCATGGCCTGCTGGAACACCACCGAGCGCGGGCCCTCGAGCACGTCGTCGGTGATCTCGCGGCCGCGGTGCGCTGGCAGCGGGTGCAGCACGAGGACATCGGGCGACGCCCGCGACAACAGCGCGTCGTCGACGACGAAGCCGGGCTCCACCGCGCGCCCCCACGCCGCCGTCAGCACCACGTCGGCGCCGTCGACGGCGGCCTGCGGGTCGCGCCCGATGCGCACGCGGGGCCCGGCCTTTTTGACCAGCTCGGCGTCGAGCTCGACGCCGGCGGGCAGCGCGAGGCGCAGTTCGAGGCCCGTGAGCGCCGCCAACGCGAGCCACCCGTGGGCCACCGGCACGCTGTCGCCGACGAAAGCGACGCGGGCGTCGTAGGGGTGCTCGCGGCGCTCGTAGATCGTGAACAGGTCGGTGAGCGCTTGACACGGGTGGTCGCGGTCGGAAAGGCCATTGATCACCGGCACGCCAGCGTGGCGGGCCAGCTCGTCGACGGTGGCGTGCGCGCCTGCCGGCCGCACGACGAGCAGGTCGAGGTTGCCGCCCAGCACGCGCGCCGTGTCGCGCAGCAACTCGCCGTCCGTGCCGTCGGCGTGCAGCCAGATGTCGCGGCCCTGCAGCACCACCGCGTCGCCGCCGAGCAGCTTGATACCCGCCTCAAAGCTCACGCGCGTGCGCGTCGACGGCTTCTCAAACAGCATGCCGACGACGCGCCCCGACAACGTTGGCGCCAGCCGGCGCTTCTGTCGGTCGCGCTTGAGCTCCTGCGCGCGCAACAGCAGCGCCTCCAGGGTCTTCTTGTCGCCGACGTCGAGGGTGGTGCGGAGATGGCGCATCGGGGGCTCCGGGTGGGGAAGGGGTTCTGGTTCGTGTTGTCGTCGTGATGCGGTGCACGCCTTCGAGCGGCAGCGTCAGTGCGTCTTACGCAGCGCCGTGACGACGTCGATGTCGAAGACGACATCGTCACGCTGCAGCGCATCCATCACGGCGAGACCGTCGACGACCCGCGCAAACAGCGTGAAGCGACCATCGAGGTGCGGCTGCCACGAGTGCACGAGGAAGAACTGGCTGCCGCCAGTGTCCTTGCCGGCGGTGGCGATGCCCACCGCGCCGCGGGTGAACGGCGCGTCGCTGTTCTCGCAGGGGATGAAGAAGCCGGGCCCGCCGGACCCGTCGCCGCGCGGGTCGCCGCCCTGGGCGACGAAGCCGGCGATCACGCGGTGGAGCGGCGTACCCCGGTAGGCGCCCTTGCGCGCCAGCGCGACGAAGGTCTGTACCGCCACCGGCGCGAGCTCGCGCTCGAACGCGATCTTGATGGCGCCGCGCGAGGTCTGCAGCACCGCCCCCAGCGGCAGCGTCGCCGGGACGGGCGGAGCGTCGCCCATCGCGCGCGGCCCCGGCGCGCGCTCGCCCGCCGGGACGTCGGCCGCGACGTCGCGGACGCGCGGGTCGCGGTGGACCTTCAGGCGGGCCGTGAGCTCTTCGAGCCCCGGGCGCCCGCGGGTCAGCGCCGCCAGCGCGAGCAGCGGCTCGCGCGCCTCGGGTGCGCTCGCGTCGGTGAACCGAGCCGCCGCCGCCGCGATGGTCGCGTCGCGCAGCACGTCGGCGTGGGCGTCGTCGGCGAAGCATTCGAGCAGGGCGCCAGCGACACCGGGATCGTCCTCGCGCAGCAGGCGCGTGGCGGCTACGTCGGCGGCCTCGACGCCGCCGATGCCGCACACCGCCGCGGCCGCCGTGATGCGTATAGGCACCTCGTCGTCGTCGACGAAGGTCTGCAGCTGCGCGAGCCGCTCCGTCGCCGCCATCCGCCGGCGCGCGATGGCGTCGACGACGTGCCGCGCCCGCGCCGCGGGCGACGCGGTGCAGAACAGAAGCGCGTCATCGCCGCCGCCGAGCACGTCGAGGGCACCCGCGCACCCACAACGCGCCTCGTCAGCGCCGGCGGGCAGGGCCGCGACAGCCGCCATCACCGCCGGGGTGGCTTCGGCCGGCGCGCCGACGACGGCGAGGGCGGCGCAGACCTCGCCGACGACGTGCTGCTCGCCTGGCTGCGTCGCCCGTGCGACGGCACGACCGAGAGCGTCGACGAGGTTGCCAAGGGGGACGTCCTGGCGGGCGGCGACGGTGCGCGCCGCTTCGACCCGCACGCGCCAGTCTTCGTCACGCAGCAGCGCCGCCAGCGCCGGCACGGCGATGTCGACCGCGACGAAGGGCAGCGCCCGCGCAACGAAGATGCGTGCCTGCGGGCTCGGCGACACGCGCGCCGCCGCGATTGCTTCGGCGCTCACCGGCAGGCGCTGCCGGAAGGCCGCGTAGGCAGCGCCCTCGGTGACGGCGGGCTCGGCGGCGCGCAACGCGGCGTCGACGACGCCGCGCACGACGTCGTCACGGGACAGTGACGCCTTGCGCCGGGCACCGGCGACGCCGAGCGCGACCAACGCCGTCGCCCGCTCGTCGACCGAACCCTGCGCGGCGGTGTCGGTGAGCGTCTTCAGCCCGTCGCGCGCCGCCACACGGCCCAGCGCTCGCAACAGCGCGAGGCGTACGGCGGGTTCGCGCTCCTGTGGGAGGCGCGCCACCAGCGCGCTCTCGACCTCGACGCGACGTTGTTCGTGGGTCGGTCGCCGTGGGTCGAGGGCCAGGTCGATCTGTCCAGCGGCGAAGGCTGCGGTGGCGCGGACCAGGGCGTCGCCGTCGGCGAGCGCCACGAGCACGCCGGGGATCGCGTCGTGGCGCTCGAGGCGTGCCAGCGCGAGCACGGCCCGGGCGCGGGCCGCCGCCGACGGCGCCTGCAGCGTCGGCGCGAGTGCCTGGGCCTCGGCACGCCTCGTCTCGAGCTGCGCAGCGACGACACGGGGATCGGGAGGCGGCGGCTTCGCCGGCGTCGCGCAGCCGCCGACAGCCACGCCGACGCCGCAGAGGACGCCCACGGCGACGACCACGCGACGGAAGGACTGGCACGCACGAGGCATCGAAGGACTCCGGAGGGCAAGCGCGGGGCCGCGAGCCCTGCGTGGGCGTCGTCTACTCGAGCCGGTCCGGCGCGGCGTGATCGAGCGCCTGCTTCAGCACGGCGCCGTCGTCGAGCGCCGCGCGCAGCAGACCGGCGACGGCGACCAGGTTCGCCCGACCACCGACGGCGACAAACATCGCGGTCTCGGAGTCGTAGGCGACGAGAGCGACGAGGTCGGGCCGCCGCCGGCGGACGAGAGAGTCGACGACGGCCTCCCACGTGTAGCCGTTGCCGGCGAGGCCGCGCTCATCGAACAGCGGCACACGCGGCATGCGGAGGTCATCGAAGCACAGGGAGCAGCGGCCCTCGCCGTGGTCGACGAGTCGGCATGGTGCCACCGCGTCGACAGCCGCGGCCACCAGCTGCTCGGACGCCGGCGCCGCTGGCACGGGAGATCCTGCGGTCTTCTTCGCCGCGGTCTTCTTCGCCGCGGTCTTCTTCGCCGCGGTCTTCTTCGCCGCGGTCTTCTTCGCCGCGGTCTTCTTCGCCGCGGTCTTCTTCGCCGCGGTCTTCTTCGCCGCGGTCTTCTTCGCCGCGGTCTTTTTCGTGATCCTCGTGCGGCTCGCCATGGTCGGGCTCCCTATTCGGCCGCCTCGAGGGCGTTCTCGTCCTCGCGTTCGTCGTCGCCGTCGACCGCGGCGGCGACGCGCGGGTTCTCGAGTGGCGCGGTGGCGACGAGAGCGCGCTCGAGCGCGTCGAAGACGTCGCGAACGGCGCCGTCGCCAAGGTGGTTGCGCAGCGCGATGAGGTTGCGCTCGGCGTTTTTGCGATAGCGCTGGACCATGCGCAGCCCCTTGGGCAGCGGCACGACGCAGGCGAGGCGGTGGTCATGGCGATCGCGAAGCTTCTCGACGAGCCCCATGCGCGCCAGCTTGTCGACGAGCACCGACGTCGTCGACTGCGCGCAGCCGAGCACGTCCTTCAGCTCGGACACGCTCGCCTTGCCGCGCGCCGCGAGGAAAGACAGCGCGTGGTACTGCGTCAGCGTGAGATCGCCGCGCGGCCCGCCGCGGCTCATCGGCTTGATCAGCCGTCGCTGCAGCAGCGCCACGCACTGTTCGGCGCGCAACAGCGCCTCGCCGTCGACGTGCGGAGCCTCGGGATCGACGTGCAGCGGGGAGGACACCGGCCCAATGCGGGGCACCGCCCGCGCGCCGCCGCGCGTCGGACCGGTCGACGGGCTCTTTCCCACCGACGCCGCAGCCGAGACATTTCGCTTGAGTGCCGATGTCACCGCAGCGGGCGCCGGCGTCGCTGTGCGCGACCACTTCGCCGCCGTCTTTGACGTCTCTGCCGACTTCGACGTCTTTGCCGTCTTCGACGCCGGTGTCGCCGGCTTCGCCGCCGGTGTCGCCGGCTTCGCCGCCGGTGTCGCCGGCTTCGCCGCCGGGGTCGGCGGAGTGTTCGACGAGGCCGCGGGACGGCGTGGCATTGTCGGGCGGGCCAAGCGGTGCTCCTGCGAGAGACGATGGGGCGTGCGCGTCGCAGCGACGAGGACGTCGGGCGTGCGAGCCGCAGGAACAAACCCCGGCGCCCCCATGCTGTCAAGGACGACGAATGACGCTGCTCCGCACATTGACACCACGGGGGGGAACGGCGACGACATCTGGCCGGTGCGATGTCGTGATCGACCGTCCGGGCGGCAACGGCGAGGGTCCATGTTTATCATCCGTGACGCCCGCTTCGACGACATGGACGGCCTGCTGCACCTCGCGGCGGTGCTGAACACGGTCAACCTGCCGCACGACCGCGTGGCCCTCGAAGAGCTCCTTGTCCTGTCGACGCGCAGCTTCGCCGGGCGGGTGCGCAGCCCGCTGCACCGCGAGTACCTGTTCGTCATGGAGGACACGACGACGGGCCGCTTGATCGGAACGAGCCAGATCATCGCCCAGCACGGCACGCGCGAGGAGCCGCACATCTACTTCGACGTGCTCGAGGAGGAGCGCTACTCCGCCACCATCGATCGCCACTTCCGTCACAAGGTGCTGCGGATGGGCTTCGATCACGACGGGCCCACCGAGATCGGCGGGCTCGTCCTCGACCCCGACTACCGCCGGGTGCCCGGCAAGCTCGGCAAGCAGCTGTCGTTCGTCCGCTTCGTCTTCATCGCCATGCACCGCGCGTGGTTCCGGCCCCGCGTGCTGGCTGAGTTGCTGCCGCCGCTGCTCGACGGCGGCAAGAGCGTCCTGTGGGAGGCCCTGGGGCGGCGCTTCACCGGCCTGTCGTACCTCGAGGCGGATCGCATCTCGAAGACCAACAAGGAGTTCATCAAGGGTCTTTTTCCGTCGGGGCTCATCTATGCGACGCTGTTCGACGAGGACGCGCAGCGCGTGATCGGCGAGGTCGGCCCACAGACCGAGGGGGTCAAGAAGATGCTGACGTCGATCGGGTTCGCGCCCATCGGCCGCATCGACCCCTTTGACGGCGGCCCCCACTTCGAGGCGAACACCGGCGACCTGTGGCCGGTCACGAAGACGCGCCGCGGCACCGTCCGCGTCGTGGCCGGTGCCACGCTCACCGACGGTCCAGGCGAGAGCTGCGACGGTCTGGTGGCCGTCGAGCGCCGCCCCGCCCGTGGCAAGACGTTGCCGCCCGGCGCGTCGATGTTCCGCTGTGCGCTCACCGAGTTCGGCGAGCAGGGCGACGCGCTGCTCGTGCCGAAGCAGACCGCCGCGGCGCTCGGCGTCGTCGATGGGGACGACGTCTGGGCGCTGGCGATGGCTCGCCACACGCGCCTTTGACGGCACCGGTCCGTCGGCCTGCGCTCGTCGGCCTGCGCTCGTCGGCCTGCGCTCGTCGGCCTGCGCGTGTCAGTCGACCGTCGGTGCGCGTTCGGCGAGACGGGCGAGCACGGCGTGGCCCGCCGGCGGCACGCGGTGGCTCTGATCAAGGCCGACGAATTCCTGCGCCTCGATCTCGCTTGCCGGCTGCGGCACCCCGTGCACCCGCGCGGCGTAGCAGGCCATCTTCACCACCGTCGGGTCGACGGGGCCGTACGCGCGCTCTTCGACCACGAAGCGTGCGACGACGCTGGCCTCGTCGAGCCTGACATCGAGCTCCTCGCGCAGCTCGCGCGCGAGGGCGGCGACGTCGTCTTCGCCGGGCTCCTTCTTGCCGCCGGGCATGAAGAGCAGCGGCTTGCCCCGGGGCCGCACCATGCGCACGCGGCCGTGGCCGTCGACGTCGACCCAGGCGATCGTCTCCACCGAGCGTGCCGCGTCGCACGCGGGGCGCCGTACGGTCACGAGCGCCGCCGGCGCCCCGACGCGGGCGTAGACGAAGGCGGCCTGCGCGCACGCGCGGGCCAGCGCGTGGGCGTCGATGAGGTCGAGGCCCGCGATCACGTAGCCCGGCTCGGGCGGCCACGCCGCGTCGCCGCCTCGCCCGCCCGTCGAGCGCAGCGACGGCAGTCCGCGGGCCGCGATCCACGCGGCGAGCTTCGCGTCGGCGTCGGCGTTGTCCGCCGCCGACGCCGGCTGCGCCCACGGGTTGAAGGCCGTCACCAGTGCCCACGCGCGGGCGCGCGACGGCGCTGACGATGACGACGAGAGCGCCGCGAGGGCCTCGTCCACCGCCGGGGCCCGCGCGCCGACGCGCACGTCGACGCTTTCGCCCCCGGGCAGCGTGACGCCGTAGGGGATGCGGGTCCACAGCGGCAACAGCCCGGGCTCGTCGCTCATCCCCGGCCCCGTCCGCTCACGCGCCGACGACGCGGTCGCGGCCCTGTTGCTTGGCCCGGTACAGGTGCTGGTCGGCGCGCTCGAGCGCCGCGTGCCCGGTCTCGCCGTCGGTCCACACCGCCACGCCGAACGAGGATGTCACCGCCAGCGGTCCCTTGGACGTGTCGAAGCGCAGTGCCTTGAGGGCCGCGCGCATTCGCTCGGCCACCACCAGCGCGCCGGCCAGGTCGGTGCCCTCGCAGACCACGACGAATTCTTCGCCGCCGAGGCGCCCGACGACGTCGGTGGTCCGCGCGCAGTCCTGCAGCGTCCGCGCCACGCCCTTCAGCACCTCGTCGCCGGTGGCATGCCCCCAGGTGTCGTTCACGCTCTTGAAGTGGTCGACGTCGGCGAGCACGACGCACAGCGGCTGACCGTTGCGGCGCACGCGCGCGACGGCCTCGTCGAGGCGCCGGTCCAGCGTCCGGCGATTCCATACGCCGGTAAGGCCATCGGTAGTGGCCTGCCGCTCGACGTCGTCGAAGGCGGCCGCCGACACCAGAGCCAGGGCCAGCACATCGGCGATGGCGACGACGGCGTCGACGACATCGCCACGCAGGCGCTCGCCCGGGGTGGAGGCGACGACAAGCACTCCGTGGGCCTCGCCGTGGGCCAGCAGGGGTACCGCGCGCAGATCACCCACCGCGGCACGGGCCAGCGGCTCGGCGCCGGCGATCAGGGGCCGCGGCGAGGCCTTGTCGAGCGCGGTGTGCGGCAGGGGCGCCCGCTCAGCGACGGCGCGGGCGGCGAAGGCTTCGCCGTCGAGGGCGGCGGAGAAGCCTTGCAGCGGTGCGAGCGGACCGCGGGCCCCGAGCACGCGCGCCGTGGCGCCGTCATGGCTGCCCGCCGCGTTCGGTGCGAGCTGGACGAGGGCGACCCCCGGGCACAGCTCGCCCACCGAGCGCAGCGCCTGCTCGACGACGTCGCCGGTGCGGCTGACCCCGGTGAGCGCGCGGGTGGCGGCGTAGACGCGGGCGACGCGGCGGCGCGCGGCCTCGAGGTCGTCGACCAGCTGCTCGGTGTGCAGGCCGTCGACCACCTCGTCGGCGCAGGCTCGTAGCACGGCCTCATCGTCGTCGAGGAATGGTGTCGGCGTGGTGCGGTCGACCACGAGCACGCCCCGGGCGGCTCCGCCAGGCGCGAGCAGCGGCACCGCCAACACGCTGGCCGGCGCGGGCCCCGACGACCGATGGGCGCGCACGGCGCCGCCGCCTTCATCGACGACGCGCAGCGGGCAGCGCCGCTGCAGGGCCAGCCCCACGACGCCGGCGGCCCCGGTGCCGCGGCCCGCGAGCGTCAGGCGCCGCGCGCTCTGCGCGTCGGCGGCGCCGTCCTGATCGGTGCACGCCACCTGCTCGACCAGATCGAGGTGCTTGCCAGCGTTGTCGAGGGCGTAGAGCGCGACGACGGCGGTGTCGGGCACGACCCGCTGCACGAGGCGCAGCAGGCGGTACAGGCGGTCGCGCTGCGCCACCGCACAAGCGACGTCCTTGCGCGTGGACCGGTCGTCGCCGGGGACGTCGTCGAAGGCGTCGTCACGTCCGACGCGCCGGAACAGCCGGGCGTCGTCGACGAGGCGCAGCACCTCGGCGTCGGCGCGGGCGCGCTCGGCGCGGCGGGCGGCGTGCACGGCGCCATGCACGAGCGCGCGCGGCAGCAGGCCGAAGCCGGTGACGACGCAGCCAGCGACGAGCCCGTGCAGCGACGCGGTGAGCGGCGATGCGCCGCTCGTCGTGGCCGCCACCGCCGCCGCGCCGCCGGCGACGATGGCGGCGGGGACCAGCCAGCGCTCCAGCGCCCGGCCCGGCAGCCAGGCGCCGGCGACGACCGCGGCGGCGGTGGTGCCGACGAGGGGCAGCGGATGACCGACGGCGAAGGTGGCGAGCGCGCCGCCGGCGGCGACGATCGCGAGCACGGTCGCGCTCGACGGGCGCGGCCACGCACGCGGCGGGCGCACGCGGCGGGGGGCGGCGTCGACGAACGCGTCGGCGGCCGCCGGGGAGGGCGCTGTCGCCGCCGAGCCGCGCGGCCCACGACGAGCGACACTGCGCCGATGGAGGGCGCGCTCGGCGCCTGGCGCCGCGGACCGGGGCGGAGACGACGTCAACACGGTCACTGCGCCTCCTGGGGCTTCGTTGTCGCCGCCAGCGGCGGGGGGGGGGCTGCGGGCGGCAGCGCGGCGTCGGGCACCTGTACGACGACCTCGCCGGGGGCGACGTAGCCGAGTTCTTCGCGGGCGCGCTTCTGAAGCGCATGCTTCGACGCCTCGGTGTCGCCCTTCAGCAGCTGCACGTCGCCGACGAGCCGGGCGTTCTCGGCCTTCTTCTGGGCGACGTCGTCGGCGAGCTTCTTCTCTTCAGCCTGCAGTCGCGTGAGCGTCGCCATGCCCGACGGCGCGACGAACGCGTAGCCGACGATGAGCGCAGCGACGACGACGGCGACGACCACGACGACCTGGGGGCGCATGCCCGACCGGTACCACGCGAATTTCGCGGTCGCCAAGTTCCCGACCGCGGTGCCGCGTGGATCCACGGACCGCCGCTTGGCGCCTGGGGCCGGCGCGCCGCTCTGGCTCCCCTTCCGGGTTGCTCTTCGCGCCGCTCTTTCGGCGCTCGCTCCCGCTCCGGGCCTCGCTCCGGGCCTCGCTCCAGGCCCCGCTCCGCGCCTCGCTCGGTGCCTCGCTCCGTGCCTCGCTCGGTGCCTCGCTCCGGGCGTCGGGCAACGGGAGGCTTTTCGAGCGCGGTCGACGTCGGGTACAGTTCGCTCATGACCATCGCCTCGTCGAAGTCCGCGCCGGTGCCCCTTCGTGTGTCGCTGGAGGTCGCCGCACCGTCGGCGGCGCCGTCGTCCTTGGCGTCCTCGGCGCCCTTGCCGGCCTCCGTCGCGACGCCAGCGGGCGCGGCCAAGGTCGAGGCCGGCGCTGGCGGGCGGGGGCTCGAGCCGCCCACCAGCGCGCTGACGCGCGAGCTGTCGGCCAAGGCGCCGTCGTCGACGAAGACGCGGTCCACGGGGCGCGCGGCGGTGGACGTCCGCGATCCGGTGGCGGCCCATCGGACGCAGCTGAAGGCCGACCTGCGGGTGGCCTTCGACACGTTGGCGACGATGCCGCCGGCGCTGACCTTCTTTGGCGGCGCGCGCATCACCGCTGAGGACCCGTACTACGCGATCTCGCAAGAGATCGGCCGGCTGCTCGCCGACCGGGGCGTGCCACCGCGCACGGGAGCCGGGCCGGGCATCATGCAGTCGGTGCCAGAGGGGTACGTCCAGCGTCGTCAATCGCTGAACGCCGGGGGCCAGACGCCTTCCCCCGGCGCGCAGCTGCGCGACCTCGACGGCGTCAGCGACAAGGCCAGCCTCGACGACGTGCGCACGCAGGGCTTCAACATCAAGCTGCCCCACGAGCAGAAGCTGAACCCGGTCATCGAGGTCGCCACGGAGATCCAGCTGTTCCCGTTTCGCAAACTCGCGCTCTACGAGAACGCCCGCGGCGTCGTCACCTTCCCCGGTGGCTTCGGCACCATCGACGAGCTCTTCGAGATCTGGGCGCTGTCGGCGTGCAAGCGGCTGTCCGATCCCATCGCTGCCGTCGGTGTCGAGTTCTGGAGGCCCATCCTCGACGCGCTGAAGAAGGTCGCCGTCGACGACCGCAAGCTCATCGACCCCGATGTCTTCGCTCGGCTCTTCGTCACCGACGACGCCCACGCGCTGCTCGACCACATGCTCGGCGCCGCGTCGCCGCCGCCGACGACTGTCGCCGGGCCTGCCACTGCCGATGGCGCGCGCGCGCGCGGCTTCGAGCAGGACCCGGGCGCCTTGAAGAAGACGCTGCTGAAGGAGGTCGACGTCGCCAGCCGCGGTATGCAGGAGCTGGCGCCCGCCGTCGCCTTCCTCGGCGGCGAGCGCCTGACCGCCGACGATCCGGCGTTGGCCGTTGCGCGTGGGCTCGCGCAGGAGGTCGTCGGGCGCGGCACGGCGGTGCGCGTCGGCGACGGCGGCGCCGGCTCGCAGGCCGTCGTCGACGCCGCGACCGCCGTCGGGGGCAAGCACGCGCCGCTGCAGTCGATCGTCTGGGAGCACGACGGCGTCGCCGACCTGCACGGGCCGACGCCCGCGGCGACGTTCTCCGAGCGCATCCCGCACAAGGAGCTGCTGCTGCGCTCCGCCGAGGCCTACGTCGTCCTGCCCGCGGGTCTGAAGGGCCTGGACGAGATGGCGACGGTGCTGTGCCAGATGCAGACCGGCAAGCTGCCGAAGCGCCCGCTGGTGCTCGTCGGCAGCGACTACTGGCGGCCGATCCTGGACGCGTTTGCGCGGACGATGCTCACTCCCGAGCGGAGGCTGATCGCCTCCGAGGATCTGCAGCTATTCACCGTCGTCGACTCCGTGGCCGCTGCCCGGGAGGCGCTCACCAACCTCCGGTGAGGCTCGTGCCCGCCAGACGCGCCGAGCGCGCGCCGACGGCCACGGCGACACCGGCCGACGGCCACGGCTAGACTGTCACGATGGCTCGTCGTTCCCGCCTTCGCCGCATCGGCCGCGCCGCCCGGTTCGCACCGGGCCTGCTCGTCATCGTCCTTGCCGGTTGCACGTTCGACACGACCCTCACCGGCGACGAGTTCATTCGTTGCGGTGACGACAGAGCCTGTCCTTTGGGCTCGGTCTGCATCGTCGCGCTGCAGCGCTGCATCGCGACCTCGAGTTGTGTGATCGGCGAGGGCGCAAACGTCACGACCGCCGCCGACGGCGCGGGGTGCGGCGAGGGTTCGATCTGCGTCCAGGGCGCCTGCGTCGACGAGCGTTGTGGTGACGGTTTCGTCGCTGACAGCGAGGAGTGCGACGAAGGCGCGGCCAACAGCGACCTGGCGCCGGAGTCCTGCCGCCTCGACTGCGTGCGGGCACACTGCGGCGACGGTGTCGTCGACGCTGACGAGACGTGTGACGGCGGTGCCGCCAACAGCGACGTGGCCCCCGACGCCTGCCGCCTCGACTGCACGCCGGCCCGTTGCGGCGACGGTGTGATCGACGGCGCGGAGGTGTGCGACGACGGCAACGTCGTGAGCGGCGACGGCTGTCGCGGGACCTGCGACAAGGTCGAGGTCTGCGGCGACGGCTTCGTCGACGAAGGGGAGCAGTGCGACGACGAGAACGCCAACAACCTCGACCTGTGCGGCGCGTGCGCCACCGCGGTCTGGCGGCCCGAGATCCTCGCCGGCCTCGGCGCCGAAGGCGGCGATCCGCAGCGTGTGTTGATCGGGCCGGCGTCCGTGGCCGTCGACCGCGTCGGCAACCTCTACATCGCCGACATCCTGTCGAGCACGATCCTGCGCCTCGACGCCGTCGGTCAAAAGCTGACGCGCTTTTCGGGAACGGGGACGTCGACGAGCGTGGCCCGACCGGGGCCGGCGGGAGTGCGGGCCACCGACGTCAACGCCACCGGTGTGCTCTCGCTCCATGTGTCGGCCGCCGGCGAGCTCATCACGGCCGATATCGACGAGTCGGTGGTGCGACGCATCGACGGGGTCACCGGGCGGGCGTTCGACGTTGCGGGCAACGGCCTGCAATCCTCGAGCGGCGACGGCGGCCCCGGTGTGCTGGCAGCCGTCGGTGAGCCCCGAGACGTCGCCACCGACGGCAACGGCAACGTGATCATCACCGATGTGGCCGGCAACCGCGTGCGGCGCGTCGATCGCACCACGGGGATTATCACCACGATCGCCGGCGAGGGGCGGCCGTCGGCCCCCAACCCCGCCGAGAACGGCGACGGGGGCGACCCGTTGCGCGCGCGGGTCACTCCGCGGGCGGTGGACGTCGATGCGCTGGGCAACGTCTGGGTCTGGGAGGCGAGGAACATCCTGCGCAAGCTGGTCATCGATCCTTCGGATCGCAGCCGCTTTCTGCGGATCGAGCAGGCCATCGTCTTTCCGGAATCGGGTGACACGATGGAGTCGGTCGCGGTCTCCGCCGACGGTCGCACGGCCTGGGTGACCAACCGAACCCGGCACCAGGTCTTCGAATTCGACCTCGACGCGCTCACCCAGCGGCCGATCGCCGGCACCGGCACGGCCGGCTTCGACGGGGACGGGCCCGACGCGACCCTGGTGCAGCTGAACCGGCCCGCCGAGGTCGTGGTCTTCGACGAGGACACGCTGTTCATCGCCGATCTCGAGAACGGGCGCGTCCGCCGCCTCGACCGCAACCCGGATGGCACCTGGGCGATTACGACGGTGGCCGGCGTAGGCCTGCCGCCTGACGTCGGCTTTGTCGGCTACTTTGCGCCGCGGGTCCTGCAGGTCGGCGGGGGAGGTCTTGGGCTCAAGCCGCGGTTCGAATGTCCAAACAAGGTCGACGTCGCGCTGGCCCAGGCGGCGCTGCGGCAGGTGTTCTTTCAGGACGCCTGCACCGGCAGCTTTCGCTTGATCGCTGGCACCGGCGGTCGGGGCTCCACCGGCGACGGCGGCCCGGCGTTGCAGGCGACGTTCGTGGCGCCACGCGGCACGACCGTCGATGCGTTTGGCAACGTCTACGTCGCTGACCCGGGGGCCCACGTCGTACGACGCATCAGCGTCGATGGCGTGATCACCCTTGTCGCCGGGACGGGAGTCCCCGGGGCCACCGGCGACGGCGGACCGGCGACCGCCGCGCGCCTCAACCGGCCGGCCAGCGTCGCCGTCGACGATCGCGGGCGCGTCGTGATCGCCGACGCCGGCAACCACCGTTTGCGCCGCGTCGACCTGGCGACCGGGATCATCACGACGCTGCTGGGGACTGGCGTCGCACTCCCGGGGCTCGACGGGACAAACCTCGCGACCCAGACCGTCGCCGAGCCGGTGGCCGTGCTGTTCCTACCGGCGACGTTGCTGCAAGACGGAGCCAGCGGTGGCCTGCTGTTCTTCGTCGAGCGCACCGGTCACCGCGTCCGCGCGCTCGCCGACGTGACGATCCCCGGTGTGCCGGCGCTGCTGCTCCCCGTGCAGACCATGACGTTGGCCGGCGACGGCTCCGCTGGCTACATCGACGACGTTGATGGTCTGGCGGCCCGCTTCGACCATCCGCGCGCCCTTGGCGGTTTCGTCGACGAGTCCTGCCCCAGCGGTTGCGTGCTCGTCCTCGATGGGATCGATCGTGTCCGGCGTCTGAACATCTCGCTTGGCCAGGGTGCGCGCATCGTGGCGTCGGTCACCACCGACGTCGGCGGCGCGCTCGCCACCGACGACGGTCCGCTGTCCTCCGCGCTGCTGCCGGGACCGGCGGCCCTCGCCTCGTTTGGCGAGAGCAGCGCGGTCGTGGTCGACCGCGTGACCGGGCGCCTTCGTCGCGTCGATCTCGCCGCCGCGCGCATCGACACCGTGGCCGGGTTGCCCGAGGGGCTCGTCCCCGACCGAGCGCCCACGAGCGCGCTGCTTACCCGCCCGTTCGATGACCCGTCGGGGCTCGCCGTCGACGAGACCACGAGCCCCCGGGCGATCTACGTCGCTGAGCGGGGCGAACACGTCATCCGTCGCGTCGTCGCTGTCGACGACGCCAACCCGTCGACCTGGACCACCGAGGACGTCTGCGGGCAGCGCGGCACCGCTGGTCACGTCGACGGCGCCTGCGACGACGCGCGCTTCTTCGCGCCAGCAGGGCTAGCGCTCGCCCCCGAGCGTGGCTTCCTGTTCGTCGCCGACCAGGAGAATCACGTCATCCGACGCATCGATCTCGCTGCCCGGCGCGTCGTCACCATCGCGGGCCAGGTGGGCGTGCGCGGGGTGCTCGTCGACGACGTCGCTGGCCGCGACGCGCTGCTCGACACGCCGTCGTCCGTCGAGGTGGTCGGCGATGCGCTCTTCGTCGCCGACGCCGGCGCCCATCGGGTCGTGCGCATCGAGGCTCCGTTCGCCGACGACTTGGCCCAGACCCGGGTGCACGCGGTGCTCGGCGATGGCGTCGCCGCGTCGTCGGGCGAGGGACGTCCGGCGGCGTTCTTCAACGTCGATACGCCGGAGTCGCTCGCGGCCGACGGGGCCAACAACCTCTTCGTCGCGTCCCAGCAGGTCGTCCGCTTCGTCGCCGCCGGCGACGACCACGCCGACGGGCAGGACAGCGTGGTGAGCATCTACGGAGCACCGCCGCGCGCGCGGTTCCCCGAGCCCGTGACCAAGTGCATCAACGGCGTCACCCGCCTGCCGGCCGGCGACGTACTCGCCATCGATCGCTGTGTGGGCCTGCTGCTGCGCTTGCGACGCACGACGCCGTGAGCGACCGGCGCGGGGGCCCAAATGACAAGGCCCGACGTCGACGACGCGGGCCCTTGCGCGATCCGTGACGGACGGCCTGCGCGGCCGTCGCCGGGTCACTTGATCTTGGTTTCCTTGAAGTCGACGTGCTTGCGCTCGATGGGGTCGTACTTCTTCTTCACCAGCTTCTCCTTCGCGGTCTTGCGGTTCTTGCTGGTGACGTAGAAGTAGCCGGTGCCGGCGGTGGACTCGAGCTTGATGAGCTCACGATTGCTCTTCGCCATGGGACACTCCGAAGGGTGCGCAGCCTCGCGGCTGGAAAGGGACGTCGCCTCCTAGCGGACGGGACGGGGCGCCTCAAGAGAGATCCCTCGTGGCGTCGTCATTCTCAAGGCGCATCGCGCCCTACGGGCCCTCCCTCGGGCAGTGGTGTCCACGCGCGTCCCTCCCCCACGCACGTCCCGACCCCGCCGCGGGCAAGGCCGCGACGGCGCCGACGTCCACCAGGGCCAGCCTCCGCAGGCCGTCCCCTTGCCAGACCCGCCCGTCACCGGGCGCTGGCCCTTCCAGCCGTTCACGTCTTGTCCGGTCCGGACCGGGCAAGACAGGCAGCCCCAGTTCATCTCCCGTGCCCGCCCGCGGCGCCTGCATCGGCGCATCCGGACGAGGGCGCTTCCCACGAGCACGGCGCCGCTGTTCGTCCAGCGTTCCACCTGTCCCGAGCATGCCTCGCCGCGCCCGGCCACCGTCGCTGCCGATCTCCGCGGCCCGCGCCGCGCGGTCGCGCGCCCCCGTCAGCGGGCACGCTCCAGCGTCAGCTCCTTGTCGAGGTCCCCGCCTGACAGCACCAGCTGGCCGTCGCTCCACGACGCCGCGTACGTGATCGTCTCGCCCGCCGTCGACGCGATGGTCAAGCGCCCGGTCGAGAACCGCCACCGCCCCGACAGCCCGCCAAACGACACGCTGCCTGACGCGGCCAGCACCATGGTAAGCGGCTCGGTGGCTGCTTGATCGAGGACGCGCCACGTTCCGATCAGCTCCTCGCGGGACAACGGGCCCGAGCGCGCCGCCCGCCCCGGCGCGCTGACGGCGGCTCCCCCGGAGCGGCGAAACACCATGTCGCGGTCGAGGTTGGGCGAAGACAACGTCAGCGTGTCGCCGCTCTGCACGTAGCGGTACTTCTCAGCGCCCGACGGGATGCGCAGCTCGAGCAGCCCGCCGTCGGCGTGCCAGCCGCCGTTCAGCGCCCCCATGTGGAATTCGCCCGCGGGCTCGAGCTTCAGGTCCGGTCCGCCGCCGGTGTTCATCCATACGCCGGCGAGCGGCGCCGCTACGCCGCGTCCGGCCAGAGCCTCGTAAGACGCCAGCATGCGGTCGACGTCGCGGGTGATCGCGCCGCGCTTCTTCTCGAGCGTCTCGACGTGCAGCACGTGGGCGTATCCGAAGGCGTGGATCGCGTACAGCTCGATGGCCCGCACCGTCTGACGATCACCCGACGCAAAGACCGACAACGTCCGCCGCGTTCCCTGGATGCCGCCTATGACGACGGGGAAGTCGGTGCCGGGGTTGTAGCCGATCTCGTCCTTGAACGGCGCCTCGACGCCGTCGAGCGTCTGCTTCACCGATACGCCGGCCTTGGTCGCCTGCACCATCACGTGCAATGACGCCGGCACGCCGTCGATCTTCTTGCGGAAGTTCATGCCGAGCACGTCGCCGGGCAGCGGCGCAAGCTCCCAACCACCCGCCGTCTCGAGCGCGAAGCGCTTCTTCGTGTCGACGTAGGGCTTCGCCCCCGCGGGCGACGCCCAGACCAGCGGCAGCAGAGCCGCGAGCACGACGACAACCACCCATCGCACCGGACCACGCATCCCGACCTCGGCGAAAGACCGACGCACCGCGCGCGTTGGCCGCAGCCGTCGGTGCACCGGCGAACGACGTCGCCAACGCGCGCTCGATTCTACCGGGACCTGGCGCTGTGGCGGGGATCCCGGGGGATGGCTCACGGCCGGACCCGCCACCTGGCGGCGTAGACGTTCAACCGCTGCGCGCCGACGAAGCCGACGACGCCTACGCCGACGCGCTCGCCGAGCGTGGCGGCCAGCGACGTCGGGGCGCCGACGCCAGCGAGCAGCCCGATGCCGGCGACGGCGCACTTTTGCACCAGCTCGAAGGCTATCCGCCCGCTGACGACAACGATCGCGCGGTCGAGCGGCGCACGCGCGCGCAGCGCCGCCCCCAGGACCTTGTCGACGGCGTTGTGGCGCCCGACGTCCTCGCGCACCGCGAGGACTTCTCCCGTCGACGACGCCAGCAGCGCCGCGTGGGTGCCGCCGGTGGAGGCAAACAGGGTCTGGTGGTCGCGCAGGCCGAGCACGAGCGCCTGCAGCAACGGCGCATCGACGACGACCTCGCTGGCCACGCGGCCGTCGGGCAGGGTGGCGGCGACGGCCTGCAGGGTCGCCTTGCCGCACACGCCGCAGCTGCTGGCCGAGAAGACGTGTCGCGTCAGTCGGCGCCAGTCGACGCCGACGCCGTCGGCGAGCCGCACCTGCAGGACGTTACCGTCGGCGTCGGCGTCGACGAGCGTGGTGCAGTGCCCGATCCGCGCGACGTCGCCGGTCGAGCGGATCACGCCCTCGGTGCGCAGGAAGCCGAGCGCCAGCTCTTCGTCGCCGACGCCGTCGTCGTCAGGCGTGCGCATCACCACCGCCACCGGGCGAAATGGGCCGTCGGCGCTGGCGACCTGCAGCTCGAGGGGCTCCTCGACGGCGACGAGATCGTCCACGACGTCGACCGCGCCGTCGACGCGCAGCCGATCAACCCGGCGCCGGACCGCGGCGCGCTCGTCGGTGCTCACGACGACGCCCCGCCGGTCGTCGTCAACGACGACGGGGCAGTCGCTCGGCGCGCGAGCCACTCGCGGCGCATGTTGACGAACAGCAATCCCTGCTCGCGCGCATCGTCGAGGGCGACGTGGCTGTGGGTCGTCGCCGGGAACCAGCGTCGGGGCATGTACTGCTTCGTCGCGTCGCGGTAGCGGCCGCCAAGCAGGGCCATCGCCAGCGTCTTGATGTCGAGGGCCGAGTGCGAAAACGGGCTGCGTCCGGCGAAGCGGTGCAGGTACCAGTGCACGAACAGGTAGTCGAACGCCGCGGGGTAGCCGACGAACACCGGGCGCCCGGGCAGCGCTTCGAGCCAGCGAGCGTAGTCGGGCAGCGCGCTCTCGGGCGGGCGCGGCTCGCGGCGACACGCTTCCCAGGCGCGCGGCTGCGTCTGCCACCACACCATCGTTGCGGGGTGCCCGATGGCACCGGGCAGCGTCGTCAGGTTGGCGGTGAAGGCGCCGCACTCGCCGCCGTCTTCGTCGAAGGCCACCGACGCGAACGACAGCATCGAGTGCGGGCCGGGGATCGGACCGTCGGCCTCGACGTCGGTGGAGACGTAGATCTCGCGAGCCATCCGCCAAGGCGTAACGCGTCTGCGTCACGCCGACCACTCTGTGGGCAAGGCAGACCGGCCACGCCGCGGGAGCCGAGTCCACCTTGATTGCTTCGTCTCATGGTTCAACCATTTTCGGGATGCGTGTCGCACCTCTCTCCACCCGCGTCCTGCGGGTCGTCGCCCGTGTCGCCCACGGTGGCGCGGACGGCGCCACCGCTGGCGCGGCCTGTGCCGATGCCTTGCGCGCGGCAGTGCTCCAGCGCGCGATCCCGCCTGGCGCGCGGCTTCCGCCCGAGCGTGAGCTCGCTGCGCACCTCGGGTTCGATCGCGGCACTTTGCGCGCCGGGCTGCAGCGGTTGGTGGCGCAGGGCTTGCTTGTGCAACGGCAGGGGCGGGGTACCGAGGTACGCGAGTTCCTCGAGATTGGCGGCCTTGACCTCATCGCCCCGCTCGTGCGCGGTGCCGCCGCCGCCGCCGTCGCATCCCACGTCGCCGACCTCCTGCTTGTACGCCGACACCTCGCCGCCGCGGCGCTCGAGGCGCTGTGTGACCGGCCCGCGTCGTTGTCGTCGTGCGCGGCGGTGCAGGCGCGCGTCGACGCCTACGCCGCCCTGGTCGCCCGGCGGGCCGCGCTGTCGTCTGGCGCCGCCGCCGCCCACGCGGCGCCCATCGACGACGATGTGCTCGCCGCCGCCGACGTCGCGGTCCTCGCCGCCGTGGTCGCGGCCACCGACAGCGTCGTCTTGCGCCTCGCCTTCAACCCCGTGGCGACGGTGTTTGCGGCCTTGCCCGCGTTGCGCGCCGCCATCGTCGCTGACGCCGCCGACAGCGTCCCCGCGTACGCAGCGCTGTGCGCGTGGCTGCGCGCCCCGGATCGCCAAAACAGCGCCGCGATCCTCGCGCTCCTCTCGGCGCGCGACGCCGCCACCGTCGCGCGCGTCGCCGCTGCGGCGACCACCACGCGGCGGTCGCGCCCCGCGTCGCGGAGGCGACGTTGACGCCACGGCCCGCCTTGTCGTTGCAGGTCGGTCTTGGCCGCGCGTTCGTCGCCGCCGCCCGGCGCCCTGCCGTCGCCGCCGTCCCTGAGCGCGCCATCGTGCTCGACCCCGCTGCCATCGACGTCAGGCTGCGCGCGCTGGCGGACGCACGCGCGCGCCCGCCCCCGGGCGCCCTCGGTGAGGCCGTCGCCGCGGGCGTGCCCGTGCGTCTGTCCGGCCGGTGGCAGATCGCGCTCGAGGCGTCGGGCGTGCCGCGGTCCCCCGTCGGCTGGGACCGGGGCCGTTCCTGCTTGAGCGGCACCTTGTGCGCGCGCCGCTCCTCCTGCTCGACAGCAGCGCCGTGCCTGGCGACCTGTCGGGGCTCCGGTCGACCACGAAGACGTTGATGCGACACCTGCTCGGCACCTTCCACGCGGGGGGGCGACGCCAACTGCGACCTTGAGATCCTCGCGGCCCGCGAGCCGAGCGCGCTCGCCACGCTGCGTGACGCCGGCGCCGCTGTCATCGATGGCACCCACCCATTCTCCGCGCGCTGGCGCGCGCGCTTTGTGTCTACGAAGGCGCCCACGAGGCCTTGCTCGCGCAGATCGACCGGGCGCTGCGCGGCGGGCTGCTCGGCGGGACCAACGACGGCCCCGACGTGTCGTTCTTCGCGTTCCTGCGCTTCTGCGCGCGCCAGCCCGAAGACGCGGTGGGCGTCGCCGCCGCATGGAGCGCCGGCCGCTATCGCGTCGATCACGGGCTCGCGCGATGACGACGGTGCTCGCTACGCTGCGCCGCCTCGACCGCGCCGCATTGTCTGCTCGCTTTGAGCAGGGGGCGCCGGTCGCGACGTCGGCGCTGGCCGACGCGCGTTGGCGCGGGTTCGTGCTCGGGCTGCCCGCCCTCGTCGAGCGCGTCCCGTGGTCCCTGTTCGCGAAGGACGTCGTCGTCGCCGCCGCCGGCGCCACGGTGGGCTGGAACGTCCGCCTCGCGCAGCCCGCGGCGCGCGATCCCGGGACCCTTGGCTCGTCGCCGCGGTCGACCCGACAGCGCGCCGAGGGTGGCCCCGCGATCTTTGCGCCCTTGGTCGTCACTGACGACGCCGGCGCCGCCGTCCTCGACTACCGCGCGGCGCAGCAGCCGGCCTCGCTGGCGGCGCTCGCGTGGGTCTACGACCCCGTGGTCAAGCTCGACGTCGACGACGACGGGGGGCGGTGCTGCTTGGCGTGTCGCGCATCCACCTTCGCGGGGGATCGTCTCCGACCCCCCACGTGGTTCGCGCTCGGCCGCGCGGGCGACGTCTCGGTCGACGCGCGCGGGCCCGGGCTGGCCATGGTCCGCCGCCGGGCCACGCGTCCCGCCTCCGCCCCCGTGCGTCGACACGAGGGCCGCGCGCCCTCGCCGTCGCCGCACCGAGGTTCGTTGCGGCGGACACCTTCGCGCCCCCGGCGGCCTTCCAACGACCGGTCAGCCGCTGTCGCCGACGCAGCGAGGCGCGAAGTCGGCACACGCGCCATCGTCGTCACAGCGCCCGCTGCCGCACTGGGCGGCCCGCGTGCATGGTGCGTCGGCGGGCAGCAGCGCGACGCAGGTGCCGCCGGCGCAGAACGAGGCCTCGCAGTCGCTGTCGTCGACGCAGGCGGCGCCGATGCCTTCGAGGGCGACGCAGGTGCCCGACGCGCAGGCGGCAAAGTAGGGACAGCGGCGGCTCACGTCGCAGGCCTCGCCGACACCGACGACGGCGGGCTCGCGGCACACGCCGTCGTCACCGCAGCGCGCGGGCAGCACACAGGGGACGCCGTCGGGGTCGCACGCCTCGTTTGTGCGCGGGCGGGCGACGCACACGTCGTCGTCGCCGCAGACGCCGCCGGGGCCGCAGGCGCCGTCGACGTCGGCGCTGCCGTCGCGGCAGCGCGCGCCGGCGGGCATCACGGTCTCGCAGGTGCCGCAGAACGACAGGTCGAGGGTGCAGGCCGTGCCTGGCGCGCATACGAAGGTCTCGACGTCGAGACCGCAGGCGCCGCCGGCGGGGACGTGTCCCTGCCAGACCCCGGCGCACGGCCCCTGCAGTTCGAAGAAGTGCTCGTCGCAGGCGACGTCTTGCAGGTGCGCGGCACAGCCCTGCAGTCCGGCGCGCGACAGCGACAGCAGGCCCCGCTCAGCGAGCGGCACAAAGCGCGGCTCGAACTTCGCCTCGCACGACGCTGGGAACGCTGCGCGACAGGCCTCGACATCGGCGACGTTCATCCGTCCGCAGCGGACGTAGAACGGGCAGAAGACGTCGACGAGCTCCTCGCAGTACGACGTCGCCGGCAGCGCGTCGCTCTCGCCCTCGTCTTCGCCCTCGCCTTCGCCATCCCCGGGACCGGCGTCACGAGGGGGGGCGTCGAGGGGCGGCCGCGGCGCTTCGGGGCACGCGACGGCCCCAGCGGTCAGGGTGAGGACGAGCGGCAAGGCGCGGGTGACGAACGACATGGGCGTCGGCGTAGCACACGGTCGCCGGTCGTCACCCCGCTGTCAGTCCGGCAGCGGGAAGTTGTAGACCACGACGAAGCGAACGGCGGCGGCGCCGTCGTCGATGAACACCGCCGGGTGGGGCCAGACGCGCGTGCGCTCCGACAGCGTCACGCCTCGCGAACACTGGGCGACGCGCTCTTCGACGATGAATGTCCTGGTGACGTGGTCACCGACCCAAAAGACCACGGGCGCGCCGGTGCGCTCGCTGGCGTCTGCGTCCGAGACCGTCCCGGCCGGGCAGGTGATCGGATGGACGAACACCTGCTCGGGGGCGGCATCGAGGCCGTAGAGCAGCACGTCCGACGACGCGGTCGTCGACCGCAGCGCGCACACCAGCCAGTTGTCGTCCGGGACGGCGGTGCACGCGGCCGTCGCGACGTCGCGGGCGGTGGCACCGACGCGGGTCAACACGAAGTCGACCCGCAGCCCCCGGCTCGTCGTTGAAAAGTCGCTGCGCTCGAAGTCCAAGACGAAGGTGTCGCCCTACGGCACGAGCTGGTTGTTCTGGACGGTGAACGACCCGAAGCGCGCCCGCCATTCCGGCGCGGCCGTGCCATGGAACGGCTCGATGAAGGCGATGGCGTCCCCGGGCGTGTCCGGCCGCAGGTCGCATGCGTCACCGACGCCGTCGCCGTCGCCATCGCGCTGGTTCGCGTTCAGCGTGGCGGGGCAGTCGTCGCAGACTTCGCGCCGCCCGGCGGCGTCTTCACGGTGCTGGTTCGCGTTCGGCGCCGTCGGACAGTTGTCGGCGGCGTCGTGCCGGCCGTCGCTGTCGCTGTTGGGCGGGGGCTCGCCCTCGCCCTCGCCCCCGCCCTCGCCTTCGCCGGGCTGCTCGCAAGCGCCGTCGCGACAGACGAGCCTGGCGCCGGCGCGGTCGGCGTCTTCGTCGCAGCGTCTGCCTTCGAGGGCGAGCGGCGGAGGCCCGCAGCCGACGGTGGCCGCGAGCAACAGCGGCGTGGGGTGCAGGGGCGGGCCGCTCAGCCGTCGGAGGCTACGGCAAGGAGCGGTCGGCGTGACCCGGGGGCAACGTCGACGAGCGGACGTCGGCGGGGGGCCGCGGTGGCGTCTTCTCTGGCAGTGCCACGCGCGGTTCGACGGTCGGTCCGCCGACCGGCACCGGGGGCAGCGATGGCGGCGCGGTGCGCGACAGCAGCTCGTCGGCGCGGCGCAACCGGCGGCTGAGCTCGCGGGCGATGTTCATCACGAGCAACATCGCGCACTTCTGGTCTTTGCAGTAGCACTCGTGGATCGCCTGGTAGGGCCACATCCAGATCTCCGACGGCGCCCGCGCCCGCACCGTCGCCGAGCGGGGCTGCATGTCGATGAAGCTCATCTCGCCGAAGCACTCGCCGGGGCGGATGTGGCCGAGGTGCACCTCGCCGTCGACACCGGCCTTCACAATCTCGAGCGCGCCCCCGACGAGGACGTACAGCGACCGCGCGACCTCGCCCTCCAAAAAGACCGTGGCGCCAGGGGGCACCCGGACGACCTCCAGCTTCTCGGCCAGCTTGCCGAGGGCATCGTCGGGGAGCCCGCCAAACAAGGGCAGAGCACCCAGCGCAGAGACCGTCGGCCGATCCATGTGCCCGGTATAGCGTCCCCCTATGAAGGTGTTCATGTCTCCGGCGCTGCGACTCGACCTGAGCCAGCACCGCCTCGTGTGCTGCTGCGAAGACTGCGACCACTTCGACGCGGCGGCGACGGAGCGCGGGGCCACGGGCTCCGGCGCGTGCGACCTTCTGTTCCCCACCGCGCCCCACCGAAGGGCGACCTGGGAGTCGGCGGCGGATGGCGACGCGCTGTCGTTCTGCAAGCTGTTCGAGCCCGACCGCGGCGATGACGTGGCAGGTTTCGACCGTCCGCCGCCGCTGGCGGGCTCGAACGAGATTTGACACGAGCGCCGACCCGGTGGCATTCAGCGCCGCGACGAGGCGATCACATGAGCAAGTTCGGAAAGAAGTTCACCTGCTGGTCGTGCGCGACGAAGTTCTACGACCTGAACAAGCCGAGTCCGAAGTGCCCCAAGTGCGGCGCCAACCCCGAGGACGATCCGCGCAAGGATCTGCCTCCGGCGCCGCCGGCGAGCTACGGCGACGACTACACCGACGAGGTCGAAGAGGACCTGCCCGAGGAGGCCGCCGAGGACGACGACCTCGAGGATGAGGGCGGTGACGAGGGCGGCGCCGACGAAGACTACTGAGAGCCTGACGGAAGATTGGCTCGTCGAACGTCCGGGGGCCCTTCAGGACGACGGGGTCGGGGAGGAATCCCCCGCAACGGTCTCTGGTGTCTGACGGTCTTGCGTCAGACACCGACCAGCAGCAGCACGCCGGCCACGACGACGACGTAGCCGAGCAAGTCAAACAAGAGCCCGGCGCGGATCATCTCGCGCATCGTGACCTGCCCGGTGCCGTAGGCCATCGCGTTGGGCGCGGTGCTGATGGGCATCATGAAGCCGAAGCTGGCGCCGAGCGTGGCGCCGACGACGGCGAGGACGACGGGCACGTGGGCCGCCTGGGCAAGGCCCACCGACAGCGGGATCACCAGCGTCGCCGCTGCGGTGTTGCTCGCCACCTCCGACAGCAGCAGCGCCACCGCCGTCACCAGCGCCGTGACCGCCCACGGGGTGGCGGCCCCCGACGCCAACAGCAAAGCTTCGCCCCACTGGCGGGCGAGGCCGGTCTTCTGGGCCAGGTCGCCCAGCAGGATGCCGCCGCCGAACAGCACGACGGTGCCCCAGTCGATGCGTACTGCCTCCTCCCACGACAGCGCCCGGCGCGGCGGCTCGCCCGGTCCGTGTACCGGCCACACGAACAACAGCGCGGCGGCGAGGACGGCGACGACCTCTTCGCCGAGCCGGGCCTTGACGGCGGTGACGCCTTCGACGCCGACGAGCTCGAGGATGCCAGGCGCCGTCCACAGCACGACGGCGACGGCGAACGCGCTCGTGGCGGCCTTCTCGCCGCGGCCCCAGGGGCGCGGCGTGCCGCCGTCGACGGGCAGCGCCGCCTGCGGCAGGGGCTGCCGCGGGTGCACGCCGAAGCGCGCCATCAGCACGACCACCATCGCGCCCCACATCGCCAGACCAAGCGGCAGGCCGATGGCCATCCAGCCGGCGAAGCTGAGCGGCGTGCCGGCGGCCGCGAGGGCGCGGATCCCGATCAGGTTTGGCGGTGTACCCACCGGCGTGCAAAGGCCGCCCATCGACGCTGCCCACGCGACGCCGAGCACCAGCGCGGCGCGGAAGCGTCGCAGGTCGTCGCCCTCGCCGCGCCCCAGGCCGAGCGCGATGGGCAGCACGATGGCGGTGGCGGCGGCGTTGCTGACCCACATCGACAGCGCAAACGCCGCGAACGACGTCGCCACCAGCGCGCTTGTCCGTCGCCGGGCGCGGCGGGCGAGCCAGCCCGCGAGGCGCTCGCCGAGTCCGTGCACCCGCATCGCCTCGGCGAGCATGAAGCTGCCGACGAAGAGAAACAGGATCGGGTGGCCCAGAGCACCAAAGGCCTCCTTCGCCGTGCACGCCCCGACGAGCGGCGCCAGCGCCACCGTCGCCAGCGCCGTCGCCGCCGGGTGCAGCGCTTCGGTGAGCCACAGCGTGCCGGCGAAGACGAACAAGCCGCAGGCGAGCCCCGCCTCGCCCCCGGTCGACCGTGCGGCGACGAAGGCGAGCGCCGGCGCGAGCCACAGGCCGACCGTCGACGAGGACGGCCACCGGGACGATGACGCAGGAGACGTCGTCGACGACATCGACACCGAGCCTTGCATTGATCGATGCCGACGCGCACGACCACGCTGGTCACGTCTGCTTAGTCACCACCGCGCCGCTCGCGCTCCAGGTCTTCGCCGCGGTGCGGCGCGGCGAAGACGCGGGGCGGGGTGGCGAGCGCCCTTGACCGCCTCGCGGCGACAGGCGAGCACCCCGCGCATGTCGCAGCATCCGAAGATGAAGTTCGTCGCCACGATGGACGGCAAGCAGCACACCGTCGAGGTCCAGAAGGAGGCCGACAACGGCGACATCTACCACATGACCCTCGACGGACGGACCTACGACGTCGATTGCCGCAAGATGCCGTCGCAGATCGTGTCGATGCTGATGGACCACAAGTCCTACGACGTCGACCTGGAGCGCATTGCCCGCCGCAGCGACACTCTCGACGGCCGCATCCACGTGCGCGTGCGTGGACGTGTGCTGCGCTTCGAGATGCTCGACGAGCGCCGCATCAAGATGAAGGAGGCCCAGGGCTTCCGGTTCGACGTCGGCGGCGTCGTCGGCATCGACTCGCCGATGCCCGGCAAGGTCATCAAGATCCTGAAGAACGAGGGCGACGAGGTCAAAGAGGGCGAAGGCGTCGTCGTCGTCGAGGCGATGAAGATGGAGAACGAGCTGAAGAGCCCCAAGGCCGGCCGGGTCAAGGAGATGAAGGTCAAGGAGGGCGCCGCCGTCGAGGCCGGCGCTCGTCTGGCGCTCATCGAGTGACCCGATGACTGACACGACGCCGGTCACGGTCTACGAACAGCTGGGCGGGGAGCAGGGCGTGCGTCGCCTCGTCGACCGCTTCTACGACGAGATGGACGCGCGGGCGGACGTCAAGCCGCTGCGCGACCAGCACCCCGACGACCTCGCCGACAGCCGCGACAAGCTGTTCTGGTTCCTGTCGGGCTGGCTCGGCGGACCGCCGCTGTACGTGCAGCGCAAAGGCCACCCGCGGCTGCGCGCCCGTCACCTGCCGTTCGTCGTCGACGGCTCGATGCGCGATCAGTGGATGCTGTGCATGCGCGTGGCGCTCGCCGACGTGGGCGCCGGGTTGCCGGCCGAGCCGCGCGAGAAGCTCGACGCGGCGCTCTTCCAGCTCGCCGATCACATGATCAACCGCTGAAGCGCTGGCGGCGCCGACGCAACAACGCCAGCAGCGCGAGGGCTGCTGGCATGCCTGTCGTCGCACACGACTCCGCCGTCGCCTGGAACGTGCTGCCCGCTGCGGGGCCGTCGAGGTCGTTCGTCGCGTCTCCCGGCAGCACGACTCCATCACCGTCGTCGACCGGCGGCGGAGGGGGTGGCGGGGGGGGAGACGGGTCGACGGGGCCCGGCGGCTCGGCCGCCGTCTCGTCTCCGTCCCCGTCTCCGTCTCCCTCGCCTTCGCCTTCGCCTTCGCCCTCGCCCTCGCCCTCGCCCTCGCCCTCGGCTGACGGTGGAGGCGCGGCGATCACAATGGCGCCCGGAGAGGGCTGCTGCGCGCTCCACGCGCCGGCACCCGTCGTCGCCAGCGCGCGCCGCAGGCTGCGTCCCTCGGCGGGCGCTGCCGTGCGCGGCAACGTCGCCAGCGGCGAGCCGGTGCCCCACGTGACGCCGTCGATGACCGCGCCGCTCTCGTCGAGCAGCAGCGCCTCGTCGCTGGAATTCGCGAGCTGCAGCGTCGCGTTTCCGGCGAGCGCCGTGTCGACGACCATGTCGGGGACGGCGTCGTCGCTGGCGACCAGCTCGAAGTCGGCGGCGCGCCCGGTGGCGGTGAGGAACGCCGTGGCCGAACGCGCGACGACGATGACGCCATGGCCCGGCAGCGTCGCGCCGTCGGGGAACCGGAAGGTGCCCTCGTTGCCGCCCGGGGTCTCCTCGTCGGAGACGCGCACCCCCTCGAGCGAGGCGTCGGCGCTATCGAGGTTCGCGAGCTCGATCCACTCGCCATCGGGCTCGGCGCCAACCGGGTTCGGCATCACCTCGGACAGCACGACACCGGGCGGGGGGGGGACGGCCGTGGCGGAGCCGGCCACGACGACGATGGCGGCGGCGCCGGCGAGGGCGACGACGGAGAGCGGGCGGCGGGCGGGCGGGACGGCGCGCATTGAGCCTCGATTCCGTCGCGGGGTGGTTGGCGGCGTAGCCACCGACCACCCCCCGCGCGACCCACAGCATGCGCCGCCGAGGCCGCGGCGAAAGGGCCTTGGCATCCGTCAAAGATCCGACCGGCGGGCGCCGGGTGGGACCACCGCCATCGATGGCTCCTTGACGTTATCGTCGGGCCGTTCGATCCCTGTGGCCATGGATGCGTGGACCGCGGTGTTCCTGGTCGGCGGTCTGCTGTTGCTGGCCAGCGAATTCGTCGCGCCGTCGCTGGTGGCGATGTTCCTGGGCGCCGCCGCGGTGATCACCGCGGGGCTACGTGGGCTCGGCGTCGCCGACAGCGTCCCCCTCAGCGTCCTCGTCTGGGCGGTGACGTCGCTCGCGTTGCTCGTTCCGTTCCGGCCCCTGGTGCAGCGGCTCGTTCCCGGGCGCAGCGTGGTCCGCCGCGACACCACCGACGTAGAGAACGACCGCGAGGAGATGGGCCAGGTCGTCGAGGTCGTCGAGGACGTCTCCGACGAAGACGACAACGGCCGCATCCGCTTCCAGGGCACGACGTGGCAGGCACGCTCGACCGGGGGACGCTTTCGGGCGGGTGAGCGCGTGCAGCTCGTCTACCGCGCCGAGAGCGTCTGGGTGGTCGAGGCGGTGGGCGGCAGCGACGCCACCGGCGCGGCCCGCGATCTGTTCGGCACCGCCCCCGGCGCCGCCCGTACCGAGAATAAGGCCGAGGTCGAGGCCGTGGTGGGCGAGGACGCACCGTCGCCCCGCTGTCGCTGACGGCCGCCCGCGCCGGTCTCGCGGCGACGTCGTGCGAAAAGCCTGCCCGCTCATCGTGTCGAGAGCGCGCATTTGACGCCGGGGGGCCGCGCGGGCGAGACCATGCGCAAAGGCAGGCGTCGACAGCGGCGCCGGAAGGAGCGGTCATGTTGTTCGGCATCACCCTCGGGGCGGTGGCGGCGGTCTGGGTCGTCAGCCGCACATTCATCGTCGTCAGCGAGCGGCACGCGGTGGTCAAGGAGCGGCTCGGCAAGCCCGAAGGCGTCTTGAAGCCCGGCTTCCACTTCATGCTGCCGATCTTCGATCGCGCCGCCTACACGCAGGAGATGCGCGAGCAGGCCATCGATGTGCCGCCGCAGATGTGCATCACCAAGGACAATATCCAGGTCGAGGTCGACGGCATCGTCTACGTGCAGGTGATGGACCCGCTGAAGGCCAGCTACGAGGTCTCCGACTACCGTCAGGCGGCCATCAACCTGGCGATGACGACGATGCGCAGCGAGGTTGGCAAGCTGACCCTCGAAGAAACGTTCGCCGAGCGCGACAAGATCAACGACTCGATCGTGAAAGAGATCGACAAGGACTCGGCCAAGTGGGGCATCAAGGTGCGCCGCTACGAGGTCAAGAACCTCGCGCCGTCGGCGGCGGTGGTGCACACCCTCGAGAAACAGATGGAGGCCGAGCGCCAGAAGCGCGCCGCGATCACGATCTCGGGTGGCCAGAAGGAGGCGAAGATCCTCGTCTCCGAAGGCGAGATGACGCAGTCGATCAACCTGTCCGAGGGCGAGAAGCAGAAGCGCATCAACGAGGCCAACGGGCGCGCCGCCGAGATCCGACTGATCGCCGACGCCACGGCGAACGCGAACCAGCTGGTCGCCGAGGCGATCCAGACCCCCGGCGGCGAAGTCGCCGTGAAGGTGCAGCTGTCCGAGCAGTACATCCACGAGCTCGGCCGCGTCCTCGATGGCGCCGACGTCACCGTCGTGCCGCAGGGCATCGCGCAGATGCGCGGCTTCTTCGAGGCCATGGCGCAGGTCACCGCGGCGACGGCATCGACCGTCAAGGAAGAGGGCTGACCCATGAACCAGATCGCCTACGTCATCTGGGCCGCTGCCGCGCTCTACACGACGGTCAAGGTGCTGCGCAGCATCCGCGTGGTGCCCAACCGCACCGAGCTGCTCGTCGAGCGCCTCGGCCGCTACGACCGCACGCTGGGGCCGGGGGTCCACCTGCTGATCCCGTTCCTCGACAAGGTGGCCTTCACCATCGACCTGAAGGAGGAGGCCATCGAGGTGCCGCCGCAGGACTGCTTCACGAAGGACAACGTCCGCGTCGAGGTGGACGGCGTGCTCTACATGAAGGTGACCCAGAGCAAGATGGCCTGCTACGGCATCGTCGAGTACCGCTTCGCGATCATCCAGCTGGCGCAGACGATGGTGCGCTCGGTGATCGGCAAGCTCGATCTCGACCATACGCTCACCGAGCGCGAGCGCATCAACTCCGAGGTCGTGAACGCCCTGAACGACATCGCGCGCACGTGGGGCGTGCAGGTCAGTCGCTACGAGGTGAAGAACATCGAGCCGCCCGCCAGCGTGCGGGACGCGATGGAGAAGCAGATGGCCTCCGAGCGCGACCGCCGCGCGCTCCTCGCCCGCGCTGAGGGCGAGAAGCAGGCGCGCCTGAACGACTCCGAGGGCAAGAAGCAGGAGATGATCAACCGCTCGATGGGCGAGATGCAGCGCCGCATCAACGAGGCCGAAGGCAAGGCCGAAGAGATCGTCGCCATCGGCCGCGCCACCGCCGACTCCATCCGCACCGTCGCCGAGTCCGTCGCCGTCACCGGCGGCAAGGACGCCGTGAACCTGCGGCTCGGGCAGGCTCTCGTCGGCAAGCTCGGCGCACTGTCGTCGGGCCAGCGCGTGGTGCTGCCCCTCGACCTGACCAACGTCGACGGCCTGCTGAAGGGCATCGCCCTCGACACCACGGCGGCTTCGGCGGTGCCGAAGCCGAAGCCGACGGCGGTGCCGACGCCGCCGCTGCAGCCCGCCGTCCTCCAGCGCCCGGCGGCTCCCGCGTCGTCGATGCCGTCGGTGGCCGCGCCGCCGACACCGCCGCCGAAGTTCGTGTAGCGAACACGTCTCGCGGTGCACTGCGGCCGGTGCGACCCGCACCCGGGCGCACGGGCTGCGTCGTTCGCGCCTGCGGTGGCGTGCCTACTTCGTCGTGTCGTCGGGCCAGACCGCGCCCTGCTCGATCCAGCGCTTCAGCGTCTCGATCTCCGACAGTGCGAGCAGCTTGCCCTTCGGGGGCATGACCTCCTCGTCGTCGGGGGGCGCGGCGCACGACGTGAAGACCAGCGACTTCGCCGGCTCGCCGGGCAGAAGCGCCGGGCCGCTCTCGCCGCCCTTCAGCGCGAAGCGCTTCTGGTCGAGGCGCAGACCGCTCTTGCGCTTCTCGGGGCCGTGGCACTTCACGCACGAGCGCTCGAACAGCGGCTTGATGTGCATGGCGTAGTCGGGGCGCTCAGGGATCGGGCCTTCGGGGAAGCGCGCCCGCGCCTCGGCGACGCCGCTGCTGCCCTCGTCGCCGTCGGAGGCTGCCCGTGGACCGCCGTCGTCGTGGTCGGCGCCGCCACCCGGGCGGGCGGCCGGGGCCTCGACGTCGTGCTCGCCGGCACGCTGACCGGCGCGCAACGGGCGGGTCAGGAACCCTTCACCGTGCACGAGCTCGCCGCCGAAGTGTCCAGTGACGGTGACGGCCAGGGCGCCGACCACGAGCAGGGGCCGATAGGCCCGGGCGGCGGCGCCGTCGTCGGGAGAGCGCCGCAGCGCCGCGAGGGCGACGACGAGGGCGGCGGTGCCGAGCCCCACGGCGCGATGCAGGGCGAACGTGTTGGCGGCGGCACCGTCGAAGTCCTCGCCCTGTGCGTAGGCGAGGCCCGAGATCGCGGTGAGCACGGCGGCGACGGCGCTGACCGACAGCAGCGTCGTGGCGAAGTGTCGCCGCGCCGTCGCCTCGAGCCGGGAGCCGAACAGCTCGACCACCACAACGGCGAACAGCAGCGCGATGGGGAAGTGCAGCAGCGGGAAGTGCAGCCGCCCGAGCAGGGCCACCGGCAGCGGCACCGGCGCCCCCTCGTCAGCGAAGGCTGGCGCGGCGCCGAGCAGCGCCGCGAGCCCGACGACGAGCCCGCCCCACGGCGAGGACAGACGCGTGGACGTCGACGAACGCGCGGCCGCAGTCGACGACCACGGCGACGACAGCGACGAAGACGACGACGAAGGACGGTTCACGACGGTTCCGTGGGCATGAGGGGAGGACGTCGGCTGTCAGACGATCAGATCGGTGATGGGCTCTTGCCCAAGGGCGGCAACGGGGTCGATTCCCGCCATCGCCAGCGCTGTCGCCAGGCCGTGGGACATGTCGAGCAGGTCAGCGCCGCGGCGCAGGCTACCGTTCTGCGGGTTCACCGGCAGCGCCACCAGGTTCTCGTCGACGGCGCCGAACACGCGCGGCGCGCCGCCGCGGCCCGGTCGCACGCCCTTGCCGAGGAAGATCATCGAGTTCGTCGGCCAGTGGTGCTTGCCACCAAGCTCGTTCTTCGACGGCGTCCGTGAGAACTCGCTGGTGACCACCACGGTCGTCAGGTCGAGCAGCGTGCGCCCGTCGTCGAGCTTCGTGCCCTGCAGCCCCTCGACGATCCCCGCGACGGCCTTCAGGCCCCGCGTCACCGCCTCGGGATGGCTCGCGTACTCGGACCGCGTGTGGGAGTCGAA
>VGSZ01000016.1 GCA_016874845.1 Deltaproteobacteria bacterium
CAGGATCCCACGCGGCGTCGGCCGCGAGGACAGCCCGAGCTTCTTCGCCGCGACGTCGACGCGGTCGGCCAGCGCGTGCGCCGCGACCGGAGGCAGGCCCGATCCCGGGGCGCCCGAGACGCCGAGGTCGCGCTCGGCGACGTCATAGAAGCGAGCGACGTCGCCAAACGGGACCGCCCAGTCCAGCGCGTCGTGGCCGCGGTCGCCCTGGGCCGCGGCTCGCGTGGCCTGCCTGGCGTCGTCGGGGTGGGCGCGCAGCAGGTACGCGCCCATGTGCACCGTGCCGCCGCCGAGCACAGTCGAGATCCAGCCGTCACTGGTCAGTCCGGCGCGCTGCCCCTCGTCGGCGCGCCGGGTGTGCGGGTCGGTGCGCGGCGTCGGCACGAAGCGGTCGCGACGACACCACTCGATCTCGTCGCGGTCGAACTCGTCACGCTGGAAGGCCCGGCCGCGCTCGACGAGCAGGACCTTCCAGCCCGCCTCGCACAGCCGGCACGCCAGCGGCGAGCCGCCCGCGCCCGACCCGATCACGACGGCGTCGAACGTCGTCATGGCACCACCTTCAAGCCCGGTGCGGGCTGCGACAGCCCCGCGGCGCGCCCCTCGGGCGAGAAGCCGACGACACGCCAGCCGACGCCATCCTTGTTTCCGCCGTGGCGCGGATCGCCCAGATAACCTTCGAGGGTCAGCGCCAACGCGACGCGCACGAAGGTCGGCCCAGTGAAGCCGTCGGGACGCATCTGCCCGTCGACGAGGCGGCGCAGCAGGTCGTCCTGCGCGGCGGCGTCGAGCGCGACGAAGGCCTGACCGCGCTCGACGCGCGCGGCCTTCATCAAGAAGGCGCAACCCCGCTTCAGCAGCGGCTGCACCGACGCGAGGCGCTGGTCGACGAGAGCGCGGGCGAAGAACGCCTCGACGCCGGCCTCGGCGGCGCCCGGCCCGTGCTCATCGGCAGGCACGAGTCGCGCCGCGATGGCGGCAAGTACTGGCACGAACGCGCGCGCGTCCGGGGGCTCGCGCGTCGCGGTTGACGGTGTCGTGGGGCCAGCGTCGACCGCCGTCGAGCCCGGCGCCCCCACCGCCGAACGCCGGCAGCCCGCGCCGACGCTCACCACCGCCGCCGCCGCCGCCGCCGCGCCCGCCAGCAGCACGCTGCGTCGCTCGAACGCGCCGCGCGGGGCGTCGCCGGGCTCGGCCGCAGTCGCGGCGGGGGGCGAGCGAACGTCGTTTCGGGGCGCGCGTGCCATGTCGTCGACGCTGCCACAGGCCCGCGCGCTTTGTCGCCGGCGGCGACGACGTGCGACAACGAGCCGTGGCCCAGGATGCCATCGACCCGGCGCGCGCGCGTCCGCTCGCAGCCACCGCGCTCGTCGGGCTCGCGCTGCTCGGCGCCGCGGTCTTCGTCGTCGAGCTGGCGGCGCTGCGGGCCGTGGCCCAGGTGACGTGACCACCCTTCTCGTTCGTCGCGCTGGCGGCGACGATGCTCGGCCTCCCCGCAGCGCTGCGGGTCGTCGGCGGCGCTGCGGCCGCCGCGGCTCTGGGCGCGCCGCTGGGCCCGTGCTTCCCCGCGCTCGTCGTCGCCGCCACGAGACGCGCGCGCGACCTGTCGAGCGACCAATCCAGCGACCTGTCGAGTGCCCCCGCGACCAGCGCCTGGCCGCGCTTCTCGTGATGTTCGTCGCCATGCTGAGCCGCCGCGCGCGCCGGCGCTACCACGCGTAGCGCAGCTCGAGCCCGGCGTGGTGCACGACGCCCGACGAGGTCCACGAGCCGACGGGGTCGCGCGCGCTCGCCTTTTCGGCGGTGCGCGGCACCAGCAAGATGGCCTGGTAGCTGGCGTTGAGCGTAAAGGGCTTGTCGGCGACCCCGGGGAGAAGACAGCGGCCGCCCGCGCCGACGGCGACGGTGTGGGTGGAGTTGTCGACGATGTTGGTGCCGCTGGTCTGGTCGGGCACCGGTGTCGGGCGCCAGCCGTAGCCGGCGCGGACGGCGAGGCGCTCCTCGAGCAGTCGCCCCTCGAGCCCGGCGCGGATGTTCCACGTGTCGACGAAGCCCGGCGACAGCACGCGCTCCTGCCCATCGGCGGGAACGTCGAGGGCGTCGCCGAGCCCGAGGCGCTCGAGCCCGGCCCCCGAGACGTCGCCGCGCACCTGCAGGAACGGCGGCGGCGCCGCCGACCACTGCGCGTATTGTGTATCAACGGAGACGGTCAGCCGCTCGACGACATCGACGCTGACGCCGCCGGTCCACATGCGCGGCGAGAAGTTCGCGCGATGCTGGATGTCGAGCAGCAGCCCGGCCTCGAGGCCGCTGACCTCGAGCGAAGCCGGCAGCGTGACGTCGAACGATGACGCCTCGCGGAAGACGAACGCGCCGCGGACACGCAGGTCGGGGATGCCCAGCGGGCCCACCAGCACGCCGACGATCGGCGCTGGCACCGTGCCCTGTGACGTGTCGATCTCCTGGCGCACGAGGCGACCGCGCACGAGGTCGAGCCCTATGCGGGTCGAGCCGCCCTGCCCAGCCCCCAGCCGCACGCCGACGCCCACCGCCAGCTCATCGAGGATCCGCAACGAGCCGCCGAGGAATATGTCGTAGTGCTCGGTGGCGGCATCGTAGACGTAGAAGCTCGGCCGCGCCGGATCCCACGACCGCGCCCGCACGGTGACGAGCGTCGGGAAATACACGGTCAGGCCGACGACGAGGCGGTCGGGGACCACCAAGTGCATCGGCAGCGCAACACCAAGGACCGTGCCCGGCACCGGCGCCGGCCGCGACGGCGTCAGCGATGCGTCGGCCGGCGTTCGCTCCAGCGCGATATCGACGGCGGGGACCGCCAACTGGAAGCTGGCCGAGGCCTGCGGTGCCCGCACGCGCGCCAGCGCCGCCGGGTTCACGAACGGCGCCGCCGTGCCGCTGTCGTCGGCGACGACGGCGTTGGCCTTGCCCATCGAGCGCACGTCCTGGCCGAAGGTCTCGGCGCTGCCCGCCGCCTGCGCGGTCGACGCAGCGACGCCCGCCAGCAGCGCGCCGACGACGAACGCGCTGCGGTGCCCCGAGGCCAGGCGATGGCGTGTCATGGCGCGATCCTCTTGCACACGAGGATGGTGTCGACGAGCGACAGCAGCTCGGTGAAGACGCCGGTGCTCCGCAGGCCGACGATCACGTCGAGGACGGCGGCGACGGGCACCGGCTCGAGCAGCCGCCCGATGACGACGGCGACATCGCCCAGCGGCGCCGGCGCGGTCAGCACGGCGTCGAGCAGGGCGACGCCGGCGAGGCGCAGCTGGCCGGCAGCGTCGGTGGCGCCGTCCTCGGCGAGGTCGGCGAGCAGTGCGCGCACCGGGACCTCGTCGGTGGTCAGGAAGTCGAAGATCATGCCCGGGATGGCCGCCTCGCCGTCGTGGCGATCGACGCAGGCCATGAGCTCCTGCAGCGCGGGAAACGCGGCGCTGTCGGAGCTGGCGAGGACGCCGAACAGGTCGAGGAGTTCGTCCATCAGCGCCTGCGCCACGACGTCGGCCTGCAGCCGCGGCAGCAGCACGTCCTCGAGCAGCGCGCGGGTCGCTTCGGTGTCGAAGTCCGGCGCGGCGATGTTTGCGGCCAACAGTCGAGTGAGGACAAGGAACGCGGCGCGCCCGACGCGGATCGTACCGACGCCGCCCGTCTGGTCATCGGTCACCTCGATGCTCTGCAGCAGACCATCCATCGTCGGGTTCTGCGTCGCGCGCGCCGTGACCTCGACGAGCGCATAGAGCCACGACGACGTCGCGGCCTCGGGCGTGGCATGCACCCAGCGCGGCTCGCCGGCGACGCCCGGTCGCACCTGCAGCGCCAACACGTCACGCAGCATCTGGACCGTCGCCGGCGCGTCGCAGTTGGTGATGATGGAGTGGGCCGCCGCGAGCGGCTCGTCGTGCGGGCCGGGCAGCGCCACGCTCGACCCGTGCAGGTAGTCGACCACGCTGAACAGCGTCGGCTTCCAGGTGTCGACCACCGTGCGGCCATCATCGCCGCGCAGCGCGGTCCCCAGCGTTGGCACCACCGTGGGGTCGAGCGCCGGCAGCGTCTGCTGCGCGAACGCGAGCGCCGTCGCCAGACCGCGCTCCTGCACGAGGATCAGCTCGACGTGGGGCCGCAGCGGGTCGAGGTCGCCGGCCTCGAGGCGCCGCTGAAATGAGCCGAGCATCGCGTCGCTCGACGGACAGTCGCCGGCGTCTTCGTCGGGGGCGAGGGTGTAGGGCGCCTCGACACCCTCCCCGCCGCCGCAGGCGGTGGCGACTGCGCCCCCGCACACCGCGCCCAGGGCCACGAGCGCGGCGAACACGAAGACGGGCGACGCAGCAGGCGACGCAGGCGGCCCGAGGACGTCCGACCCGCTCCGCCGCCGCGTGCGCCCCGCCGTGCGCCGCCCATGTGCGCTGCCTACTTCGCCTTGCTGACGAACCGCCCGACGTCGCCGGCGCGGACCTCGACGGACCGGGTCTCCCGGCGGCCGCGGGGCGTGACGATGCTGACCTCCCAGACGCCCGCCGGCATCGGGTATCCGTTGAGCGGCGTCGCCTTGCCGACGCTGACGCCATCGATTCGCACGGCGATCGGGCGGCGCGGCGCCTCGATGGCGATCCGCCCGTCGAGCGGCGGGCACGAGAGCTCGACCACGCGCTCGGCGGCGGCGACGCCGGTGGCCTGCAGCGTCGTCGGCACCGGCGGGCAGCCGGGGCGCTGGACCTTCAGCGTCACCGGGCGCCGCCCCACGGTCAGCGTCGTCGTGCCCGTGACGTCGCGACCCGCCCCGCCGATGACGGCGTCGTCCGGCTTCGTCGTGACCGTCCACGCCGTCGTCGACGTCGGCAGGTCGAAGCGCCACGTCGCATCCGCGGTGACCTCGCGCTGGACGAACAGCGGCTCGAACCCGTCGCGCACCAGGCGCAGGCGCAGCATGCGCCCTAGGGGCTGAGGCGACAGCGTCAGGGGCGTCGCGCCGTCGACGACGGCGCCGTCGAGCTCGACCACCGCGCCCGGCGGATTCGTCTCGACCTGCACCACGCGGGCGGGCTGGTCGAGGACGACGTCTACCACCGCGGCCCCGACGCCGACGTCGACGACTCGGTCGACGGGTGCCAGCCCCGCCGACCGCAGCCGCAGCCGGTGCGTGCCCTTGCCGAGGCGCACCGCGCACGGCGTACGCGCGCAGAGCACGGAGTCGCCGCGCAGGACCTCGGCGAGGCGCGGCTCGGTGACGATGATCGTGTCGGGCGGCAGCGTGCGCATCGCCACCGCCACCGCGAACGCGAGCCCCGCGCCGATCAGAGCGCCGACGAGGCCGGCGGCGACGATGGGCCCCGTCGATGGCGCCGCTGGCTGCGGCAGCTCGGTGGGCAGCAACGGGGGGGGCGCGGTGGAGGGCGACGACGCCGGGCCCGGTCGGGGGCGCAGCTTTGGCGCCGACGGCAGCGTGGCGCCCGCGGCCCCGGTCCCCCCCAGGGAGTCCTGCGGGTCGAAGGCCGCTGCCGCATCGGTCGTCGCCGGGCCGCGCATGTCGCTCGCGGTCGCCACGGTCGCGGTCCGGGGCGCCGTACGCGCGCTGCCGCCCGGCCGCGCGGCACCCTCGCGGCCGGACACCTCGCCCCTCGCTTCGACGGCCCGCCCCTCGCCCGAGGCGTGCCCTGGCCTGCCCGGGCGAGACGCCGGCGCCCGGTCGACACGATCGACGGCCCGCTCTTCGGGGGGGCGCCCGCCACGCCGCGGCGCGGTGACGACGGCATTTTCGACGCTGGGCGCCGTCGGGGATGCCACCGCGGTGACGCCGTCGAGGTCGTCGTCGCTGGGAGTTGGCAGCGGATCGCCCACGTCGGTCGAGCCGTCGACGAATGACGCCTCGAGACGCGGCAGGCGTGCGGCGCGGTTCGAGGCGCTGACGCGGCCTGGGTCCGACCGCGCCGCCTCGGGCGCGGCGGCCCCCGCGTGCTTGCGCAGCGCCTGCAGCCGACGGTGCTCGTCGGTGTGCTCCTCGCGGAACATCCGGCGGACGAACGCGCCCGCCTCGTCGCGCGTCGCCGTGATCCTATGCTCACCGAGGAATCGGTCGAGATCGTCGGCGAGGACGCTGGCCCAGGCGTAACGGTCGCTGGCGTCGCGGGCGAGCGCCTTCATCACGATGCGCTCGAGCTCGCGCGGCACCTCGGGGCGCAGCTGGCGGACCGGCGTGACGTCGACGCGGCGGACCTTCTCGAGCAAGGCGAAGTCGGTGTCGCCCTTGAACGCGCGCTCGCCGGTGAGCAGCTCGTAGAGCACGACACCGATGGCGAACACGTCGGAGCGGTGATCGATGAGCTCGCCGCGGGCCTGCTCAGGCGCCATATAGGCGAATTTCCCCTTCAGGATCCCGGTCTGGGTCTTGACCAGTCGATCGGCGGCCTTGGCGATGCCGAAGTCGATGATTTTCAGGTCACCGTCGTAGGAGATCAAGATGTTCTGCGGGCTGACGTCACGATGGATGATCCCCAGCGGTCGACCGCGGACGTCCTTGCGCTTGTGCGCGTAATCGAGCCCCTCGGCCAGCTCGCGCACGACGTGGCAGGAGAGCCCGATGGGCAAACCGCGGGCCGCCCCCGCCGGCGCCTCCCGCACGCGGTCCCACAGCGCGCGGACGTCATGACCCGAGACATACTCCATTGCGATGAAGTAGCTGTCGTCGATCCTTCCAATCTCAATGATCTGGGCGATATTTTGATGATTCAACTGTCCGGCAATCTTGGCCTCATCAATAAACATCGCGATGAATTCATCGTCGGCTGCGATGGTGGGCAGGATGCGCTTCACCGCGCAGAGCCGGTCGTCCTTCGTGTTGCGAGCGAGGAACACCTCGGCCATGCCGCCGATCGCCAGCCGCTCGAGGAGCAGGAAGCTCCCAAAGGGGACCGGCTGGACCTCGTCGACCGACTGCATGACGGCGATCACGCTAGCAGCCTGCGGTGAAGATCGTCGAAGGCCGTTTTCGCCAAGGGCCGCGTCGCGAGTGGGGAACCCTGTCGAGCTCCGCTCGACGAGAGGCGTGCCGGGAGCAGACCTGCCAGAGGCAGCGCAGGCTGTGGTGAAACGCCGCCGGCGTCTTCACCACAGCCTGCTGGCAGGCAGGCGCCAGGAACACCGCCGACAGACCCGCCCGCCGACATCGACAACCCGATGCGCCCGGTCGTGGTCCGGCGGTCAGCGGCCCAGCCAGTCGCCGCCGTCGGCAATGACCCCCTCGCGCCGCGCGTTGTCGATGGTGGTCCGGGCGCGGGCACGGTCGACGCCGCGGACGAGGATGAGCTGCTGTCCGCTGGCGGGAAACGACGACATCGTCGTAGCGCGGGCGAGGGCCTCGACGCCGTCGTCGGCGAGCAACAGGACCAGTCGGTCGGCCTCGATGGCGTTGGCGGCAGCGTAGAGCTCGATCAGGTCGTCGGCATCGTCCGTCATGGAGCCTCCCCGCCGTGGACTCGCGCCCCGGGCGCCCTGTGTCGTAGCCACCCTGCCCGCCGGCTGTCGACATCGCCTCGCGTCGTGACCGCGTGTGGTCAGCGGACGACGACCACCCCACGCGCCGGGCGGTCGCGCGATGGCTGGTCGGCGAGCCGCGACCCGGTACCCGCCGCCACAACCAGCGAGCCGATGCACACCGGCGCAGTCAGCCCGAGGTGGGTCGCCCGCTGCAAGGCCCGCAGCGGCTCGGTCGACAGCGACCGCCGCGCGCCCGGCCCCGACGCCGCAGCCGGCGAGCCACAGCGGGCGACCAGATCGTCAGCGACGATGGGCACGCTGGCGTCGAACACACGGGCGCCGTCGCGTCCGTCGTGGACGTCGGCGACGCTGAGGGCGAGCGGCCGGCGTCCCGCGACGTCGACCAGCGCCGCCCCGGTGAAGACGACGACGAGGCCGTCGACGACGCCGTGCAGCGACGCCGGCTGCGGGCGCCCCGGCTGGGCCAGCGGTACGAACAGCCGCATGCTGCGCGCCGTCGCCACTGCCAACCCGGGCGGCGCGGCCAGCGACGGCGGCGCGGCTCGGGGGGCCTTCTCGGCGGGTCTGCCGGACTTCGGGTCGGGCGCCCCTCGCGCGGCGCCCGCCGCAGGCAGCGGCGCCGGTACCCAGCTACCGACGTCGTCGACGGTGATCACGAAGCCGTCGACTGCCTCGGTCACCGCCGCGCCGGGAGGCGCGATGGGCACGCTCCGCAGGCCCGGGTCGCCGTCGGCGCCGGGGCCGGTGAGGTGGGCCACCACGGCTCCCCGCGCCGGGTCGGCAGGCACGACGACAACGTCGGCGATCCGCGCGTCGGACCGGTCCTGCAGAGCGATGACGACGACGGGCGCGCGCGGCTCGTCGGGCACGAACAACAGCGTCAACGCCAGCGCCGCCGCCGTCGCCACGTCAGGCCTCCCGCGACGACGTTGACAGCGAGGAAGATGACGACGACGGCCGGAAGTCGCGCACCCGCACCTGCAAGGTCGTGGCACCGTTGAACTCGTTGCGCTCGGGGACGCCAAGCAGATCGACGGGGCGCTGCCACTCAAACTCGCGCTCGGCGGCGCCGAACGCGATGACATCGACACGGCCGCGGCGCATGTCGGTGGGCAACGAAGCCGGGTCGATGGTCCCCTTCAGGTGGCCGCTGCCGACGACGCGCACGCCGCGCAGCCGCACTGACGGGAGCACGAACGCGGGCTCGGGGTTGCTGCGCCCGAACGGCGACGCGGCCTTCAGCGAGTCTACGAGGTCGAAGCGCAGGTCGGCGGCGTCGAGGACGCCGTCGTGGTGCGCCACGCGGCGCAGGTCCTCGGGGCGCAGCGCCTGCGCCGCGTCGTCAAGGAACGCGTCGCGGAACCGCTCGAGCCCGCCTGCGGCGAGGCGCACGCCGGCGGCGTGGTGGTGGCCGCCGAACCCGGCGATCACCTCGCCGACGACGGCGCGCACCCGGCTGAGCGCGTCGTGCAGGTGCAGCCGCTCGACGCTCCGAGCCGACCCGCGCCCACCCTGCCCGAAGACCACCGCCGGGCGCCCGAAGCGGTCGACCAGCCGCGACGCGACGATCCCCACCACGCCGGGGTGCCAGCGTTCGTCGCCGACCACCACGGCGTGAGCCTCGCGCAGCTGTGGCGACGCCTCGACCTGGGCGATGGCCTCGGCGATGATCTGCTTCTCGATGTCACGGCGCGCGGCGTTCTCGGCGTCGAGCGCCGCCGCGAGCGCCCGGGTGACGCCATCGTCACCGCTCTTCAAGAGCCGCACACCCTGCATCGCGTCACCGAGCCGGCCGGCGGCGTTCACCCGGGGGCCCACCTGATAGCCGAGGTCGCCGGCCGCTACCTGCGCGGCTTCGACGCCGGCCACCTCGAGCAGCGCGCGCATCCCCGGGCGCCGTCCTTGCCGCAGCAGCTGCAGGCCGGCGTGCACCAGCACGCGGTTCTCGCCCACCAGGGGCACGACGTCGGCGACGGTGCCGAGCGCCACCAGATCGAGGGCGTCGCGCAGGTCGGGCTCGGGCCGCGTCGACGAGAACCACCCGCGCTCGCGCAGTCGACGCCGCACCGCCAGCGCCAGGTTGAACGTCACGCCGACGGCGCAGAGCATCTCGCTGCCCCGCGTGCAGTCGGGCCGGTGGGGGTTGATGACGCTCAGCGCCCGCGGCAGCGCCACCGGCACCGTGTGGTGGTCGACGACGATGACGTCGACACCGCGGCCGGCGGCGTAGGCGACCTCGTCGTGGTTGGTGACGCCGCAGTCGACGGTGACGATCAGGCGGCAGCCGCCGTCGACCAGCCGATCGACGCCCGCCTTCGACAGGCCGTAGCCCTCGACGAGCCGGTCGGGGATCGTGCAGATCACGTCGCCGCCCACCGCCTCGAGGAAGTCGGTGAGCAGCGTCGTGCTTGTGACGCCGTCGACGTCGTAGTCGCCGAACACGCCGATGCGCTCGCCGCGCACCAGCGCGTGCTCGATGCGGTCGAGCGCGGCGTCGACGCCGGCGAGGCGCAAAGGGTCCGGCAGGTGCTTCAGGCTCGGGCGCAGATACAGCGCGGCGGCGTCCAGCGACGCGACACCACGCCCCACCACCACGCGCGCCACCGACCGCGGCAAGGCGTGCTGGTCCGCGATGGCGTGGACGAGCGCGTCGTCGACGGCGCGCTCGCTCCACGCCAGCGGCGGCCGCGGCAAGGGCGGCGGTGAACTCGTGGCCGAAGCGCCGGGGAGGAACATCGCGTCGCCGTGGTTCAGTGGCGAGACTCGGCCTCGTCGGCGGCGCGCTTCGCGTCGGCGAGCAGGCCGCTCACCAGCCCGGTGACGAAGGCGACGGCCTCGGCGACGGGGACCTTCTTCGTCTGCTCCTTCGTGTCGGTGCGCAGCTTCACCTCGACGACGCCCTCCTTCAGCGACTTGCCGCCGACGGCGACGCGCACCGGGCAGCCGATCAGGTCGTGGTCCTTGAACTTCACGCCGGGCCGCTCGTCGCGGTCGTCGAAGAGCACCTCGATGCCCTGAGCCTCCCACGCGCCTTCCATCTTACTCGCCAGGTCCATCGTCTCGGCTTCGTTGCCAAGCGCCACCAACGACACGTGGAACGGCGCGATGGGCGCCGGCCAGCGGATGCCGTCGTCGTCGTGGTTCTGCTCGATGGCCGCCGCCGCGGTGCGGGTGACGCCGATGCCGTAGCAGCCCATCACGCAGAGGCGTTCGACCTTGTCCTCACCCTGGAACGTCGCCTTCATCGCCGATGAGTACTTCGTACCGAGGAAGAACACGTGGCCGACCTCGATCCCGCGCGCGGCGTCGTAGACGTCGCCGTTCTTGCCGCAGCGGTCGCCCTTCTGCGCCGTCGTCAGGTCGCCCCAGATCGCCACCGCGAAGTCGCGCCCTTCGGCGACCTGCACGCGGTGCTCGCCCTCCTTGTTGGCGCCGCACACCAGCCCGGCGAGGCCCTGCACGCCGATGTCGACGACAACGGTGACCTCGGGAGCGTCGAGCGCCGCCGGGCCCGCGTAGCCGGGCACGAGGCCCTTGCGCCGCGCCTCGTCGTCGGTGAGCAGGCGCACCTGCTTTGCGCCCAGCGCCTTCTTGAGCTTGATCTCGTTGACGTCGCGATCGCCGCGGCAGACCGCCATGACGGCATTGTTGTCGACGAGGAAAAGCACGGCCTTCAGCACGCGATCGTGCGCCAGACCCAGGAATTTCGCGACGTCATCGATGGTTTTCTTGTGGGGCGTCTCGACGACGCACGCCGGCTGGCCCGGCGTCTCGGGCGCGCGCTCGGGACGGGCGATGGGCGCGAGCTCGACGTTGGCGCCATAGGACGGGCGGCCCTTGTCATCGACAGTGAAGACGATGGCGTCCTCGCCGCTGTCGGCGAGCACCTGGAACTCGTGGCTGCGGTTGCCGCCGATGCTGCCGGTGTCGGCCTCGACCGCGCGGAAGCGCAAGCCACAGCGCGCAAAGATACGACAATACGCCGCGTACATGTTGTCATATTCTCTGTGGGCGTCGGCATTGTCGACGTGGAAGGAGTACGCGTCTTTCATCGTGAATTCGCGACCGCGCATCAGCCCGAACCGCGGGCGCACCTCGTCGCGGAACTTCGTCTGGATCTGGTAGAGGTTCAGCGGCAGCTGCTTGTAGCTCTTGACCTCGTCGCGCACGAGGGCGGTGATCACCTCTTCGTGGGTCGGGCCGATGATGAAATCGCCGCCCTTTCGGTCCTTGAAACGCAACAGCTCGGGCCCGTATTGGTCCCACCGGCCGGACTCCTGCCACAGCTCGGCGGGGGCGACGGCGGGCATCAGCAGCTCCTGTGCGCCGGCACGGTTCATCTCCTCGCGGACGATGTTCGCGACCTTGGTGAAGGTGCGCTGGGCGAGTGGCAGGTACGTGTAGATGCCGGCGGCGAGCTTGCGGATGAACCCAGCCCGCAGCATCAGCCGGTGGCTGACAACGACGGCGTCGGCGGGGGTCTCCTTCACGGTGGGGATGAGCAGCTTCGTGTAGCGCATGCGGGTCGTTATCCGGTCGACGGCACGTTGGGAAAGGCCCGTCGTGCGCGCGGGACCTCGGCTGCGACGGTCCTCGTCGCGCGCGCCGCCGGCCCGCGGGCCGTGTAGGCTGCTGCGGTGGTCGCGGTCGTCGTTGGGTTTCTGCTGCTCGCCGCGTCGGGGCCGGCCCCTGCCGAGGCAGCCGCTGCTGTACCGGTCTCGGCCGAGACCGCCGCCGCGGTGCCGCCCAGCGACGAGACCGTCCGGATCGCCGTCGGCCGCTTTCCGTCGGCGGTCACCATCGAGGGCGCGCCGTTCGTCGTGCGTCGCGGCGCCGACGACACCACGGTCGCCCTGCGCAAGGTGCGCCTGGCGGTGGGCAAGAAGGGGCTGATGGTCGACGGACAGCCCTGGGGCGCCGACGTCGCCACCATCGAGACGCGCGCCGACGATGGCGCGCTCCTGCTCGCTGGGCACCGCTACCGGCGCGTGCTCGAGGTCCGGTACCAGGTCTTCGACAAGAAGCCCGAGCTGCTGGTGGTGCACCCGCTCGACCTCGAGACCTACGTCGCCGGCATCGTGTCGGCCGAGCTGCCTCGCGGCTGGCCGCTGGCCGCGTACCAGGCGCAGGCGGTGGCCGCGCGGACCTTCGCGATGGCGGCCAAATATCGCCGGCTCGAGCTGCCGTACCACATGGAGGCGTCGGTCATCGACCAGGTGTATGGCGGCATCGATCGCGAGCACGCGCTGGCGATCGAGGCGGCGGCCTCAACCCGTGGGGTCGTGCTCACGTGGCAGCGCCGTCTGGTAAACGCCTACTTCCACGCCGCCTGCGGCGGCGTCACCGAGAGTGCGCTCGAGGGCTGGGGCTCGGCGATGGACTACCTGCCCGGCTCGTCGTGCGAGCGCTGCAGCGACGCCGCGCGGTACCGCTGGAGAACGAGAGTCGCGCGGAAGACGATCGACAAGGCCTTCGCGCGGGTGCTCGGCGGTCCGGTGAAGTCGATGAAGATCGTCGAGCGCACCGCCACCGGGCGCACGCGGCGCATCCGCCTCGAAGGCCACAAGCGCGCGACCACCATCTCGGGATCCGACCTGCGTCGGCTGCTCGGCTGGTCGGTGGTCTGGTCGACGATGATCGACAAGTTCGAGTGGAGCGCCGCCGGGCTCGTCGTCGAGGGCCGCGGCTCCGGCCACGGCGTCGGGCTCTGCCAGTGGGGTGCACGCGGCTGGGCCGAGGCCGGCGCGTCGTGGCAGGAGATCCTCGCGCGGTACTACCCTGGCGCGGCGCTCGTGCGGCTCTTCTGAACTGCGCCGGTCGGACCGGGCTCGTCGTCGTTCGCGGCCCACAAAGAACGATTGCGCGTCGGCTGGCTCTGAAGGAATCTCCCGACGGATCTCCCGCTGGTTCTCTCCTGCCGGCCTTCCTCAAAGGCTCTGCCAGCACCCTACCTCTCGAGCGGACTCCCCCGATGCTCCCGACATCCCTGCCCTGCTCGCGCCGTCACGCCCTGCTCGCCGCCCTCGTTCCCATCGCTGCCGTGGTCGTCGCCTGTGCCTCGGCCCCGCCCGCCACGACGGAGGCGGGTCGGGTGGCGCCGCGGTCGTCCATCATGGCGACGTTCTCGACGAAGCCGACGAAGACGACGTTGGCCCTGCTTCACTTCGGCGACTCCGAGGCGGGTCTGCTGGCGGACCTCGAGACGGCCCAGGCCGGCGTCGCGCGGACGCACGCCGTGCTCGAGGCGTTGCGGGGCCGGCACGTTAACGTCGTGACCCTGCATGCCGGCGACACGATGATCCCGAGCCCCGAGCTGATCGTCGAGGTCGAGCCGGTCCCCGGTGCCGAGAAGCGCAGCGCGCTACTCGCCGGCAATGACCTGCTCCGCGTGCAGGCCGCGGCTCTGGGCAATCACGATCTCGACATGGGCGAGTCGTTTCTCGCCGACGCAATCAAAGGGGCGACGTTTCCCTGGGTGGCCTCGACGCTGCGCGTGACCACCGGACCGCTCGCCGGGCTGCTCGCCAACGAGACGATGTGGGTTCACCAAGCGCGCGGGCGCATCCTGCGACGGGCTCTTGTGTGCACCGGCCCCGTCGTCGCGGGCATTTGCGGCGGTGGCTCCATCGGCGTCGTCGCCGCGAGCCCCGAATCGCTGCGCCTGATCACCCGCGGGGTCGCGACGCTGCACGTCCCCGACAACGTGGCCGGCACGGTGGCCCGCCTGCAGGCGCAGGTCGATGCGCTGCGCGCCGAGGGCTTGTCGACCATCGTCCTGCTGGCCCATCGGCAGGGGATCGAACACGATCTTGCGCTCCTCGATGCCGGCCTGACCGGCGTTGACGTGATCATCTCGGGTGGAGGCGAAGAGCTGCTGGCGTCGACGCAGCACCGTCTGGCAACGGGCACCGAACGCGACGTGCGCTGCGCGCTGCTGGGCGAGCCCTGCTATCCGATTGTCCGGATGGCCCGTGACGGCGCTCCGGTCGCGCTCGTCGCCACCGTCGGCAACCTGCGCGCGGTGGGGGAGCTGGTCGTCACGCTGGACGAAGACGGGGTGCTCACCGGCGTCGACCCGCGGTCCCGCCCGTGGCCCGTCGACGAGACCAGCGCGCTGGAGCTGCGGGTCCAGCCCGATCGGGCCGACGTCGCCTTCGAGCGGCGCGTGCGCGACGCGTTGCAGCCAATGCAGGACGTGATCGGCGAGACGCCGGTGTTCCTCGACGGGGTCCGCGAAAACGTCCGCAACGGCGAGACGAACCTCGGCAACGCGTCGGCGGACGCTCTCCTGCTGGCCGCGCGGGCGGTATCGCCGGCGGTGACGGCAGCCTTCCGCAACGGTGGCGGCATCCGCGGCTCGATCGGTGCCGTCGACGCCACCGGGGCGCGCCGCGGCAAGCCCGTGACCGTGCTCGATCTGAAGACGACGCTGCGCTTCGACTCGCGGATCGTCGTCGTCGAGCTGACCCACGCGGCGTTGGCGCGCACGGTCGAGGCGGCGCTGCGCGGCGCCGGCAGCGCGCGCGGTCATTTTCCTCAGGTCTCGCGCGGAGTCGAGTTGCTGTGGGCCACCGGCGGCGCCGATCAGGAGCACGATCTGCTCGACGGCAGGGTGAAGGGTGTGGCGTGCGACGGCACGCGGCTGCGTCGCCTGGTCATCCCCGGCATCGACGGCGGACCGGTCGTCGTCGTCGATGGCGGCGTCGTGCGCACCCCCGAAGCACGCGCGACGGTCGCGACCATCGACTTCCTCGCGCAGGGCGGCGACGGCTGGTTCCCGGGGATGAAGCTGTCGATGACCCCCACCACCGAGACCGAGCAGTCGTCGTTCCGCCGCTGGCTGACCGACCCGGCGGCCCGCGCGAGGACGCTGGCGAGCTCGGCGCGCATCAAGTCCACCGACGCCGCGGTGTCCGCGACCTGCGTACGCGTCGAGCAGTGAGTGGCTGATGGAGCCGCGGCTGCGACGTCGCGGCCGGAGGCGACCAGGCCGGCTCGCGGCGGGCCGGGCGGGCGGGGTGGGTTTCCTGCCTTCGCCAGCGATCCGCAGTAGGGTGCGGTGGTGACCATGCTCGACGACGCCACCCTCGACGCTCTGGGGCTGCAGGCCCTCGCCGCGCGTCGGCGCGCCTATGCGCCCTATTCACACTTCCTCGTCGGCGCGGCCCTGCTGTGCGACGACGGCGCGGTCATTGAGGGCTGCAACGTCGAGAACGCGAGCTACGGCTTGTGCATCTGCGCCGAGCGCACCGCGGTGGCGGCCGCCGTCGCGCAGGGGCGTCGACATTTCCGCGCGGTCGCCATCGCGACCGCGTCGACTCCGCCGGCGACGCCTTGCGGGATGTGCCGGCAGGTTCTGGCCGAGTTCACGCCCCCCAATGGCGACATCGACATCCTGCTCGTGAATGACGCGGGCGCGCGGGTGCGCACGACGCTGCGGGCGCTGTTTCCTGGGATCTTCGACATGGCGCAGCTGCAGAGCGGTCAGTCGCCGGCGTCCACGACAGAGCCTGCCCGATGATCCTGCAGAGCGATCCGCGCCCGGTGCTGCTGCACGGCGGCACCGTCGTCACCGTCGACGGCGATGACCGGGTCTTCGTCGGCGACGTGCTCTTGCACCACGGGCGGATCGCGGCGCTGGGGCCTGCCGGCTCGGTCCAGCTCACGCCGGGCACCCGGGTGCTCGATGTCACCGACAGCATCGTCTGCCCCGGCTTCGTGCAGTCGCACGTGCACCTTTGTCAGGTGCTGTTCCGCGGCATCGCCGAGGACCTCGCGCTCTTGCCGTGGCTGCGGCAGCGCATCTGGCCCCTTGAGGCCGCGCTCAGCGCCGCGACGCTGCGCGCGTCGGCGCGGCTCGGGATCGCCGAGCTGCTGCTGGGCGGCACGACGTCGATCCTCGACATGGGCACGGTGCATGACCACCACGTCGTCTTCGAGGCGGCGAGCACCATGGGCATCCGCATGACGTCGGGCAAGGCGATGATGGACCGGGTAGGTCAAAGCTCGCTCGATGAGCCCACCGCCGCGTCGCTGTCGTCCTCGAACCACCTGGCCGACGCGTGGCACGGCGCCGCCGACGACCGCCTGCGCTACGCGTACGCGCCGCGCTTCATCCTGTCGTGCAGCGACGAGCTGCTGCGCCAGACGGTGGTGGAGGCCCGCGCCCGCGGCTGCCTGATGCACACCCACGCCAGCGAGAACCCCGGCGAGGTCGACGCCGTCCGCGCCGCCACCGGGCGTGACAACGTCGTCGCCCTCGAAGAGCGTGGCATCGCCGGCAAGGACGTCGTGCTCGCCCACTGCGTACACCTGTCTGAAGACGAACGCGCGTCGCTGAAGCGCCACCGGACGCGGGTGGCGCACTGCCCGTCGACGAACCTGAAGCTCGCCAGCGGCATCGCCCCCATCCCGGGCCTGCTCGCCGACGGCGTCGTTGTCGGCGTCGGCGCCGACGGCGCGCCGTGCAACAACCGGCTCAGCGCTTTCACCGAGATGCGCCTCGCCGCGTTGTTGCAGAAGCCCGCTCACGGCGCCGAGGCGATGCCAGCGCGGACGGCGCTGCGCCTGATGACGATGGGCTCGGCCGCGGTGCTTGGCCGCGACGGCGACACCGGCTCCCTCGAGCCGGGCAAGCGCGCCGACGTCGTCGTCGTCGGGCGCGAGCGCCCTCACCTGCGACCCCTCGCCGATCCTGTCGCGACGCTGGTGCACGCCGCCGAGGCCGCCGACGTCACGCACGTCTTCGTCGACGGGCGTCAGCTCGTGCGCGACCGACGTCTGGTGCACGACGACCTCGGCAGCATCCTCGCCGACGCTGAGATCGCGGTGGGCGAGGTCGCCGCGCGCGCCGCGATCGCCCGCGGTCTTCCCTGACGCGCACGGCGCGCACGCCCGCCACGGCCCTCTTGTGCAGGTCGTCGTCGTCGGCGCAGACTGCGGTCGATGTCGAACAATCGCGGGACCCGCTTCGGCAAATACACGCTGCTCAACCGCATCGCGGTGGGCGGAATGGCCGAGGTCTTCCTCGCGCGGCAGGAGGGGCTCGAGGGGTTCGAGAAGACCGTCTGCATCAAGCGCATCCGACCGCACCTGTCGTCACAGGCGAGCTTCGTGCGGATGTTCCTGAACGAGGCGAAGCTCGCCGCGCAGCTGAACCATCCCAATATTGTTCAGATCTACGACCTTGGTCGCGTCAACGACTCGTACTTCATTGCAATGGAGTACATCTCGGGTCGCGACATGAGTCGAATAATTCCAAAGGCCGAGAAGGCGGGGATTTCATTCCCCATGATCTACGCCTTGCGGATCGCATCCAACGTCTGCGAAGGTCTGTACCTCGCCCACACCAAGACCGACGCCTACGGCAACCCGCTGAACATCGTCCACCGCGACATCACGCCCGAGAACATCCTCGTGTCGTTCAACGGCACGGTGAAGATCGTCGACTTCGGCATCGCCAAGGCGAACTCGCAGCTGGAGCAGACGCGCGCCGGCGAGATAAAGGGCAAGCTCAGCTACATGAGCCCCGAGCAGTGCATGGGCCACTCGCTCGACGCGCGCTCGGACATCTTCTCGTTCGGATCGGTGATCTACGAGTGGATCACCGGCTACAAGTTGTTCACCGGTGAGAACGAGATGGCGATCCTGAAGTCGATTATCGACGGCAAGATCTATCCACCTTCTTACTTCAAGGAAGACGTGCCAGAGGCGGTGGAGCGAATTCTGATGAAGTCGCTTGAGAAGGATAAGACCAAGCGATACCAGTCCGCTTGGGAGATGCAGTTCGACATCGACACCTACCTCGCCAGCAGCGAGTTCACGCCGTCGAACATCCACCTGTCGAACTTCCTCAAGCAGATCTTCGGAGACGAGATCGAACGGGAAAAAGAGCTGCTGCTCAAGCACAAGGAAGAGAGCGAGCGCAACCCGCGTGCCGGTCAGGGCTCCGAGGAAGAGGTGCTCGAACTCGAAGAGGTCGGTGGCCGCGCCCTGACCGACAGCATCCCGCGTCGCGACGCCGCCGACGGCGGCGCGCCGAACCTCGACGACGGCGCCGAGGGGCGCAAGGGAATGAGCGCCAAGCCGCCGCCGCGCGGGAAGCGGGCCGCCCGCGACGAAGACGTCGAGCTGACGGTGCGCGTCGGCGCCGATGAGGCAAAGGCGCTGCGACGGGTCGCCGAGCGCCACAAAGTCAGCGTCGAGCACCTGACGCGCGAGCTGCTCTGCGGGCACCTGCGCTGGCACCTCGACGACGACGGCTGACCGGCCACGATCGGGCGGACTGTGTCGCTGCCCTGCCCGCAAGCCCCGGTCAGCGGACCGCCCGCCGCGCCGGCGCGGACGGGTCGTCGGTGGGCCTTGCAACGGCGCCGGCCACGCGGGGTAGGCTGCCGTCGTCATGAACCAGTCGAAACCGCCCGCCCTTCTCGACCTCGACCCGTCGTTCCTCACCCCCGTCGAGGGACCGTCGCCGGACGTCACGCCGCCGGACGCGCCGTCGGTCGCGGCTCCGCCCGAGGCGTCCGCTGCGGACGCCGCTGGCCCCGGTGCCCCTGCGGCCCCGCCGCCTGCCGTCAGCTACCCCCTGGTGCCGCTGCCGCCCGGGGCGATTCCCGCGGCGTTCTCCCGGGCCGTCGACCCCGCCAGTCCCGCCGCCGGCCGCATGATGGCGGCACGGGCGATGGCGCCCATCCCGCCGCGGGCGCTCGTCCCCATCATCTACCAGCTGCACCTCGACCCCGACCCCATGGTCGCGGCGGCGGCGGCGAAGTCGTTCGCCAACCTCGACGAGAGGCTCATTGCACCCGTGCTCGGCGACGCCCTGCCGGCGCCCGTGCTGGAGGCGCTGGCGCACGCGCTGGTCAACCGCTTCAACGTCGCTGAGAAGCTGCTGCTGAATCGCGCCGTGCCCGACAGCGCGTTCGGCTGGGTCGCCGAGCACACGGAAGACAGCAGCATCATCAATGTCATCGTCGAGAACCAGGAACGCCTGCTGCGCGATCACCGCATCGTGCGCGCGCTCAAGCGCAACCCGAAGGCGCTGCGCTCCGAGCTCGACAAGGCCATCGACTTCCTTGTCCGCGAGGGCCTCTTCCTCGAGGACATTCCGGAATTCGAGGACGCGTTCCTGAGGCTCGGCAAGGCCGAGCAGCTCGCGGTGCTGAAGAACGTCAAGGTCAGCAACGAGCACCTGAGCGAGCGCGAGCTCAACAAGGCCGCCGATCTCGGCATGAGCGCCGACGAATTCATCTCTTCGGGCGCCGACCTGATGTCCGACAGGGAGCGCGAGGCGATCCTCGACGAGCTGGCCGACATGGACGGCGAGGGCGATCAGTCGGAGGAATCGACGAGGACGCCCTTCATGAAGTTGCCGATCCCCATCCAGATCAAGATGGCGATGACCGGCTCGCACGAAAAAGCGATCGAGGCGTTGAACAGCCCCAACCGCGTCGTCGCCGGCTCGGCGATCCGCAATCCGAAGATCAAGGAGAACGACGTCGTCAAGATCTCGCGCAGCAAGACGATGCACGAGGACGTCATCCGCTACATCTGCAACAACGGCGATTGGACGAAGAGCTACACGGTCAAATTCAACCTCGTGCAGAACCCCAAGACGCCGCCGACGCTGATTTCTCGCTGGCTCCCGCTGCTGCGGACGTCCGACTTGAAGGCGCTCGCGAAGTCCAAGCAGGTGCCATCGAACGTCGCCCTGCTCGCCAAGCGGTTGATGTCGACGCGCGAAGGCTGACGGACGCACGGCGAGATGGCGGCGCGGACAATGGTGTCGGCGCCACCGTCGGACGGTGGCCGGGTCGGCGGGGCCTGTCGGGCGGGTTCGGCCTCGACCGGCACGGCTCGCGGCACACGCTGCTCGAGCGCCGTGCGGCTGCTCCCATCGACCTCACCGGTCGCTGGCAGACCGGTGCGTCGCTGGAACTCCCGAACCGCCGCCGCAGTCTGCGGCCCGGATTCACCGTCGACGCCGTCGGCGGCAAGGAGACCACCGTCGCGCCGGCACCCTTGCACGAAGCGCACGTGGTCGCCGCGCGCCCCAATCGAAAGCTGGTCGGCGGCAGCCGGCGCGGTTCGGGGGGACGACGCGACATCAAACGAACCCTGGATTCGGATCGTGGGGTGCGCATCGGCAGGAACCGTCATGGCACTCCTGCCGCGGCACCCGCCTTTCGACCGATACAAGCCGATCCCACATCGCGTGCTTGTGGCGCCGTCGGCGCGGCGACCTGTGTCAGGGAGCGAGCACGCCGCCGAGCGACAGCGCCGTCGCTCGCGTGATGGTGATGTCGACGAGCGCACCGACGAGGGACGCCGGGCCGTCGAAAACGACGATGTGGTCGCCACGGGTGCGGGCCGTCAGCCGGACCGTGCCGTCGTCGCGGGCTGCCTGCTTCTTGCGCCCCAGCGGGTACAGCACGGTGCCGTCGCCGTCGCGGGGCGCCTGCGCCTGGACCTGCGGGTCGAGCTTGGCGGCGCCCTCGACAAGCACTGGCAGCCGCTGCCCGACCATCGCCTGGTGGTGCTCGAGCGCGATCTCCTGCTGCAGGGCGAGCATGCGTTGGTTGCGGCTACGCTTGACGTCGTCGGCGATGTCGTCGGCGTCGCGCCGGCTAGCCACGGTATTGGGCCGCGGCGAGTACTTGAAGACGTAGACGGTCTTGTAGCGGACGGCGCGCAGCAGCGAGAGCGACGCGTCGAAGTCGTCGTCCGTCTCGGTGGGATACCCGACGATCATGTCGCCGACGATCGCGACGTCGGGCATGCGCGCGCGCGCGCGCTCGATCAGCCCGAGGTAGCTGTCGACGGTGTAGCCGCGGTTCATCAGCTGCAGCATGCGGTCGCTGCCCGACTGCGCCGGGATGTGCAGGAAGCGGCTGATTCGTGGCGACGCCGCCATCACGTCGAGGGCCTCGTCGGTGAAGTCGCGCGGGTAGCTGGTCAGGAAGCGCAGCCGCGGCAGGTCGGGCACCTCGTCGTGCACACGCTTCAGCAGGCCGGCGAACGTCGTGTCGCCGTGGACGTAGTGGTTGATGGTCTGGCCGAGCAGCGTCACCTCGCGCGCGCCAGCCGCCGCGAGCCTCTTGACCTCGGCGACGATGGCGTCGGGCTCGCGGTGCACCTCGGGCCCGCGCGTGTAGGGCACCACGCAGAACGAGCAGAACTTGTTGCACCCTCGGGTGATGCGCACGTAGGCCTGCGCGTGGGCCACGTCTTCGTCGACACGGCGGCCCTGATCGAGGGCCTCGAGGCGGTCCATCGCCGCGTCCAGCGTCTTGCTGCGGCGGCTCGTGTGGCCCGACAGCGCCACCTGTTGGCCGCGCAGGCCCTGCTCACGCTCGCCGCGCAGCTGCTCGAGAAGCAGCGGCAGCCGGTCAAGCTCCGACGGGCCGACGACGACATCGAGGTGCTTCAGCCGCGACGCCAGCTCCTTGCCGGTGCGCTCGGCCATGCAGCCAAGCATGCCGACGACGAGCTCGGGGCGCTCCTTCTTGCGCTTCTGCATGACGCCAAGGCGCGACAGCACCTTCTGCTCGCTCTGATCGCGCACCGCGCAGGTGTTGTAGAGCACGACGTCGGCGTGGGCGGCGTCGGCGACGAACGAGTAGCCGAGGGTCACGAGCTGATCGCGCACGAGCTCGCTGTCGAGGACGTTCATCTGGCAGCCGAACGTCTCGAGGAACACGCGCCGGCCGGCGGATGAGGGCGCGTCGGCAGGGGGCTGGTCGTCGACGATGCGCAGCGGGATCACCATGGTCGGGACGGTAGCGTCGACGTCGACGGCCGCAATCCCCGCCCCGTCGCGTCACCCGCCCCGTCGCATCACCCGCCCCGTCTCATCACCCGCCCTGTCGCATCCACTGCGCGACCGTGGCATCCAAGCCTCATGGGTGCCCCATCGTGCGCGTTCGATGCTGAGGTCGTGGTCGCCGGCGGGGGGCTCGCTGGCGCCGCGCTGGCGCTGGCGCTGCGTCGGCAGGGCACCAGCGTCGTCGTCGTCGACAAGGCCGACTTCCCGCGCGAGAAGCCCTGCGGCGAGGGGCTCCTGCCCCACGGCGTCGCGCTGCTGCAGGGGCTCGGGCTCGGCGACGTCGTCGACGCCTGTGGCGGGCGGCCGTTCCGGGGGATCCTGTACCACTGCCACGGCGTCGTCGCCGCCGGCGACTTCGCTCACGGCGCCACGGGTCGCGGTCTGCGCCGGCGGCTGCTCGACGAGTCGGTGCGCGCGCGCGCGGCCAGCGCCGGAGCGACGCTGGTGCGGGCCCGCGTCGACCGCGCCAGCGTCGATCCCGACGGCGCCACGCTAATGCTCGACGACGGGCGCGCGCTGCGCGGGCGGGTGCTGGTCGGCGCCGACGGCCCACGCTCGACGGTGCGGCACTCGCTCGGGCTCGACGGCGGTGCGCCCCGCCGGGCGCGCTTCGCGCTTCGCCGGCACTATCGCCTGCGGCCGGGCGCGGCGCTGCCCGATCGCGTCGAGGTCCACGTCGGGCACCACCACGAGCTGTATGTGACGCCCGTGGCGGCGGCCGACGGCAGCGGGGACGCCGTCATCGGCGTCGCCGCCCTGTGCGAGCGCGCCGTGTTCGCTGCCCAGGGCGGCCGCCCCGACGAGCGCCTCGATGCACTCGTCGCGGCCTGCGCGCCGCTCGCCGCGCGGCTGCAGGGCGCCGTGCCCGACGGCCCGGCGTTGTCGTGCGGGCCGCTGCGCGTGCGGGCGCGCGACGTCGCCCAGGGGCGCGCGCTCCTGATCGGCGACGCGGCCGGCTACGTCGACGCGATCACCGGCGAGGGCATGAGTCTGGCGTTGCAGACCGCGCGCCTCGCCGTCGACGCCGTCGGCGCCATCCTTGGCGACGGCGACGTCGACGCCGCGGCGGCGCGCTACCGCCGGGCCCGCGCCGTGGTCTTCCGCGACCATGCCGTGCTGACCCAGGGGCTCGTCGAGCTGGCGCGGCGGCCCTTCTTTGCCCGTCGCGTGATCGCCCGCCTCGGTCGTGAGCCGGCGCTGTTCTCGCGCCTCCTGCAGGTCAACGACGGCCAGCTCCCGCTGACCGCGTTCGGCCTCGGCAACCTCGCCCGGCTCGCCCTCGGCGCCAGCCCTCGCTGAACGGGGGTCTACGTTCCGGCGGGGAGCGATCCGGCACGCTGGAGCCCGGCGCCAGCGCCCCGGTGACGCTGGCCCGTGAGCCCGGCGACAGCGGGTTCGACGGCGCGCGCCTCGTGATCACGTCCAACGGTCCTGACAACGCCGAGGCGGTGGTCGGGCTGCGGCGAGAGGGAGCCAGCCCCGGTGTCCGCCGCTGTCGACGAGCTGCCCGACCAGGCTGCCATGACTACCCGGGTCGGGGATCGCCTGTCGGTCGATGGCGCGGCGTCCATCGACCCCGAGGGCGACGTCCTCGCCAACGCGTGGACCTTGACGCCGCCGGGCGGCGCCAAGGCGCAGCTCGACGACGACACCGCCGCCCGCGCGACGTTCACGCCCGACCGCGTCGGCACGTGGCGGGCAGCGCTCGTCGTCACTGACGCGCTCGGGCGATCGTCGCTTGCCGCCGTCGTGCTCTACGACGTCCCGACTGCGGGTCCGTTTTCGCGCCGAGCTGTCGTGGAGCACGCGGCAGGATCTCGACCTGCACCTCATCGACCTCGCGCTGCCCGACGGCGGCAGCGGCGCGCTGCTCCAGGACCGGCGTCTGTGGCGGCGGAATGCGCCGCCTCGACGACGACGCCAACGGCCTCGACGACTGCGTCCTTGTCGACGACTACGCCGCGGCCCCGCCTCCGCGGCGCTGGCCATCGAGCAGCCGCCGGCGGGCACGTACGCCGTGTGGGTGCACGCCTTTGCCGACGCAGGCTCGCCCGACGCCGTGGCGGCGGTGGCGTTGCGCCTCGACGACGGCGAGCCGGTGCAGCGGTTGACGCGCACCCTGCCGGCGACCTGCGCGGCGTGCCATGTCGCTGACGTCACGTTCCCGCAGGGGCATTGAGCAACCCTGGGGACCCCGTCGTCGCGGTGTGCCCCTGATGGGTGGACGTCGGCCGGCGGCGGGAAGTGGGGCCCGTCGCCGTGGCCGTCACGAGGCGTCAGACGTCAGGCGGGCCTCAGCCGGCGAGGACGTCGTGCATCACGAGCTCTTGCCCGCGCCCAGGGCCAACGCCCACGATCGACAGCCGCACCCCGAGGCGTTGCACGACGAAGTTCAGGTAGCGCCGCGCGGCGGCAGGCAGGTCGTCGAGGGACGCGATGCGGTCGGGCACCTTGTCGAAGCCCTCGAACGACTCGTACACCGGCGTCACCGCCTGCAGCTTGCGCACGTCGTGGGGGAAGTGCGGCAGGCGCCTGCCGTCGAGCTCGTAGGCCGTGCAGACCTTCAGCTCGCCGTAGCCGGCGAGCACATCGAGCTTGGTGATCGCCAGATCGGTCACACCGTTGATGCGCACCGCGTACTCGAGCGCCGGCAGGTCGAGCCAGCCCGTACGCCGCGGCCGTCCCGTCGTCGCGCCGAACTCGCGGCCGCGCTGGCGCAGGTCTTCGCCGCGCGCGTCGGTCATCTCGGTGGGGAACGGGCCCTCGCCGACGCGGGTCGAGTAGGCCTTCAGCACCGCGAGCACGCGGCCGAGCAGGTTCGGTCCCACCCCCGCTCCCACCGACGCGTGCGCCGCCAGGCAATTCGAGGACGTGACGAACGGGTAGGTGCCGTGGTCGAGGTCGAGCAGCGCGCCCTGCGCGCCCTCGAACAGCACGCGCTTTCCGGCCTGCGCCGCGGCGTGGATGCGGGCGCCGGCGTCGTCGACGAGGGGCTTCAGCTTCTGCCCCTGCTGGCGCAGCCGGGCGATGATCGACTCGATCTCCTCGCCCTTGTAGACCTCGCCGTCCAACGCCTCGAGCACGCTGTTGGCGTACATGACGCCGCTGCGCACAGCGTCGGCGACGCGGTCGGGCTCGATCAGGTCGTGCATGCGCAGCCCGCGACGGGCAGCCTTGTCTTCGTAGGCGGGGCCGATGCCGCGGCCGGTGGTGCCGATCTTGCCGGCACCGCGCGCCACCTCGCGCGCCTTGTCGACGCGCTTGTGGAACGGGAGGATCACGTGGGCCTGATCGGAGACGATCATGCGCTCTGGCGACGTCAGGTCGACGAGGCCGCGCGCCGCCAGCATCTCGAGCTCCTGCAGCAGCACCTCGGGATCGACGACGCAGCCGGGCCCGATCACGCACAGCTTGCTCTTGTGAAGCACCCCCGACGGCACCAGATGCAGCACGGTGGTGACGCCGTCGACAACGACGGTGTGGCCGGCGTTGTTGCCGCCGTGGAAGCGGACGACAACGTCGGCCTGCTCGCTCAGCCGGTCGACGATGCGCCCCTTGCCCTCGTCTCCCCACTGCGCGCCGATGCACACTAGGTTGCCCATCGTCCTGCTCCTCGCGTCCGTCGCCGTTTGTTGCCGCGTGCGGGTGTGGCGGCGGCATGGCGACGCAGCAAGGGGGTCCAACGCCGCCCCCGCCGCCCTGCGGCCCCCTTGCGCGACGACGGTGTGATCGCCATCGATCGGACATGAGCACCGCGAGACGCTTCGACCTGACCAAGACGTGGCACTTCGAGTCGGCGCGGTACCTCACCGGCATCCCGAAGGATCACCGCTGCGCGCGCACCCACGGCTCGAGCTTCACCGTCGAGGTCACGGTCGAGGCGCCGCTGCACCCCGCCACCGGCTGGGTCGTCGACTTCGACGACATGGAGCTTGAGTGGCGCCGGGTGCACGAGGTGCTCGATCACCGGCTGCTCAACGAGGTGCCGGGCCTAGAGAACCCCACCACCGAGCACATCGCGCTGTGGCTCATCGACCGCCTGCGGTTCCCCGGGGCGAAGGTGACAAAGGTCGCCGTCGCCGAGCTGCCGACCGCCAAGGTCACCGTCTACGCCTGAGCTCCCCCATGTCCTTCTTCCGCAAGGCCCGCGCCCCGAAGGCCCCGTCGGCGCCGACGTCGGCGTCGGCAGCTGTCGCTGCATCATCACCTTCCCCGGCGTCGATGCCGAGGGCGACGGCGGGCACGCCTGTCGACGACGCCGAGCTGCGATCGCTGCTCAAGCGGGTGCGTCAGGTCGAGCTGCGCGCGCGCAAGCGGGTGAGCGCCTCGACGTCGGGGGCGTGGCACTCGCGGTTCAAGGGTCGCGGCATGGCGTTCTCCGAGAGCCGCGCCTTCGCCGACGGCGACGACCCCCGTCACGTCGACTGGCTGGCCACCGCACGCAACGGCGACCTGTTCGTCAAGCAGTTCGTCGAGGAGCGCGAACTCACGCTGCTCCTCGTGCTCGACGTGTCCGGCTCGATGATCACCGGCTCGCGCGGCCGCCTGCGGCGTGCGCTGGCGGCCGAGGTCGCCGCGGTGCTCGCGCTGTCGGCGTCGCGCAACCAGGACAAGGTGGGTCTGGTCGCCTTCACCGACCGCGCCGAGCGCCTCGTACGCCCGGCCAAGGGCAAGGCGCACGTACTGCGGATCATCCGCGACGTGCTGGCGGTCGGCGGCGAGGCCCGCTCGACCTCGCTGCTGCCGGCGCTCGAGACCGCGCAGCACCTGTGTCGCCAGCGCGCCATCGTCGTCATCGTCTCGGATCTGATCGGCGTCACCATTCCTGTCGAGCGCGCCCGCGCGCTGGCGCTGCGCCATGACGTCGCCGTGGTCGAGGTGCGCGACCCGCTCGACGACGAGCTCCCCGACGTCGGCGTGGTCGGGCTGGTCGACGCCGAGACCGGGCGCGAGACGCTGGTCGACACCGCCGACGCCCGGGTGCGCGCCGACTGGGTCGCCCGGGGGCGCGCCGCCCGGGACGCCCGGCGCGCGGCGCTGAAGGCCGCGGGGCTCGAGCACGTCGTCGTCGACGTCGGTGACGACGACGCAATCCTGCCGTTGCTGCGCTTCCTGCGGCGCAGCGCCCGGAGGGCCGCGTGACGGGCGCCGCGGCCATCACCCTGCTCGCCCTGCTCACCGTCGGCGCCGTCGACGGCGGGATCGTCGTCGACGCCGGGCCGCGTCCGCTGGAGCTGCCTGCCGACGTCGAGGCCGGCGCCGGCGCCGCCAGCGTGCGCGTCGACGCCGGCGCCGGCGCCAACGACGACGCCGGCGCCGGCGCCGCCAGCGTGCGCGTCGACGCCGGCGCCGGCGCCAACGACGACGCCGGCGTCGCCCGACCCCTTCCCGACGGCTTCTCGCTGCAGGCCCGGGTCGAGCCCGACCCGGTCGCCTTCGGCCGCGTTGTCGAGCTCGTCGTCACGATCACGCGCCCGGCGAAGAAGCGCATCGACCTGCCCGACGAGGTCGAGGGCAGCGAGGCCCTGCCGCGCAGCGGTCCGCCGCGCCGCGAGGCGAAGGAGCTGGCCGGGGCGCCATCACCGGCGGGCGACGTCGACGCGGGACCACGCCCGCCGACGGCGACGCGGGTGCAGGAGACGCTGCGCTTCCCGTTCCTCGCGCTCGACCTCGAGGGGGTGAAGACGCCAGCGTTCTCGCTGTCCACCGCCGACGGCGACCTGCTCGACGTGCCGGCGCTGCCGGTCCGCGTCCAGCCCGAGGCCTTGCCCGACCCCACCGACGGTGGCGCCCCCGATGGCGCGCTGGTCGTCGAGAGCGAGGCGCCCTGGCTCCTGTACCGCGTGCGCGACGATCGTCCGTGGCTGGCCCTCGCCCTGCTCGTCGGCGTCACCCTCGTCGTCGTTGTGGCGCGCGTTCTTGCCCGCCGCCGACCGCGCCCGGCTCCCGTGGGTCCACCGCCCCCGCCGCCACGGCCCGCTCACGAGGTGGCCCTCGAGCGGCTCGAGGCGCTGATGCCGCTGCTGCAGCGCGACGAGGTCTCGCGCTTCGTCGAGGGCCTGATGGACGAGGTGCTGCGTGACTACCTCGCGGCCCGCTTCGCGCTGCACGCCGGCACCCGCACCACCCGCGAGATCGTGGGCGACCTGCTCGGTGTCGCCGCCTCCGGCCTCGACGTGGGCCTCGTCGAGCGCGTCGGCCAGGACGCCGACCTGATCAAGTTCGCGCGGGCGACGTTGTCGAAGGAGCAGGCCCACGCGATGGCCGGTCGCGTGCGCGCGCTCATCGTGGCCACGGCGGCGCCGGTCGCGGGCGAGGCGCCCAATCCGTCGTCGTCGCCGTCGTCGTCGTCGTCGCCATCGTCATCGGCCGGCGGCACCGGCGGAGGCGACCGATGAGCGCGTCGCTCTCGACCAGCCTGTCCCACGGCCTTTCGGGCGTCACCCAGGCGGCGCGGGCGCTGGCGCGCGAGGGCGCCGGCGCGCTGTCGTTCGAGCACCCCTGGTTGCTCGTGGTCCTCGCCCCTGTTGTCGGCGCCATCGTCTACGGCGCGCTGCGCGATCGGCGACCGCCGACGTTGCGCCTCGCCCGCGGCGACGACGCGGCGCTGCTCCCTACGGGGCTCGGGGTGCGCGCCCGGCGGCTCGCCCGCGCGCTCGCGTCGGTCGCGGCGGTGCTGTGCGCTGTCGCCGTCGCGCAGCCGGTGGTGCCCGGCGAGCCCGACCCGGCGCTGACCGAAGGCATCGACATCGTCGTCGCCCTTGACGTGTCGGGGTCGATGCGCGCCGCTGACTTCCGTCCGCAGGACCGGCTGTTCGTCGCCAAGGACGTGATCGCGACCCACGTGCTGTCGCGCCCGCGCGATCGCGTCGGCCTCGTCGTCTTCGCCGGTGAGGCGTTCACGCAGACGCCGCTGACCCACGACCGCGCGCTCGTGAAAACCGTCCTCGACGGCGTCCGCACGGGCGTGATTCAGGACGGCACCGCCATCGGCGACGGGTTGGCGCTGGCCGTCGCGCGCCTCGAGACGTCGAAGGCAAAGACGAAGACCGTCATCCTGCTGACCGACGGCGACAACAACGCTGGCGAGCTCGCCCCCGAGACGGCCACCGAGCTCGCCAAGGAGATCGGCGTGAAGGTCTACCCGATCCTCGTCGGCCGGGGTGGCCGTGTGCCGTTCCCCGACGGCGTCGACATCTTCGGCCAGCCGCGCTTCGTCACCGTCGAGATGCCGGTGAACCCCGCTCTGCTGAAGACCATCGCCCAGGCCACCGGCGGCGCGTTCTTTCAGGCCACCGACAAGCAGAGCCTCGAGACCAGCTTCCAGAAGATCCTCGAGAGCCTTGACAAGAGCGCCCTCGACGGCTCGCCGCCCGTGCGACGTCGCCTGCCGCTGTCGCCGTTGTTGCTGCTGCCGGCCCTCGCCGCGTTCGCCGCCGCGCTCTTGCTGCGGCACACGCGGGCCTCGACGGTGCCCTGAGGGGGGCTTGCGCCGACGAGAGCCGCTCCCGTCGACGACGACGCGCGACGGCGAAGCGCGACGACGCATGACCCGCGACGACGCGCAAACGGTGGCGCGACGCGCCAGACCAGCCGTCATCGGGTGCCGCCGCTGCTTCAGCCAGCGAGCGCGCTGCCGAAGAGCGCCATGCCTTCTTCAGCAGCCGGCTAGTGGGCGTGGCCGACGTGGTCGGCGCCGTCGGCGGGCAACGGACGCGGCGCCGGCAGGCTGGCGAACGCCGCGTTCTGCCACGAACCGCCGGTGAGAATGAGCGCGTAAAGCAACGGCGGCACGGCGCGCACCTCGCGCCCGTTCAAGAGCACCAGCGGCGTGCCCTCGATGTTGAACTGCATCGCCGCGTTCACGTCGTCGAGCAGCTTCTTCTTCGCGGCGTCGCTCTCGACGCACTGCTTGAGCTTCGCCGGGTCGCGGAACGGCTTGAGCGCTTCGTAGACGGCCTCGGGCGTCTGCGCGCGAGCGGCGAAGAGCGCGCCGCTGGCCTCGAACGCGCGCGGGTCGCCCTCCATGCAGATCGAGGCGAGGGCACCGACGCAGCGGGTGCCGTCGGGGCTCTTGCGCTGCACGCCGGGGTTGCACGCCCCGTCGAGCGGGAAGTGCCGCGCCTCGACGACGAACAGCCCCGGCGGCACCGTGCGCGCGATCTCGGCGAGCACCTCGTGCAGCATCGCGCAGTGCGGGCACAGCGGGTCGGTCCAGTCGGTGATGCGCAGCGGGGCCTTCGCGTCGCCAAGGACGACCGCGCGCGGCTCGGCGAGGACCCCGGGCTTCCCGTCCCGATAGGCCGCCAGCAGGTCGCTCATTGTCTGCTTCGTCTGGTCGTCGAGGGTGGCCATGAACCGCGTCAGCAGGTCGTCGCGCACCGGGTCGCCGGTGGACGGCCCGCCGAAGGGGCCGGGCGTCGCCGGGGCAGCGGGCGCGGGCGCCGCGTTCGACGTGCTCGACGCGGCCGACGGCGTCGCCGGCGAGGGCAGCGCCAGCTTTTGCTGGGCGTGGGGCGTCTGCTGCCCGGGGTACAGGAGCCCGAGCAGGCTGACGACGACGACAGCGCCGGCGCCCATGGCGCCGCGGACGGGCGCGGCAAACCCGTGCGGGCTCGAGGCGCGCCACGCGCAAAGTGTCCAGCCGATCACCAGCGCGTAGGTGCCGATGCAGCCCAGACACAGCGCGCCCGCGGCGGCGCTCGCCGCCCCGAGCCCCGCCACCGAGGCGACGCCGGCGAGCCCGGTGAAGCGCAGCGCCGCAGCACCACCGCTTGCCAGCCGGCGCTCGTCGATCAGGACGAACAGCGGCACGATCACGGCGGCCAGAGCCCAGGCCAGACCCCAGCCGGCAATGGGAATGCGGGTGACGTCGTGGACGGCGACGGCGAAGGGCGAGTCCCAGACCTGCGCGCAGTCGAACGTCGCGTTGAGCGAGCAGAACGGCGTACCGCCCTGGCGGGCGAGCAGGAGTTCGGCCCACTGAAACAAGGACCACAGTGCGTTGGCGACGCCTATGGCGACGGCGGCCCCAAGCAGGCCCCGGTTGGCGGTCGGCGGGGACGGGGTCGTCGAGGGCGCCACGTCGATGGGGGTGCTCATGGCTGTTCGCATGCCGTTTCGGCGCTGCCCGTGCAAGGCCGCGCTGCCGTCGGGTGCGTTCGCCCGTACCGGGCACCCGTCAACCGTCGAACCCGGGTGGCACGCAGGTCTGCAGGACGCAGACGTACCCCGACCGGCACTGCGCCGAGTCCACGCACCTCTGCAGGCAGACGTTGCAGGGCTCGCCGTTGCCGCAGGTCAACGTGTCGCAGCGGGCAAAGGGGCCGCACTCGCCGTCGTCGCACAGGCGCGAGCAGTAGCCGCCCGGGAACGCGTCGATGCACGCCGGGTCGGGCGCGAAGTCGATGCCGGCGCAGTCGCCGTCGGAGGTGCTCGCGGCGCACGGCGCACCGACGCCGTTGTCGACGGTGACGACGAAGCGCGGCGCGATGGCGAAGTCGATGCCGGTGACGGTCGCGTCCTGCTCGAGCGCGACGGGGCGCGGCCCGTCGCTGACCGGCCACGCGCCGACGCTCTCGAACTGGGCGTCGAACACGCCGTCGGCGTTGTTGTCACCGACGGCACGCACCTCGTAGTCGCCGGCCGGCAGCCCGGTCAGCGTATAGGCAAAGCCATCGGCGCGCGCCGCCTCGGTGGTGCCCATCGGCTCGAGCGCGCCGTCGGCGCCGCGGCGGAAGGTCGCCACCTGGACGCGCTCGAGCTCGGCGAGGAGCGCCGGCTGGGCGTCGTTCCACGACAGCACAGCCAGGACACGCTGGTTGGCGGCGTCGCCGGTGCCGTCGATGATCAGGTTCGCCGAGCCGGCGCGCAGCGTCCCCCGATCGAGGCGCACGACAAGCTCGACGTTGCCGGTCGGCGGCGCCGTGCCCGTCGTGGGCGTCACCGAGAAATGTGCGGCCTGCGCGCCGTCGAGCGAGACGGTGAATCCGCCAGCCGCGCTGCCGAGGTTCAGCACGCGGATGTCCCGGCGCGCGATGCCGGTCTCGAAGACCACGGTCTGCGTATCGACGGTGAGGCGCGGCGTCGGTTCGACCTGCACGCCCGACACGAGCAGCGCCTGCACCGCGTCGATGATGCCGTTGCCGCAGCCCTCGTTGCACTGGAAGCGACGGTCGGCGGTGTCCCGCAGCAGCTGGTGCACCTGATCGTGGGTCAGCTCGGGCTTGGCGGAGACGACGAGGCCGGCGATGCCGGTGACGTGCGGCGCAGCCATGCTCGTGCCCTGCTCGAACTCGACGTTGTTGCCGAGCGTCGACAGCACACCGTCTGGCTGGTTGTCGCTGTTCAGGTCCTGCTGCACCTGCCCACCGGGCGCCATGACGTCGATCTTCGCGCCGAAGTTCGAGTAGTCCGCGCGCACGCCGTCAAGGCGCGTCGCCCCGACCGTGATCAGCCGGTCGATGTTGGCCGGGGTGACGAGCCCCGCGTCCTTGCCGTCGTTACCTGCCGCGACGACGAGAATCGGGCGCTGCGGGTACAGGTTCTGGTTGTTGTCGAGGATCGCGTTGATGATCTGCTCCCAGCCCTGCTGGCTCGTCGGGTCGGTGTCGGCGCCGAGGCTCATGTTCACGACCTTGGCCGGCCGCTTGTTGCGCGGCGCGCCGGTGTCGGGATCGCCCACTGCCCACAACAGCCCGGTCAGGATGTCGGTGAGCGAGCCTTGCAGCCCCATGCCCAGCACCCGCACCGGCACGATCTGCACGTCCCACAGCACGCCGGCGATCCCGACGTTGTTGTCGGTCTCGGCGCCCACGGTGCCCGCAGTGTGCGTGCCATGGAAGCTGCCCTGCCCCGGCCCGCGCAGGTCGTCGCCCGGGTCCTCGGCGTCGAGGTCGAGGCCGTCGCCGTCGCCCGAGAACTCCACCGAGACGAAGTCCATCTCGACGAACTGGTTGAAGTTCTCGGGGTCGCGCGCGATGGAATCACCAAGGTCGGGGTTGCCGTGGCGGATCCCCGAGGCGACGACGGCGACGACGAGGTTCGCGTTCCCGATCGTCAGGTCCCAGGCCGGCGGGAGCCTCGCCTGCTGGTAATGCCACTGCAGCCCGAACAACGGGTCATTGGGCACGCGGAAGCCGTGGTGAATCACGTTGCGAGCCACCACACGGACGCCGGGCGCCTTCACCCCGTTCAGGCGGTCGACGACGTCGTCGGTGGTGCTCTCGTCCAGGAAACCGTCGTCGCCGAGCAGGCGCACCCGGCAGAACATGCGCCCGGCGCAGGCGGCGACGTCAACCTTCACCTTGGCCAGGTCGGCCTGCTGCAACATCGCCACCAACGTCGTCGCGAGCGTCGTCGCGTCGAAGCGGCCGCGGTCGAAGAAGACCGCGGCCTCGCCGGCGACCGCCGCAGGGCGGGGGCGGTCCTTCGGGCCACGGCCCCGCACGTCGAGGGGCGGCGCCCCGCCGCCAGACGACGACGGCGACGCAACGTCGTTCAACGCAGCGGCGAGCTCGCGTCGCAGGGCCGCGACCGCCGCGGGATCCTGCGCCGCATCACCATCAGCGTCGCCGACGAGGATCCTCCCCGAGATCGACCCGGCTGGCACCGGCGGTGGGTCGGGCGGCGGCTTGACGTCGAAGCATCCGGCGCCAGCGAACGACGCGGTGAGCAAGGAAATCAGGGCAACGCGACGCATCGAGGCCTCCGGCGATCAGGACGCGGGGACGGTAGCACCCGCTCCTCGTTCCAGCATGGACGGCACGCCGGCGCTCCGACGTGCGCTACGTGGGCCTGTATCGGCGTGCCGGCCGACGTGGTGCCCCCGCATCGTCACGGGGACGGCGGGGCGGCCGGGCGCGAGGCGGCGCGCCCCCTCTGGTGGTGCGCCAGCCGGAGCTCGATCGAGCCCACGCCCTCGGGGCTGCGCACCAGCAACGGCACGCGCTCGTCGTCGTCGGAGAGCCAGACCTCGAGCGCGCGGGGCTTGCGCCCCTCGGCGCGCTGCACCGCGGCGTCGATGCGACGGCCCCGACGTTGCCCGGCCGGCACCTGCACCACCTCCACGGCGCCGAACACGCCCTCGACCCGGTACAGGCGTCGCCGGTGGAACAGCTCGACGCAGAACCGCCGGCCCGCGACCAGCTCGCGCGAGCGCAGCCACGGCAGCACGGCGAGCAGGTCGACGACCTCGGCGCGGGAGCTGACCCGGGCCTCCTTGTGCACCTTGCGCCCGCGTCCCTTGTGGTCGAACACGCCGCGTACGCGACCGCCGCGTGGTCCGCCGGCGCCCACCGTCGACGGGGAGAACGCCGCGTCCTCGCGGGTTACCTGCGGCTCGTCGACGAACAGCTCGTGACTGACGACGTGGTTCGCCATCCGCACCGGCGTCGACGTCCGGGGATCGACGAAGGTCACCATCGAGGCGTCAAAGTCACCAAACGCCTTCAGGAACGAATCGGTGCGCGCCCGTGCCCGCACCGGATAGACATCGACCCCGTCGATGCGGGTGGGCTCGTCGGTGCGCGCAGCGACGCGGCCGGCCCGGACACCGAGCAGGGTCACGTCCCACGACAGTGACTCGCCCGGCCCCCACGGCAGGCGTTCGCCGAGCATCGGCACCGGCCCCGCCCCGCAGGCGCCCGGAAACGGCGCCGGCTCAGTGTCGACGACGCGGCTCGCGGGGCGCGCCAGCGGCAGCGGCTGCAGCGGCAGCGGCGTCAGGTCCTCGTCCTCGGCCCGCGCGACCGCCGCCGCACCGACGACGGCCATGCCCACCAGCACGTGTGCGAGGAGCCGCATGCCATCATCCTAGCGTGGGCCCCGGTCGCGGCCCGCGCCGACATCATCGAGCCGTCAGAGCGAGCGCAGCGCCAGGTACATGATGCCCTTGCCCTGCGTCGACGAGAACGGCGCGCGATACAGCCCATGGGCGCCTGTCTCGACGGCGGCGTGCCGGGCGAGGCGCGTGAACAGCGGCTCGGGGCCGCCGAAGCTGCCGTCGGTCAGGGCCCGCAGCCCCGGGTCGAGGGAGCGCTGTCGCAGGGCGTCGACGCCGCGCACCAGCGCCGGATCGACCTGGTCGTTGGCCCAGCCCCAAAGGAACCGCTTGGGCTCGTCGACGAACGAGCCGACGAGCTCGAATTTCCACGGCGACGACGGACGGTCGGGCGTGCTGAAGGTGATCATGCCCTTCTTCATGTCGATGTCGAACCGGCGCATGCCGGCGAGCGCCTCGTCGATGCGCGCCTTCTGGGCCGCCTCGGCCGGCGCTGTGCGCTCGAGGGCCCGAAACAGCGCTGGCGTGAACAGCAGCCAACGCAGCTCGGAGGCGTCGAAGCGGCGGGTCATCACCACCGCTCCGCCAGCGTCGTCGTCAAAAAGCGACACGTCACGGGCGCCGTCATCGGCGGCGGTCACGGCGATCCGCCCGCGCAGCACGCGCACGCCACCTTGCGACAGCGTCGCGTCGGCGAAGTCGTGCAGCAGCGCGTTGATGGCGTCGAGCACCGCGGCGTCTTCGTGGCCGAGGGCGGGGCGCTTCACTGGCGCCTCGCCCCGGGCCGGCCGCGCCCGACCGTCGAGGTTCGTCAGCGCCGGACGACGCCCGTCTTCATTGGGGACGAAGGCGACGTGCAGCTCATCGAGCGCCTCGGGGAAGGCGAGGGCGACGAGGTCCATCAGTTCGAGGAGCAGCTCGTCGGGCGTCGGCGGCGGCGCGCCGTCCCCGCCGGAGTCGTTGCCACGCGCGAGCGAGACGAGGTCGACCATGGCGACGAAGTAGCCCCTGCCTGCGCTCGCGACAAGCGCGGTTGGCCCACGTCGACGTAGTCTGCCGTCATGGCCCTTTCACGACGCGAGCGGCGCCCCCCGAGGCGCCCCGACGCAAGCAAGGACGCCGACGACGTCGCCGGCACGTACGTCGTGCGCTGCGCCGACGGCAGCCTGTACGTCGGCTACGCCCGCGCCGTCGTCGCCCGCGTCGCGCTGCACTCGGCCGGGCGCGGGGCCCGCTACACGCGCGCGCGGCGCCCCGTGCGCCTGTGCTGGTTCTGGGAGACCACCACCGAGCGCGCCCGCCGCCTCGAAGGGCTGCTGAAGAAGCTCGACCGCCGACGACGGCTCCGTCTCGTCGACGGTGATCCGACGGTGCTGTTGCCGGCGCTCGCCGAGGTCGCCCGCCGCGTGCGTCGCTGACGGCTGCGCGTCAGACGCCGAGAGCGGCCTTCACCTCGCCCTGGATGCGCGCCGCCTTCGCGCCGAGCGCAGCCCGCGCCGCCGCGAGCTCGGCCGTCGAGCCGACGCGGGCCTGCAGCTCGAGGTAGAGCTTGATCTTCGGCTCGGTGCCCGACGGACGCACCGTCAGACGGGCGCCGTCTTCGCTGTACAGCACGATGACGTCGGCGGGGATGTCGGCGGTCTTCAGGTCGACGCGGCGCACCACCGGGCTGCCCGCCAGCGTCGACAGCGTGGCCGGCCGCTCCCGCAGCGTGTTCATGATGGCGCCGATCTTCGACAGCCCGTCGAGCCCCGGCATCGTCACCGACCACTGCGCCCCGTGGCTCAGGCCGTGGCGCACCGCCAGTTCGTCGAGGCGGTCGACCAGCGTACGCCCCTCTTCCTTGAGGCTGCGACACAGCTCGGCCATCCGGACCGCCGCGCCGACGCCGTCCTTGTCGCGCACGATGGGCCCCAGCGAGAAGCCGATGGCCTCCTCGTAGCCGCCGCAGAAGTAGTGGCCGGTCTGCTCGCGTTCCATCGCCTTGTTCGCGATCCACTTGAAGCCTGTCAGCACCTCGTCGTAGGCGGCGCCGAGGTCATGAGCGATGCGCGACAGCATCGTCGACGACACGATGGTCGTGATCACGAGCTTCTTCTTGCTGCCGGCGTCCTTGTTCTTCAGGGCGTCGTGGCACAGCAGCACGCCGATCTCGTTGCCCGACAGCGCGCGGTAGCGGCCGGGCTCCGTGCGCACCGCGACGGCAAGCCGGTCGGCGTCCGGGTCGTTGGCGAGGACGACGTCGGCGTCGACCTCGTTCGCCTTCTGCAGCGCGAGATCGAGCGCGCCCTTCTCTTCGGGATTGGGGAACGCGACGGTGCGAAACGTTCCGTCGGGATCGGTCTGCGTGGGCACGCAGGTGACACCCTCGAAGCCCGCCTCGCGCAGACCGCGCACGGTCAGCCGGTGACCGACGCCGTGCATCGCCGTGTAGACGATGCGCAACGGCACGGCCCCCGCGTGCGCCGGCGCGCGGTGCCAGCCCACGTCGCGGATGGCGTCGAGGTAGCGCCGCTCGACGTCGTCGCCAATCAAGCGACGGAGGCCCTTGTGGGCGGCGTCGGGGGGATGCAGCCGCGCGATGGTGTTGGCCTTCGGCGCCCGCGCGATGGCGGCGACGATACCGTCGTCGATGGGCGGGATGATCTGCGCGGCGTTCGCCCAGTAGACCTTGTACCCGTTGTCGGCGGGCGGGTTGTGCGAGGCCGTCACCATGATGCCCGCCGCCGCGCCGATCGACGACACCGCGAACGCGCACAGCGGCGTCGGCTGCGGGTCGGGAAACATGTGGACCGGGATGCCGAGCGCAGCCAGCACCGCCGACGCGTCCTCGGCAAACGTGCGCGACGACAGCCGACCGTCGAAGGCGATCACGACACCCCGGGCGCGCGCGTCGACGCCGTGGGCCGCCCCCTGCTCGAGCAGGAACGTGCCGAGCCCCCACGTCGCCTTCAGCACGACGACGCGGTTCATCCGGTTCGTGCCGGCCTCGACGCGTCCGCGCAGCCCTGCGGTGCCGAACGTCAGCGAGCCGGCGAAGCGGTCATCGAGCTCACGCTGGGCCGCGGCGTCGCCGCCACGGGCTGCCTCGACGAGGCGCACGAGGTCGGGGGACTGGTCGACGTCTTCAGCGAGGAAGGCCTCGGCGGCGGCGAGGGTCGTGTTCATCGGTCGGCTCCTGGGGTGCGCGGGCTGCAGGGGCATGATCAAGCCGCGTGGAATGCGCTGGGCCTCGGGTGACCTTGGTCGTCAGCGCGCCCGGGGCCTCAGTGTGGGGCGGACGCGGGCCGCGGGAAGCCCGTCGAGGCTCACCGACCCGGACCACGAGTGGTACCCGAGCCGCAGGATGCGCACGACGTGGCGGGCGTGGCGATCGAGCTCGCGCACGCGCACCACCCCGCGCCCACGCTCGACGCCGTTCACGATGACCACGGCGTCGTCCGGCACCTCGACCAAGAGCACCCCGTCGGCGATGCCGCGGAGGGCCGCGCGCACGGCTTCGAGCGCTCCCCTCGACGGCGTCAGCGTCGCGTCGTCGTCTTTGTCGTCGCCGGCCGCGGCGGGCCGCGGGATCAGCGGCGAGCGGGGCTCGTCGGTCAACGTCTCGGCAGCGAAGGGGGCGCCCACCGCCGCTGCCGGTTGACGCCGCCCCGGTGGCGTGTCGCCACCGGCGACAACCGGGTCTTCGCCGGTGGAGTGATCCGACGCGCCGGCGACCCGGATCCGCGTGACCCGCGGCGCCGTCCCCGTGCTGGTGGCGCTGTCGTCGTCGCCGGCGCGGCCCGGAAGCGCACGGTGTCCGCGGCCGAGCACGACCGCGAGCGTCTCGGTGGTTTCGCGCGCCGGGCGCGCCGGACGCGCCGGGCTCGACGGACGCTCGACCTCGGTCGGCGGCGATCGCGGAAGCGCGACGCCATAGCCGAGGGGCACGGCCCGCCCACGCGCGCGCGGCGCCACGGCCTGTGGCCCCGAATGCGAGGCGGCGGGCGGCGCGGCGGGCAGCGCGGCAGGCAGCGCGGCGGGCAGCGCGGCGGGCAGCGCGGCGGGCAGCGCGGCGGGCAGCGCGGCGGGCAGCGCGGCGGGCAGCGCGGCGGGCAGCGCGGCGGGC